>CAYWFB010000028.1:0-22132 GCA_964457415.1 uncultured Eubacteriales bacterium | reverse complement strand
TTTGAAAATTCCTCGCCTATGGCGAGATATTTCAAAAGAAAGTGATATTAAACCCTGAAGGGCTTAGTGATATTCTATTCGTCCATAACTTGCGAAGCAAATATCACTCGGCTAAAAGCCGAATAACACTGCGTAGCAATATCACTCGCCGTAGGCGAATAGAGTTGCGTGATACTCCGCTTGGAGTATCACGCAATACGGTTGGTGCTTGTTTTTGTTTTATTTTACCTTTTTAAATACTAATGCCGTTCTTGCAGGGAGATAGCAGGAAAATCCTTTCCAATCAGCAGGAGTTTTTGTTGCCTCATATTTATGAGATGTGTTCACTCTTGAGAAACCGCCAAATTGGGCGTCGTCAGTTGTGAGCACCACCTGATATTTGCCCGTTTTGCCTGTTGGGATATAATATCCCTCAAAGGATTTTGTGGGATTAAAGTTGAACGCAAATACCACATCGCCTTTGGTATAAATAAGAATTTTATCTTCCTTATGCATCCAGCGGTTTACAGGTGACTTTTCAAGGATTTTTTCTTCCTTTAAAAGCTTGACCATTGCTTTGTCGAACTCATTAAGTCCACCGTAGCGAAGAAGCTCATTGTCTGCAAGGCTCCATTGTCTGCGACAGTAATGATAGCTCCAGCCGTTGCCCTCGCGGGGGAAATCAATCCATTCGGGGTGACCGAATTCATTACCCATAAAGTTAAGATATCCCTCGCCTGCCAATGATGAGGTGAGCAATCTTATCATTTTGTGCAAGGCAATTCCCCTGTCGACTACAAGGCTTTCGGTAAGCTTACTCATATGAGTATACATTTCGGCATCGCAAAGTCTGAACATAATCGTTTTATCGCCAACGAGAGCCTGGTCGTGTGACTCACAGTAACCGATATTCTTCTCTTTGGGTCTGCGACCTGTAAGCTCATACCAAAGCTCTATAATATCCCAATCGTCATCGGCTTTTTCTTTGATTGTCTTTATCCATAAATCAGGAACACCCATTGAAAGTCTGTAATCAAAGCCAATACCGCCCGCTGATATGGGCACACACATTCCCGGCATACCCGACATATCCTCGGCAACGGTAATTGCCTTGGGATTGAGTTTATGAATCAAATCATTTGCCAACTGCAAATAAGTTACAGCCTCAGTATCGGTGTTAAGTGAAAAATACATACTGTAATCTGTAAAGGCGCTTCCTAAACCGTGGTCGTGATAAAGCATTGAGGTTACGCCGTCGAAACGGAAGCCGTCGAAATGGAAAATTTCCATCCAATATTTAAGGTTTGAAAGCAAGAAATGAAGCACTTCGTTTTTGCCGTAATCAAACAGTTTAGTTCCCCACGCGCCATGGTCACCTCTGGCACCCTCGTGGAAATACTGATAAACTGTACCGTCGAATTCGTTAAGACCCTCATTGGTATTTTTAACTGCGTGAGAATGTACCACATCAAGCAAAACGGTTATTCCCATACTGTGTGCGGTGTCGATAAGCTGTTTTAATTCATAGCTCGTACCGTAACGTGAAGATGGAGCGAAAAAGTTTGACACCTGATAACCGAACGAGCCGTAATATGGATGCTCCATAATCGCCATAATCTGAATGGTGTTATATCCCAAATCCTTAACCCTCGGCAATATTTTTTCACGGAATTCGTTATATGTGCCCACTCTGCCCTCTTCTTGCGCCATACCGATATGGCATTCATAGATAAAAGGTGTTTTTTCGGGGGTAAACCCGCCGTCAGTCCAAGGATAAGGGCTTAAGGTGTCTTCAATTTCAGCACACCAGAGATATGTGACAGGATCCTGCACAACTCTTGTAGCGTAAGAGGGCACTCGGCGAAGAAGCTCACCGTTATGCACAACGATTGCCTGAATTTTCTGACCCACCTGCAAGGCAGATTTGCCCTCTAAACAGATTTCAAAAACACCGTTCCGGAGTCGGGTCATTGGATGACTTTCGGTATTCCAAGCATTAAAATCGCCTGTAAGATACATTTTTTCGGCGGCGGGTGCCCATTCTCTGTAAACCCAACCGTTTTCTGTGCGGTGAATTCCGAAAAATTCATATCCGTTAGCGAAATCCACAAGGGAACCCTTACCAACTAACTCTTTTTTCTTACGCTTAAAAAGCTCAACTCGTAAATCAATATCCGAAGCAAAAGGCTCTAAATACGGGTCGATTTCTAAAATTCTTTTCTTAGTGCGTGCCGACATGAGAATCCCTCCTGTGTGGTTACTTTTATATATTTTATTATATCAAATCACAGTTGTCGAAATCAATACAAAATTATATAAATATTATTATGCCAAAAATAAAAAGGCACCAACCAAAACGGTTAGTGCTTAAAATTTTGACCGCCATGCCATTTCGCACTCCCTTTATCTGCCATCGGCAACGGTCAGGCTCAAAGCTACCGAGCTGACGACAGAAATTCGCTTTGCCACCTCCTCATCAGAGGGAGGCATGACATGTTACATGGCACGAAAGAAAACTATCCATAATTTAGAAAAATAATTGTCAATATTTTCTTGACATACATTTTAGTGAGTATTATAATTTAGAAGTTATAAAATGTTCAACCAAAATTTTGAAAGGAGGCAGAATAAAATGACAAACAGATACTGGCTTGGTAACAAATACCGCAAATCTGAAAACATGAATTTTTCTGCGTCCTGCAAAGCAACACCCCTTTCTTGCGATTGATTTTTCATTTGGGATATTGTATTTTAGTAACCGCAGATATCTATAATCTGCGGTATTTTTGTTTCAATTTTATTATTGAAAGAGAGGTTTTTTAATGAGGTGGATTAAGCTTCACGAGCAGGTTAAAGTGCCTGTTTTTAAAAATACTCTGTATGCTTTAAAGCTTGTCTGGGAAGCAGACAAAAGGCTTTTAATCGGTTATTTTGTTACTGAAATATCCAACAAGGTTTTGTCAATGTATGTTCAGAACATTCTGTTCTTAAAAGTGCTTTTGAGCATTATTGACGGCAGTGCAGATTTCAAGGAATATTTTATTTCTCTTCTGCTTTTCTTCGGCACATATTTAACCGTGAATGTAATTTCGGCTTATGCATCGCGCACACGCCTTGTTGCTACAAAGGTTGTACTTAAAAAGCTTAACAATAAGATTTTCGAAAAGGCAACACAGCTTGATGTAAGCTGTTACGAAAACCCCGAATTCTATGACAAATATCAGCGTGCCACACTCGTTTTGTCATCGGGATATTTCGACCTTATCTGTTGGGATGTGGCTGACATTGTGGGCGGAGTTTTTGCTCTTATCTGCGTTATTACCACAGTTACGGTTATTAACCCCATGTATCTTTTATTCCTTTTACCCGTTACACTTGTATTTATAATCGAGATTTTCAAGAGTAAAGCGGTTTACAAACGCGACCTTGAAATGACAACCAACAACAGAATCAAAGCATACATTCAACGCACAATGTTTTTAAAAGATTTCTCAAAGGATATGAGAACCTCAAACATTTTTGCGGTACTTATAAAGCGTTTCAAAGTGGCAATTGATGCAAATATCGTTATACTGAAAAAATATGGCGTCAAGCTTTTTGCTTACAGTATGCTCAGCTCACTTTTCAGCGATTTTATTCCCATTATCGGCACTTATGCACTTGCGGGTTATCAGTTCATATACACAAACGCTCTCTCCATTTCTGACTTTTCAGTTGTGCTTTCCTCTATCAACTCTGTACGTGATTCCACAAAGAGTATTGCTGAGAGCTTTGACGAAATGACACAGATGGCTCTTTTCTTCCAGAATTTGCGCGACTTCTTTGAATATGAGCCCCAAATCACCGACGGTGGTAAAGAGGCATGCGAATTTGAGAGTGTTGAATTTAGAAATGTATCTTTCGGCTACCCCGGCACAAACAAGACCATTCTTAAAAATGTTTCGTTCAAGATTAACAAGGGTGAGACCATTGCAATTGTGGGCGTAAACGGCGCGGGCAAATCGACACTTGTTAAACTGCTTTTACGTTTTTACGATGCTGACGAGGGTGAAATTCTTTATAACGGAATAAATGTTAAAGAGTATAATGTGGCATCCTTGAGAAATGCATTTGCAACGGTTTTTCAGGATTACAAGAACTTTGCCGTATCGGTCAACGAGAACATTATGTGTCACGAATGCACTGACGAGGAAAAGAAAATCGCAGAAAAGGCGCTACGTCAAAGCGGAGTATGGGATAAGATTGCGAGTCTGCCAAAGGGGGCTGACACCGTTCTTACCCGTGAATTTGAGATTGACGGTGCAGGACTTTCAGGTGGCGAAAATCAAAAGGTATCTGCAGCACGACTTTTTGCCCGTGATTTTGAGGTTGCAATTCTTGATGAGCCAAGCTCGGCACTCGACCCCATTGCAGAGTACAAAATGTATGAAAATCTTATAAAAGTAACAGAAAACAAAACTGTTATTTATATTTCGCACAGACTTTCAAGTGCCGTGCTTTCTGACAGGATTTTTGTTCTTGGTGACGGTACAATCCTTGAATCGGGAACACACGCAGAATTGATGGCAAACGGCGGAGAATACAGTAAAATGTTCACTCTGCAGGCATCAAGCTATAAAGGGGAAAACGAGGTGAGTGAAAATGTTTAAGAAAAAAGAAAAAGAGAAAACACTTCACTCAATGCCCTCGAATATTTTCTTCTTTGTGAGATTACTTTTCAGCGTATCCCCCCTGCTTGTTATCGGCGAATTTGTATGGGGACTGCTGATGATTTTGCCCTCACGATTGATTAGTGTTTTAGGCGTTAAATACATAATCGACGTGGTGACCGAGGGTGAAAATCTTGAACGGATTTTCTATGCGGTAGCACTTATTGCGGCAATTCTTATCGGTTCAACGCTGATTTCGTGGTTATTCCGTGAATTCTTCTGGAATGTTGAGCGTGAAAAGGTTTATTACGGACTTAACAAGAAGCTTTATGAAAAGGCGAGAAGTCTTGACCTTGAATCCTACGACAACCCCGAATTTTACAACAATTTTATTCTCACAATTGAGTCATCATCTGACAATATTCAGAACCTTTTAGGTCTTGTGAGAATGTATGTAGGCAATATTATTTCACTTGTTACGATTTCGTCGGTGCTTTTATCAATTGACCCTTGGTGTCTTGTAATTATTTTAGGTGTGATTTGCATTTTCTTACCAATCAGTAAAAAGGTTGGTACGCTTATGATGGAACGCCGTATTGAGAATGCAAAATTCCACCGCCGTTCCGACTATTTTCAGCGTGTTTTCTATTTGCAGGATTACGCAAAAGAGGTGCGAATGAACAACATCTCGCCCCTGCTTATTGACCGCTACAACGATGCGGCTGATGATGTTATAGATAATCAGAAAAAGTATTGGAACAAGATTTCAATACTCAACTGCACACAGACCGTTGGTGTTCAGGGACTTGGATTTTTATTCATACTTCCCCTTTATCTCGGTTATTGTGTGCTTATAAAAGAGAGTATTACTCCCGGTGATTTTGTAGCGACCTTTAACGGTGCACATTCGGTTGCAATGTCATTCCAATTCCTTACAGTCTGGGCGTTGGCTCGTTTCTCGGAGCAGGCAAAAATGATTGACAAATACCGCGAATTCTTGAATGCAGATTTCAAGATTAAAAATGGCGGTGAAGAGGCTAAAAAGACCGAGCCAAAAGAAATCACCATTAAAAATTTGTCATTTACTTACCCCAACAACGGCAAGCCAACTCTTGAGGACATTAACCTTACAATCAAGCCCTACGAGAAAATTGCATTGGTTGGTTATAACGGTGCTGGCAAGACGACCCTCACAAACCTTTTGTTGCGACTTTATGATGCCACCGAGGGTGAAATACTGATTGATGGCGAAAACATAAAAAACGCCACGGCAGATTCTCATCGTGACAGATTTGCGGCAGTATTTCAGGATTTTCAGATTTTCGCCTGCTCGTTAGGTGAAAATGTTGCGCTTGATGTCAACCCCGATGAAGCGAGAGTATTTGATGCTCTTAAGCACAGCGGATTTAATAAGGAATTAAAGAATGGCATAAATTCAGAGCTTTTGCGTGAATTTGACGACGAGGGTATTATGATGTCGGGCGGTGAATCACAGAAAACCGCCATTGCACGTGCTTTCTACAAGGATTGCCCCTATGTTATTCTTGACGAGCCGTCGGCAAACCTTGACCCTGTTGCTGAATATAATCTTAATCAGGCGATGATTGAGGCGGCAGAGCACAAGACAGTTATTTTCATTTCTCACAGACTTTCAACCACGGTCAATGCCGATAAAATCTATGTTATGGAAAACGGCAGAATTATTGAAAGCGGTAGCCACGCAGAATTGATGGAGCTCGGCGGTACTTATGCGTATATGTTTAATCTGCAGGCGGAGAAATATAAAACTGAATGAAAAATAAAAAGCTCGGTAGAAATACCGAGTTTTTTGTTGTTAATTATTTGATTTCTCTTTCTTCTTTTACAAGTCCCAAAATATAATCAGCTGAAACATTATAATATCTACATAAGGTTATTATACAATCAATATGCATATGTCTTTTCAATGTTTCCCAATGCCCTACTGTTGCATCACTAACATCACAAATCTTAGCTACATCTTGTTGTGTTAAATCGTTATCTATTCTGTAATTTTTAAATTTTTGTCTGTAATCCATAATGAATTCCTCCTGCTTTTGTATAATACTACAAAAAGTAGTCAAACCTCTTTAAATCCTACAAATTGTAGGATATAATTATCAAAAACTACTTAAAGTAGTGTGGCAGGAGGCACCTATGAGAAAAGAATTAGAAGAATTATGGATGAATTATGTTATTGAAGTACCAATGCAACGAAATGAAGAAGAAAAGGGATATATAAATGAATATTCCAAAATTTCTACACTTTTGCGTTCAAGACTGACTGATGAGCAAAAAGAACTGCTCGAAGAATATGACAATGCAGTATGTGAAACAAGCAGAATGTCGGAAAAATACGCTTTCATCAAAGGTGTACGATTTACAACACGACTCATATTTGAGGCGTTTTGTGATGATTGAAAACGGCGGAAGCAAGTCCCCGCCCTACATTTTACACTTTGCATTTTGCATTAAAAAACAGCAGACGGGGTCAGTCGTCTGCTGTTAATTTATATCTCGATTTCTATTGCTCTTCCTTGTTCAAGAGATTGTTTTGAATCGAGAACTCTCTGGTTAGTTGAGCCACGGAATTTGCAATTGAGAGATTTCTTTTCGAGAATGAACTTGCCATCAATGAGAATGTCGGTCTGTTCTAAAAGATGACGCCATCCCTCGTTTTTTGCCATTCCTTTGTAAAGCTGTTCAAAGGTATAGCCCGTATAGGTTACAACATCAAGGCCCTCGTCGTGAACCATTTTTGCGAGCACCGAGAAATTCTCTGCCTGTTCAAACGGGTCACCGCCCGAAAGGGTTACGCCCTTTAAAAGCTTGTCCTTTTTAATCTCTGCAATTATGCGCTCCGCGGAGCTTTCGTATCCGCCGTTCATATCGTGGGTTTCGGGGTTGTGACAGCCCTCGCAGTTGTGCTTACAGCCCTGCGAGAACACCACAAACCGCCATCCGGGACCGTCAACGATGGATTCACGGATTACGCCTGCAAGTCTTAAAGGCGTTGCCATTATACCTGCTCCATTTCTCCCTTGCCGGTGCCGATTGAGTGCTTAACTCTGTCCTGCACCTCTGCATATTTAGCATCGTTAAATCTATCAAGAGTACCAACAAGGTAGCCTGTAATTCTACGAATTCTTTCAAATCCTACGCCTTCGCCAACCATTACTTTTTCTTTCTTAGCCATTGTTATGCCTCCTTAAATTGAAGGTGAAGAGAGCCGAACACCATAAGCCTAAAATGTCCGATTTCCCGCACCTTTGAAATTTTTTCTCCTTGTAATACGAAAGTATTGCTTCGTCGAAGAAAATCCCAAATGCACGAAAACTCGGGCATTTTAGGTTCTTCGAAGTTTAACGCGTGGATATTTTTTCTGTATCAAGGCGAAAACCGCAAGAAATACGAGCGTATTTCGAGGATTTTCAACGAAGATACAGGGAAAAGAGTCCGCGTTAAACCTTATTGTGTTCGACTCTCTTCACCTTTTATAATTCTACAGGATGTGCCACTTTATCTGCTTCTTCAAGCTCGTTGATGTCGCAGCAGTGAATGTCCTTCTTGTAGCCATTGAGTTTCTTGAGAACTTCAACGTCAACACCCTCGCCCTCTTTACGTCCGCAACGTGGGCAAGTGTCACCGATAATACCTGTGTATCCGCAAACGGGGTCACGGTCAACGGGGTGATTAATTGAACCATAGCCGATGCCTGCTTCATACATACAACGAACTACTGCCTCAAATGCGTCAAGGTTCTGTGTGGGGTCGCCGTCCATTTCGATATATGAAATGTGACCGCCGTTTGTAAGTGCGTGATAAGGAGCTTCGAGCTTAATCTTATCAAATGCAGAAATTGGATAATAAACCGGAACGTGGAATGAGTTTGTATAATACTTTCTGTCAGTAACGCCCTCAATTACGCCGTAACGTTCACGGTCCATTCTTACAAATCTGCCTGAAAGTCCTTCAGCAGGAGTTGCGATAAGTGAGAAGTTCATACCTGTCATCTGGCTTGCTTCGTCTGTACGCTGACGCATATGGTGAACGATTTCAAGACCAAGGTTTTGTGCTTCTTTTGACTCACCGTGGTGCTTGCCTGTAAGAGCCTTAAGAGTTTCTGCAAGACCGATGAAGCCGATTGTAAGAGTACCGTGCTTGAGAACTTCTCTTACCTCGTCATCAATACCAAGCTTTTCTGAGTCGAGCCAGATACCCTGACCCATAAGGAATGGGTAGTTACGAACTCTTCTCTTTGCCTGAATTTCAAATCTTTCAAGAAGCTGAGCGATGATAATGTCAATCTTTCTGTCAAGCTCTTCAAAGAAGTAGTCAAGGTTACCGTGAGCCTTAATAGCAATTCTTGGAAGGTTAACAGATGTGAATGAAAGGTTACCACGACCACCTGTTACCTGACGTGATTTGTCATAATTGTTTGTAACAACTCTTGTTCTGCAACCCATGTATGCAACTTCTGTGTTGGGGTCGCCCTCAACATAAGTTGCCTTATTGTAAGGAGCATCCATAAATGAGAAGTTGGGGAACAAACGAAGTGCTGAAACACGGCAAGCAAGCTTAAACAAGTCGTAGTTTACATCATCGGGATTATAGTTAACTCCGGCCTTAACCTTGAAGATATGAATTGGGAATACGGGTGTTTCGCCGTTACCAAGACCTGCTTCAGTAGCGAGAAGCACATTCTTGATTACCATTCTGCCTTCAGGAGTTGTATCAGTACCATAGTTGATTGATGAGAAAGGAATCTGAGCACCTGCACGTGAATGCATTGTGTTAAGGTTATGAACAAGAGCTTCCATAGCCTGATATGTAGCGCGGTCAGTTTCTTTAACTGCCTTATCTGTTGCAAAGTTCTGAATTTTCTCAGCGTCTTCTGCTGTGATGCCGAATTCTTTTACAAGAGCCTTTGCCTCATACTGCTGATAATCATTATCATTTGCAAGGCAAGGAGCTACGCCATTCTTTTCTTCGATAGCATTGCAGATAGCCTTAACTACATCCTTTGCATCGTCTGTGCCGTGAAGAAGTTCAAGTGCCTTTGCAACGTTTTCGATATACTTTTTCTTATATGTCTTTTTAACACCGGGAGCCATACTATAGTCAAAGTTAGGAATACTCTGACCGCCGTGCTGGTCGTTCTGGTTTGACTGAATTGCGATACAAGCAAGAGCTGAATAGCTTGCAATATCGTTGGGCTCACGAAGGAAGCCGTGACCTGTTGAGAAACCGTTCTTAAAGAGCTTAAGAAGGTCAATCTGACAGCAGGTAGTTGTAAGAGTTAAGAAGTCCATATCGTGAATATGGATGTCGCCCTCCTGATGAGCCTTTGCATGCTCGGGCTTTAAGATGTGAAGCACGTTAAACTGCTTTGCACCCTCTGAGCCGTATTTGAGCATTGTACCCATTGAGGTGTCGCCGTCGATATTAGCATTTTCACGCTTAACGTCGTTATCCTTTGCAGAAACGAAGGTCAAATCCTCATAAGTCTTCATAAGACGAGTATTCATTTCACGAACGCGAGAACGCTCTGCTCTGTAAAGAATATATTTCTTGGCAGTTCTTGCGTGGCCTGTCTCGATAAGGGTCTTTTCAACGTAGTCCTGAATCTGCTCAACTGTAGGAGTTTTGATTCCGTCACGCTCAATATATTGTACTGCGGCTTTTGCAATATCCATTGCCTCATCGTAGTTGTTGCCGCCCGTTGCCTTGGCTGCCTGATAAACGGCATTGGCGATTTTTTCAATAGAAAAATCAACCTCTCGACCGTCACGTTTTAAAATCTTTTCAATCATTTTATACGTCCTCCGTTTTGTGTTACTGTTATTTATTGACACACAATATCTTGTGTTCAGAATTCGAGCAAGTATCATTTTATAGTATATTCCCATTTCTGTCAATATATTGTGCAATAAAATAATAGCCAAAAAAAGCAGATAAATTTTAGCTATTTTTCTGTCAACCCTCTGAAAGCCTTGAAACTGCGTGGTTTTGGGCATTGTGAAAATGTACAATGCTAAAAAACAACGATTTTTTCATAATAATAAAAAACTAGGCTGACCACAATATATTGTGGTCAGCCTTTAACGTGATAAATTGTTAAAATGTGTCGTTTTTATACATCATAATACTTTTTCATACGGTTTTTCTTTAAAATGTGAACTATTAAAATCACAACTATTACTGCAATCACCGAGAAAAAGCCTACATAAAGCCCGCCTGCGTCATTTTCGCCCTTAACCTTCATCCAGAGACTATTCATATATTGCAATGTATCTGTGGGAAGATTGTGAAATTCCTGCGTATTTTTAAGATTTTCGGGGTAAACAGCTTCACTGTCGGCAAGGGAATAATCTTCATTCTCAATAACCGCGGTGTTGGGGGTTGCATAATAGATGTATTCTGCATTTGCAAGGGCAATTTCGGGTTCCAGCATAAAATTGATAAATGCCTCAGCACCCTTTTTGTTCTGTGCACCCTTGGGAACACACATTGCATCATAAAAGGTGTTTACACCCTCTTCGGGGAACACAAAGCCCAAATCGGAATTATTTTCAAGCATAAGCTCATAGTCGCCTGCGTAATAGGTAGCGAAAGCATATTCTCCGCTTTCCATTTTAATGAAAACCTCATCCATTACGTATTCAGGCTTTACGGTCTGACGTTGCTCTAAAAGAAGCTCCGCCGCCGCATCCCAATCTGCTTTGTTGGTTGTATTGATGCTCTGCCCCAAGGCGAACTGCGCAACCGCAAAGGCGTCGCGGGGGTTATTGAACATAAGCACCTTGCCTTTGTACTGTTCGTCCCAGAGGACTTTCCAGCTTGTCGGTACTTCGTCAACATAATTCTTATTATAAATAAGTATTGTTGTTCCCACATTATAGATAACTGCATAATCGCTGATACCGTTTTCTACAAGATGCCCGTATTTTTCGCTATTGAAATACTTTTCATAATTGGGAATATTTGCGTAATCAAGTGGCTCAAGCATTTCCTCTGAAATAAGACGCTCAATCATATAGTCAGAGGGAATTACAATGTCATAACTGACACCGCCACCCGAAAGCTTTGAATACATATTTTCGTTGGACTCAAATGTGGTGTAATTGACCTCACAGCCCGTAAGATGTTCAAACTGTGTGATTACATCAATCTCTTCATCGTCGATATATTCGCCCCAGTTATACACATTGAGGGTTGTGCCCTGCAAGCCAAGATTTTTATAATATTGCTTAACTTCCGCTGAAAAAATTTCATCCTCGGCAGATACGGGAATAACAAAAACCGAAAATACTATTAACAATACAAATGCAAGAGAGATAATTTTTTTCATTAGTTATCCCCCTTTTTTGCTCTTTGCTTTTTATCGGAACGGGACTGTGCAACATTCATAAGTATAAGAAGAATGAACATTGCGCCGAAAATCAGAGTTGAGAGAGCATACATATCGGGCTTGACACGTTTTTTGGTCATTGAGAAGATATGAATGGGCAAGGTCTGAAAATCGGGTCCGTTTGTGAAATAGCTGATTATGAAATCATCAAGGGACAAGGTAAATGCCATAATTGCGCCCGAAATAATACCCGGGAGAATTGCGGGGAATACCACCTTGAAGAATGCTTTTAATGGGTGACAACCTAAATCCTGCGCCGCCTCGTAAATTCTGTTATCGGTCTGTCGAAGCTTGGGCAATACCGAAAGAATTACATAGGGCAATTGGAAAGTAATGTGGGCAATAAGCAATGTGCCGAAGCCCAAAACATCACGTTTGCTGAAAAGTGCGCCTGCGAAAACGAACAAAAGCATCATTGAGATACCTGTTACGATTTCAGGGTTCATCATTGGTATATTCGTAACCGTCATAACAGAGGATTTAACGAATTTATTTTTCATTGAGTTTAAGCCCACCGCCGCAAGAGTGCCGAGAATTGTGGCAATTGCCGCTGATGTGACTGCAAGCACAATTGTGTTTTTAAGCGCGTCCATTGTGACTTTATCCTGGAATAAACGCTCATACCATTGAAGTGAAAAGCCCTCAAAGATATATGTGCTCTCTGATGAGTTGAACGAGAACACCATCATTACAATCATTGGTGCATATAAGAATATGAACACAAGGGCAATATAAAGCTTTGCCAAAGGAGATGTTTTTGTCATATAAGCACACCTCCGTCGTCGCCACTGTCGGTAAAATAGTTAAGCACACCAAGACACACTAAAATCATAACCATAAGCACAAGTGAGAGTGCCGCGCCGAGATTATAATTGTATGCAGTCTGGAACTGACCCTCAATAACGTCACCAATAAGAGTAATCTGCCCGCCACCCAGCTTCTGTGAAATATAGAAAGTACTTACAGAGGGCACGAATACCATTGTAACGCCACTTGCAATTCCGGGGATTGTGAGCGGGAAAATAACCTTGCGGAGACAATAGAACTTATTACAGCCCAAATCCTGTGCCGCCTCAACAAGTGAATTATCCATTTTGGACATAGCTGTATAAAGTGGCAGAATCATATAGGGTAAGAAGTTATAAACCATACCCAAGATAACTGCGCCACCCGTATTGAGCATCTGCAAGGGCGGGGTACCGAAAAGACCTAAAAAGCGGTTGATTACACCGGATTCACCTAAAATTGTAATCCACGAATAAGTACGGATAAGAAAGCTCATCCACATCGGAAGCATTACAAGCATTGTTGCAACACTCTGAAAAGAAGCCTTAGTCTGTGCAAGGAAATAGGCAAAAGGATAAGCAATGAGCAAGCAGATTGCCGTTGCAATTGCACCGTAGCTGATTGAGAGAACAAAGGTTGTCGCGTAATCGCCGATTTGCAGGATATTGTCAAGGGTGAAGGCTCCGTTTGCATCCGTAAAGGCATAATAAGCCACCATTATGAGCGGTGCTACTATAAATAACACCGACCAGAGCATATAAGGTGCATTAAGCATCTTCTGAAGAAATGAGGATTTTCTCATTATTCCTCACCTACCTCAGAAAGCTCGTCAAACTCATCACTGAATGAGCTGTAATCACCGTAAAGTCCTGAATACTGTGACTTTTTCATAATATGCATTTCATCGGGGTCGATTGAAATGCCAATCACATCGCCAACCTCGCTCTTTTCGGTGGTCTGAATCATCCACTTGAAGTTGTCGATGTCAACAATAATTTCATAATGAACACCCTTAAAGGTAACTGATGTAACTGTACCCTGCAACATTCCGTTTTCAGGTGCTACAACGTCAATATCTTCGGGGCGGATAACCACGTCAACGGGTTCATTGTGCTTAAAGCCTTTGTCAACGCACTGAAATTTAATTCCGTTGAATTCAACGGTGAAATCCTCTTTCATTACGCCGTCAAGAATATTACTCTCGCCGATGAAATCTGCTACGAATGCGTTTTTAGGCTCGTTATAAATATCAAGAGGAGTACCGACTTGCTGAATTTCACCGCCGTTCATAACAACAACGGTATCAGACATTGAAAGCGCTTCCTCCTGGTCATGTGTAACATAAATAAAGGTTATGCCCAATTTCTGCTGAATGTTTTTAAGCTCAATCTGCATATCCTTGCGAAGCTTCAAGTCAAGTGCGCCAAGGGGCTCATCAAGTAAAACTACGCGTGGGTTAACCGCCAAAGCACGTGCAATGGCAACTCGTTGTTGCTGACCGCCTGAAAGAGAGTCAATTCTGCGGGGACCAAAGCCCTTAAGATTTACCAAAGTGAGCATTTCGCTTACCTTTTCTTTGATTGCATCCTCTTTCCACTTTTTAAGGCGGAGACCGAAAGCGATATTTTCATAAACATTCAAATGCGGAAAAAGTGCATAACGCTGAAAAATGGTGTTAACCTGACGCTTATAGGCAGGAACACCATTGATATTTTTTCCTTCGAAAATAACATCACCGCTATCCTGCTGTAAAAAGCCTGCGATAATACGCAGAGTTGTGGTTTTGCCACAGCCCGAAGGACCGAGCAGGGTCAAAAACTCACCGTCACGGATATAAAGGTTAATGTTATTGAGTATTTTTTGATTTTCAAAGCTTACGCTGATGTTTTTGAGGTCAATGATAACTGGATTGTTTTTCAATTATGCAGCCCCTTTCCAACCGATAGATATAGTTGGGATTGGGCGGATAAAACTTCAAACCGCCCCACCCTAATTGGTATGAATTAAATATAATGAAAATTTGCGAAAAAGTCAATAATTTTGACGAATTTTGATGAAAAAATCAACCGATAATTTCTGATAATTTGTCGGGTTTTCTTGTGGTGATGTTATCGGGTGACATTGAAAGTATTTCATACATCGAGAGCTTATCGTCAACTGTCCAGATTGACACATAAAGCATATTTGCGTGGAAGTGCTTTACCAATTCAGAGCTTGCGCTTTTATAGTTGAAATTTATACCTATTGCACCTGAATTTTTCACATCATTCACAAGTGATTTGATATATTCGTCATCGGTATTCTTCTCTTTGTCAACCTCCATATTGAGATAATATGAAATTCGTGGGCAATTTTTTCTTACCTCTTCAACGTCTTCAAGAGCAATACCTGTAAAGAAAATCTGCTTTGTTACATCGTATTTATCGGCAAGCTTCTGCACCTCTGCCATATTGGCGGTGCTTTTCATATCTACATTAGCTTCAATATTTTTGTTGTGAGCGAGGAATTCAAATGTCTCCTCAAGACTCAATTCATCACCATTGGGCTCATCATGAGCGAGCACGGGCTTGCCGTCTTCTGTGAAATTCACATCAAATTCAATAATATTTGCACCATTTGCAATACCTGCGTGCATTGCTTCAATTGAATTATCTTCTGTGCCCATACAACCGGTATGTGCGGTAATTGTAAATCTGCGGGGAAGTCTTATATTCATATCTTCATATTTATTGAGTTTCACGGCACGCACTCCAAAATATATTATTGTTCCTGCCACTGCTATTATAAGCAATGTTGTAGCAGAGGTGACTAAAATCTGCTTGCGGTTCATTTTGGTCTTTTTTCTTATTCTCACCAAATCACATCCTTATTCTTCGGGGCGTCGGGGACACCGCCCTACGAAATACATTTTAATATTATTTCATCTATAAATCAAGTTGATTTGTGATTTATTTTGTGTTAATATCTTATGGATACATAAGGTACGGGACACGGGGAATCAGGTGACAATCCTGAACGAGTCCGTCGCCGTAAGGTAAAAAGTGATTTTCAACTCTTTTGCCGCAAAAAAGAGCGAAGCCATTGGGTTTTTTAAACCTGAGAAGGCGAAAATTGCGTTTGATTACCAAGTCGGAATACCCGAATCTCTAAATTATTGTTGCCGCGGTAACCGGTATAACGATAAGCCTTTAGTATGAAAAATAAAATATTTAAGGAGAAAACACTTATGAAAAAAGTAATGAATTCAAAAGCGTTACTGTCTGTTATCTCACTTGTGCTTATTGCGGCCATGGCACTTAGTTTTGCAGCATGCAGTAATGACGAAACCGAAAACCCTGCGGGAGACACTCAAAAAACCTTCGTGTTCAAGGTTGTTGACCTTGATGGCACAGAAAAATCCTTCGACATTAAAACAGATGCCGAAACAGTTGGCGAGGCACTGCTTGCTGAAGAGCTTATTTCAGGTTCGACGAGCGAATACGGTCTTATGGTTGATACTGTAAATGGTATTAAGTATGACTACACTGCCGACGGCGCATATTGGGCATTCTATATTGACGGTGAATATGCAATGTCAGGTGTTGACTCAACAGACATCACCGAGGGCGCAACATATTCATTTGTAGCAACTAAAGCGGAATGAGAAACCCGAAATATCAGAAACTTGCCGACCTGATTATATTTGCTATGTTAGGTGTCATAATGTTTGTGTCAAAGTATATGACCGAGGCACTGCCCAACATACATTTGTTGGGAATGCTCACAATGACATATACCGTTGTTTACCGTAAAAAAGCACTTATTCCCATTTATGTATTCGTGTTTATAATTGGATTATTTAACGGATTTGCATTGTGGTGGATACCATATCTTTATATATGGACTATACTTTGGGGTATTACAATGCTTTTGCCGAAAAATATGAGCAACAAAATTGCAGTACCCGTTTATTCAATAGTCTGTGCACTTCACGGGCTCTGCTACGGCACACTCTATGCCCCCGTACAAGCAATTATGTATGGGCTTGATTTCAAGGGAATGGTTGCTTGGATTATAGCAGGACTTCCCTGGGACGCTCTGCACGCGGCAGGAAATTTTGCAGTTGGACTTCTTATTGTTCCTGTTGGAACCGCCTTGAAGGAATTCCACAAAACCGCAAGTTACGAAAAATAATTGAATACACTAAAAAGACCGATTGGGATTTCTCTCAATCGGTCTTTTTGATTACTATTATAGTTTGAAATAAAATTTATGAATAGCTTTATTTTTTCGCAAGACAAGGTGCTGAGGCGAAGCTGTATCGGGTATACCGCGAGCCGAAAGCAACGCAGTATTGCGGAAAAAGAAACTATTCAAAGATTAATGTTCCGTCCGTATAAAGCTCGTGAGCTATTGCATCAAAGCCGTCGATTGCACCGTCTTGGTTCATATCGCCCGCATAGAATTTTGCGGTGCCATCTTCAACCGTATGTGTTGTAGCACATATTTGGGTAATAACAGTATAATCGGTAGCATCAGTTTTATTTGATGCATTCACATCGCCACGCATAGCAACAAGATAGTCTTTTGTTGTGGTGCCATCTGAAACCGTTAAGGTTGATGTGGTCGTGCCACTTCCGTTTCGTGTACGAGTAAATCCGCTGTCCGAGTTATTTGCAATAAAAATAACATAGCTTGAAACATCTTTACCGACCATTACAACACCGCGAGCAGTATCAAAATGAACATCCTTTGCACCGTATCTTAAAAGTCCGACGCCATAGGTATCATCAGAAAGCGTGGGATAAGTCAACGCCGTATTTGCACTTGGAAAAAGCTTGCCTGTAGGAATATGAATTGTAGAATCGGCAACATCCGAATTAAACCAAGGAGCTTTTGTATTATTGCCTATAAGAAAATAGCTGTAATACGTGTAGTTTGTCTGGTCATCCCAAGTGGAGTCAAGCAGATACCACTCGCCATCTTCCATCTGCACCATATTCCATTTATGTGCACCGCCGTTGCCTGTGCCCATAACTGTTAAGCAAGGAATTCCCTCACGGTCACAGAGAAGCTTGAATGCCTCAGCGTAGCCCTCACAAACGCATACACCAGTAATTAACGCACCATATACATCAAAAATGTTAGGTTCGGCAAGAGTTGAATCATAAACAATATTATTTGTTAGATAATCGTGAATTGACTTCACCTTTTCATGACGGCTGATACCGTTAACCTGAATTGTGTTAAGTTTTTCAATGACTGCTGTCTGCTTTGCCTCAACATCATTAAAATCTGTAAAATGCGTTGAATCCAAACTTATGTTAACTGTCAATTCAGTTATATAATATGTGTATGTTAAGCCGACTCTGCTTCTATCATAGTCATAATTAAAATTGAATCCGCTCGACCAAAAGAATAAAGGATTATCCTCATTCAAAGCGGTAATCGCCATAATAATATCCTGCTGTGCATTGTTGACAGCTTTAGTAGGTGAAGTACCTGTAATAGAAATTCCTGTCAGGTCAATTGAGATACTCTCAACCGTACCTGCCGCCCAAATCTGCTCGTAAATTGCTTTTTGATTTGCGGTCAGCTGATTATAAAAATATTTTGTTGTATCAACTTCTGTACCACTACTGTAAAATCTGTTTACGCTTGTACTAACCTCAATTGGTAATTCTGTTTCGGGTGAAAACTGAATTACAGAGATTTCTTCAGAGTGGTACATTTCGCCATCTTCGGCATAAGCCATAAGAGGCATTACAGACAAAAAAACACAAAGTGCCGTTATAAACGACACAAATTTAAATAATTTATTCGTCACAACGGCACCTCTTTTCTATTATATTTTTATTAAATTACTGCTTTTTATCAAGGAAGTTTGAAAGCTCTTCCATAAACGCGTTAACATCTTTGAACTGCTTATAAACAGAGGCAAAACGAACATAAGCAACCTCGTCAATTGCCTTGAGCTTTTCCATTACAAGCTCGCCCACACGAACGCTTGTTACCTCGCGGTCAAGTGAATTCTGAAGTGTAGTTTCAATTTCACTGACTGCTTTTTCAATTGTTTCCATTGAAACGGGACGCTTTTCACAAGCAGTAAGCATACCCTTAATAAGCTTGCTACGGTCAAACACCTCACGTGTTTTATCCTTTTTCACAACGAGAATAGGAACACTTTCGATAATCTCATAAGTTGTAAATCTTTTTGTGCACTTGATACACTCACGTCGGCGACGAATTCTCTCACCCTCGTCAGTGGGACGCGAGTCGATTACCTTACTTTCTTCAAATCCGCAAAAAGGACATTTCATAGTAACACTTCCTATATTTTACAATCTATATATAGTATTGTAACACACAAAAAGGCACAATGTAAAGGGTTTAAAGCAATTTTTTAAGTCCAGACAGAGCATTTGTAAGCTCTTGGTCGTTATTATATCCGTAATCGTAAAGCTCGAGAATATAATCGCCACTGTAATTATAGGATTTCATCAAATCGAAAAAGCGTTTGAAGTCAAAAAATCCGTCACGCAAGGGCACCATACAATCCATTTTGTCATTATGGTCACTTATATGAATATGGCGGATATATCTGTGGAGCTTTGAGGCGAATTCAAATGGGTCAACGCCCGTTCTTATGGATTGTTTTATATCAAAAACCATATTGAAATCGTCGCCGATATACTCGCCCATACGAAGAAGAAAATCGGGACTTTCACTACGGTAATGCACCACATTTTCCTGACAGATTTTAAGCCCCTCTTCCTTTCCCATAAGGGTCAATTCACCAAAGCGCTCAAAATATTCTTCGTCGGATATACTACCCGGCTTTTTAATGCCGTGCAGAACCAGAATTTCAGCACCGAGAGTATGAAGCACATCAAAATGGCGCTTAAACGAGGTTTCTTTTGCCTCATAATAACGTCGGTTATATGAGCTGAAAAGATGATATGACTCGGTAAACGACCCCATTGTATGAACTGACGCCACGCGCACGCCGTAGGACTTGCAGATTTCTGCCATACCACGCACAAATTGGGGTTCGAATTCAGAATGGGCATTCATAAAAATCTCGATTGTTTTTGCGCCCGCCTCACACGCTCTTACAATGGATTTTTCCGTTTCGAGCGGATAAAAGCAGGCAGAGGATAAGCCGATATCCATAAACTTCTTCCTATCTTTTTGTTACCTTTAATCCCACGGTCTGTGTTTGCATTCCGCCACCTGTGAGAAGTCCGCGGTTAATTCCGCAATCGGCAAAATCGCGACCGCGACTGATGATAATATAATTCTCATCGGCAAGACGGTTGTTTGTAGGGTCAACGCCATGCCACGAGCCGTTATGATAAACCTCAACCCAAGCGTGAGTTTCGCCCTCGCCCACCATCATACCTACAACATAGCGTGCGGGAATTCCTGCTTTGCGAAGAAGTGCCAACAGAATATGGGAATAATCCTGACACACGCCTGCACCGTTCAAAAGTGCTTCCTCTGCGGTGGTTACCACACTTGTTGAGCCCGATTTATATACGATATTTGCACGGATTGCCCTTGTGAATTTAAGGGCGGTGTCAACTGCATCGTCAGAAATGCCAATTTGAATACGCTCAAACATACGGTTTAATTCTGCACCGCATTTTGTATAATTGGTGGGATATTTATAAACCGGATTAAGGTCTTGTTCGGGGGTGATATGTGCCCCAGTTGTTACTGTTCCCGTAACATCAACAGTAAATTCATTGTGCATTGTGACAATTCGGTCTGTTACGAGGATATTGCCGAAACCGTCACGGGAATAAGTGAGCTCATTTTCGGGGAAAACCGTTACTTTAATGTCCTCAATATGCTGATTTTCACATTCAAGGGGTATGCAACGCAGCGTATAGCAATGCTTGATTACGGGCAGAGAAAACTTAATTGACATATTATAAGTAAAATCCAAAACTGCCATTTTACATCACTCCCGTCACAAAAAGCTGAGCCAATTCATTCTGAATTGAGAATTTGTAGGGTTTGTAATCGTCTTCTTCCAAAATCATACGGGTAAGCCTTTCAATTGAATAGGAATTAAAGTCAATTCCCACCTTATAAAGTCGGTTGAGCATTATTGAGAATTCTTTTCGCAAAAGCTCAACGGGATAATCAAGTCTTGTGTAAAGGTCAAGACGCTCAATACTTCTGCCGAATTTGAGGATATTTCGTGAGGTTTCTGCCTCAATATTGTCGTCGGCACTGCCCCAGAATGCGAAAATCCAGTCAGTTACCTCCTGAACCTTAAGTAAAGGTGCATTACTGCTACTGCTTTTTTCCATAATATCAACTGCAAGCTGAAGATACGAAAGAGTATCAGAAGAAATTACGTTTCTCATTTCAACCGCGTTGTCATAAGCGTGAAGAAGGCTTGAATAGATTGATGCAGGGTCATTTGCATCAAATAAAAATGAGCTTATAAACTCCTGACGGCAGGAATAATTATTTGCAATGCCAAGCCTACGGCAGAAATCTATGTATTCTTCATCGTTTATATCAATCATAATATCATAGCACTCGGTGAAGGCTTTAAGAGTTGTGAAAACTCGTTCAACATATCGACCGAGCCAGAAAAGATTGTCGCTTGATTTTATCGAGATAACACCCATGTGTCTTTAAAGCCTCCTCCCTGCGAAGAATTAACTACAAAGGAATTTGCATCCTTTGAAAAACGTGTCAGACCGCTTTTCCATACAACAGGCTCCTCGCCCATAAGCACAAAGGCTCGCAAATCTGCCTTGCGTTCTGTCCAAGCGCCGTTTTCAACCACTTTCAAATCGTTGAACTGAATAACCTCTTGTGCGATAAAGCGACGAGGCTCTTTCTGAATAAGCTTTTTCAGTTCATATATTCTTTCAAGAGATAATTCACTACCAAATACCACGCCGTAGCCACCCGACTCAGCAACGTCCTTGATAACTAATTTTTGAATATTATCAAGAACATATTTCATATCTTCCTCATAGAACGGCAGATATGTTGGTGCGTTTGACAAAATTGGCTTTTCACCAAGATAATATTTAATCATTGCGGGAACATAGTAGTAAATCCCCTTATCGTCTGCAACGCTGTTGCCGGGCGCATTGACAAGTGCCACATTACCCGCACGGTAAGCGTCCATAATATGAGGAACACCTAAAAGTGAATCTGCACGGAAGGTCATCGGGTCCATAAAATCGTCATTAATTCTGCGGTAAACCGCACCTACACGCTGACGCTTGCCTGAATATTCGCTGTAATAAAGCACATTGCCCTCAACAAACAAATCCTG
>CAYWFB010000027.1:0-22159 GCA_964457415.1 uncultured Eubacteriales bacterium | reverse complement strand
TCGCTTTTACACGAACCTCGGATTTTTTCAGGGCGTTTTTTTACAGCCCCTTTTTCTATATCTTTTCGCCGGTTTCGGCATTGATTACATCTTTGAAAATCGCACGGTGAGTACCTGAAATGTATTTGTCAATATGAAGTGAGCCGAAGAACCATTTTTTAAATTTGCAGTTGCCCGCAAGCTCTTCAAAATAAGCATTGAGAGCAGTAACGCGGAATTCCGAGGTGTCGTTGAGATTCAAGAAATTCTTTACCTTTAAGGGTGGCTCGTGGGTGATAATCATATCCATATCATAGCCTGCAACCTCAAGATTTTCTGCACCCTCAAGTAATTCCTCCTGTGTGGGAATTTCGTCCTTTGACCAGGCATTCACATCTCGGCGGATATCAATATCCGAGCTTTCTCCACCGCCCATTGTGAAAATCTTTTTGCCCTCAATCTCGAAAATCTGACCGCGCATAAGGTGGTAAAGATTACCGTAAATTTTGTGCGCCTTACCGCCGTTCCATTGGCTTATTTCGTAGCCGTTAAGCAAATCAAAATTTTCGTGAGTGCCGTCAATAAAACAGATATTATATTTTCTTTTGCCAAGGGCTACCAAGAAATCCTGCTCACGCTTTGTGTCATTCCACAGAAAGCCGAAGTCCCCGCAGATTATAAGAGTATCGCCCTCTTTTAATTTGCGCAGAGCCATTTTAGAAAGTCTTTTGCGGTCACCATGGGTGTCGCCTGTAATATAAATCATATTAAAAATCCTTTTAAAAATTGTTTTTCCGTATTGGATATTGTTTGTAATTGTGGTATACTTATTGTATTACTTTCTTATGCTTTTTTCAAGTGGGTGATTTAATTGAAAAAGTTTATTTCGATTTTTATTTGTATCACAATTTTAATATGCTCATTTTCGATTGGTGCTAATGCCTCGTTTAATTCTCTTTTAGAGACCGAGGCGGATGTTGTTCTGCTTGTTAATACCGACAGTGAAACGGTTATTTTCGATAAAAATGCCGATAAGCAGACCGCGCCCGCGTCAATCACAAAAATCGTCACTTGTATTCTTGTGCTTGAAAATTGCGAAGACCTTAATACCGTGCTTACCTGCAAGCGTGAGTGCCTTGACGGACTTTATGAGCAGAATGCCGCAACTGTGGGAATTTTAGCAGGCGAGCAAATGACTGTTAAAGAATTGCTTTATTGTATGATGATTCCATCTGCCGCAGATGCCGCAAATATTCTTGCCGATTATATCGGTGGCGGGCTTGATAACTTTGTGGTAATGATGAATGACTTTGTTAAAGATTTGGGTTGTGAGAATACAACCTTTATCAATGCTCACGGTCTTGATGACGGTGGCGGAAATATCACCACCGCATATGACCTTTACAAAATTGCAAAATACTGCATGCAGAATCCCACCTTTAAAGAGATTACAAGCACACTCCGTTATGAAATTGCGCCCACAGAAAAATATCCCTATGTGAGATACCTCAACAACACAAACAAAATGATGAATTCTGCGTATAAGGATTACTACAGCCCCTATATTTCGGGTATCAAAACAGGCACAACCGCATTGGCGGGACATTGCGTGATTTCCACCGCATCAAAAGACGGATATAATTATATGCTCATTGTTATGAATGCACCGCAGTATGACATCGACAAAGACGGTGTTGAAGAAAATGTAGCGTTTACCGACAGTAAAAAGATTTACGAATGGGCATTTGATAATATTGTGCTCACAAAGGTTACAAGCACCACCGATGTGGTGACTGTTGTTGATGTTAAATACAACTGGAATGTTGACCACTTAAGACTTCTCCCTGCAGAAGAGCTCTCGGCACTTGTACCATCGGGTACACAAAGCGGTAGCTTGGTAGTAAGACCCATTGAAAGCGAAACTCCCACAGAGGTAAAAGCCCCAATCAAAAAGGGCGAGGTTTTGGGCAAAGCAGAGGTGCTTTACGGCGAAGACGTTGTTGCAACTGTTGACCTTGTTGCCGCCGAAGATATTGACCGCAATATTTTACTCTGGCTTCTTGACGGAATTAAAACAATCTTCTCAACAACAATATTTAAGCTTGTATTTGCGTTCTTTATTTTGTTGGTGATTGTATATATTCTCTTGATTATCCGCAAAAACCGTATTAAAGCAAAACGAAAGAAAATAAGAATGATAAAAGGATAATGTTTTTTATGTCTGTTTATGAAATGGATAGTTTTACTTCTTATTCGTTCAACTGCATTGTCAACTTGGGGATAAATAATTTTTTCATTCCCCAAAACATCTCGTGTTATTCGATTTATTCTTCTCTTGCGTCGGTTTGAATACTCAATCTCTTCTTCGCTCTGTATATGATGCAATGCAAGCTTGTTTAAATTTAGAAGATTTTTCTTCATTCATAATAATCACCTTCATTGACAATAATACCCCATATGGAGAATTATTATCAACCCCATTCGGAGTATTTGCTACAATCAAAACAAGGTGATATTAATGGATACAAGATTAAAAGATTTGAGAACGGACCACGATTTAACTCAAGAGGACTGTGCGAGAATTGCATATATTTCCAAAAATTCATATATAAGATATGAAAAAGGAGAAAGAGTTCCACCCCTCGATACAATTAAACTATTCGCAGAGTATTACAATGTATCCATTGATTACATTGCAAATCCACAAATAATCCTAATCCATATAAAAAATTGGCGGTGTCTAACTAAAGACACCGCTTTTGATTTTATTCTCTTATTCACCAAACGGGAACGGGAAGCCGTTGCCTGTGTTAGTTTCTTCTTTTGGTGCTGATGAGGTGCTTGAATCCTCAACAAGCTTTACTGTAACATCAAAGGTTGAGATATTGTAATTACTGTCAACACGGCAGATTGTGAGTGTTAATTCGTCGCCCACCTTACCATCTTCAATAATGTTAAGAAGAACGTCGTCATTATCCATATCCTGACCGTTTACTGCAATAATCATATCGCCTGATTTTACGCCCTTATTTGCAAGGTCACTGCCAATCATAATCTCTTCAATGATAATTGAGTTTGAGGGAAGATTATGAGTTTTTACAATGATTGAATGTGTCTGGCTATAGGTTGCGGCGTAATAGGTGATGCCGAGTACGGGACGGTTTGTAACCTTGCCGTGTGCTATGAGCTCATCAACAATTTCCTTTACCGTTGTTGAGGGAACCGCGAAGCCCATACCCTCGTATTCCGTTGAAGCTATTTTTGATGAGTTAATGCCTACTACCTGACCATATTCATTAACAAGCGCGCCACCTGAATTGCCGGGGTTGATTGCCGCTGTGTGCTGAATACAAGCAACCTCATAACCTACGGGGCTGTCAACGGGTCTGCCGATGGCAGAAACCATACCGTTTGTGAATGAGCCGAAGAACTGTGTTCCGCCGGGGTTGCCGATTGCATAAACATAATCACCAACACCGAGAGTGTCAGAATCTGCAAATTCTGCCGCTTTAAGCCCCGTTGCAGAAATGCGGATAAGACCTATATCCGTTTTTGCGTCAGAGCCTACAATAACAGCGTCGTACTGTGTGCCGTCCTCTGTCTGCACTAAAATCTTAGGATTCGAAACATCAATAACGTGTGCGCAAGTTATAATGTAAGTTGCATTACCGTCAGAGTTTTCGCCCATTATAATGCCCGTACCCTCCGAGTAAACGGTCTGCTGATTACTTGTGTAAACAAGAACACCCACAGAGCTCTCATAAACCTTGTTGTAAATCTGCTTTGGTGTCAGTGCACCGTCAGCAGTGTTTTCATTGCTCTCTGATTTGTTGGGAGTTTCGGTAATTTGCATTTGGGTTTTGTCGTTTTCTTTCGGCACTTCCTCTGAAAAGCCGTCATAAATAAACCCTGCAAGCATAACGCCGACTGCCGAAAGAAATACGGCACAAATAATTACGATTGCAACGATAATACCCTTTTTCTTTCCCTTTGAAGCCTTTTTCGGTGCCTCGGGCTTGGGCGCTTGATTGTAATTGCCATAGGTGGCATATTGATTATACACAGGAGGTGTATATTGCGCTCCGGGCGGTGTAACAGGAGGTGTTACGGGCTGTGTGTAGGGCGGGGGAGTTGTGCTCTGCTGATTTTCAGTGTTATTTATATTATTATCAAAGTTTTCATTCATAATGAAAAACCTCCGTATTATTTCTTGAGTTTGTCTTTTTCGGGTTTGGGAAGCATAACTGTAAAGCGCGTAAATTGACCCTCGGTGCTCTCAGCAAAAATTTCACCCTTGTGCATTTCAACAATTGTCTTGCAAAGGTAAAGCCCGAGACCCGCGCTCTTAACATCATAGCTTCGTGATTTATCAACCTTATAGAAGCGTTCAAAAACCTTGCCGATTTCTTCAGAAGAAATTCCGTCGCCCGTATTCTGAATTGAAAAACCGATTTTCCCGTCAGTTGTTTCGCCTGCAAAGAATGATATTGTTCCGCCGTTGTTTGTGAATTTAACCGCATTGTCAACAAGGTTATATACCACCTGATAAAGCATATCGCGGTCGGCAAACACGTTGATATTACCTATGCCCTCAAAGCCCTCAACGGTGATTTCTTTTTTCTCGATTGCCTGCTCAAAGGTGAGGGTGCAGTCAATCATAAGCGAAGAAAGGTCAAATTCTTTGGGTTTAAGGTCAAGCTCGCCCGCCTCGATTTTTGAAAGATTGAGCATAGAAGTTACAAGACGTGAAAGACGCTTAACCTCATCGGAAACTTTTTTCAGATATTCTTCGTGCTGTTCGGCGGGGATTGTGCCGTCAAGCATACCGTCAATAAATCCGCCGATTGTGGTCATCGGGGTTTTCAATTCGTGAGAAACATTTGCAACAAAGCTTCGCCTTGAAGATTCAAGCGTTGACAGTGCCGATGCCATTTTATTAAAGGATACGCAAAGCTCTGCTAATTCGTCGTGCCCCGTAACTGTTACGCGCTTGCTAAAATCGCCCTGAGCATAAGCCTTTGTGGCGTTGGACATCTGACGTAATGGATTTGTGAATTTCGCAGTTAAGCCGTAAGCCACAAGGAAAGTGAGGGCTACCGCAAAAACGGCAGACCAAAGGTAAATTCTCATCACATTGCTTGAATACCCGCGAAGAGTACTTTCAACGGGTGCAGAGGCAAAAATTACACCAATGCAGGTATCACCCACATATACGGGTACGCCCGCAAAAAATGTTTTTTCGTGGAAAAGATTTTGTATTTTGCCCTTGCTGAAATATGTGCCCGTTTTTGCTTTTTCTATTATCTCGTCGGGCACATGGTATCCGTCGTGAATAAGGCAGTCTTTACTGTCCGCGGAATAGTTGTAAGTAAAATCCTCTTTGCAAATCAGCACATCGCCTGCGGTGTTGCAGAAGAATATATCTGCATCAATAGCATTTGAAGTAACGCCTAAATTATTGCAAATCAGAACAAGCGCGCTGTTAAGCTCTTCCTGAGTGGTACAGCTACCGAGAATTCTTTCGCTGTATTCTGCGTTGAGCGTTACATTTTCAATGAGCAGTTGTTCTTTCTGATGTGACCAATGGTTTGAAAGGAATACAACAAGCGCCGAGGTTAGTACAAGATAACTGACCAGGATAAGTGATGTTATAACTGCCATATAGCGTGTAAAAACAGGCAAATGCTTTACATACTTTTCGGCGCGAAGATAGTTTTTCTTTAAAAAATTATTTTTTGCCATGAGTTTCAAATTTATATCCTACACTCCAGATAGTACGGAGCTCCCATTCGGTCGAAACTCCTTTAAGCTTATCTCGAAGTCTTTTAACATGCACGTCTACTGTTCGGCTGTCGCCGTAATAATCAAAGCCCCAAACATCGTCAAGCAACTGGTCACGTGTGAAAACGCGGTCGGGATTGCTTGCAAGGTGATAAATAAGCTCAAGTTCTTTTGGCGGAGTGTCAACTGCCACACCGTCAACCTTCATTTCATAATTTGAAAGGTTGATTGTGAGCTTATCATAACGCACCTCTTTAATGTCCCCGCCCTTAACGGCAGAGGTACGGCGAAGCACCGCTTTTATTCTTGCCACAATTTCTTTTGTGTCAAAGGGCTTAGTAACATAGTCATCTGCACCCAATTCAAGACCGAGCACCTTATCAAAGGTTTCGTCCTTAGCGGTGAGCATGATTATGGGCTTTTCACTTAGTTTTCGTATTTCACGGCAAACCTGCCAGCCGTCAAGCTGAGGAAGCATAATATCAAGCAACACAAGGTCGGGGTTTTCAACACTGAAAGCGTTCACGGCATCAACACCGTTATGAGCCAACGCTACAGCATAACCCTCTTTTTCAAGATACATACGAAGTAAATCGCAAATATTTTTGTCATCATCAACTACAAGAATTTTTTCTTTTTGCATTTAAACAACCTCCTCTTTTGAGATATTTCTCATCTTAATAATACAATTCAAATTTTAATAAATTGATAACAAAGTTTTGTAATTTTATAAATTATTTATGATATTTTGCGTTATTTGTGATTGAAAATGCTCTGTAAATCTGCTCCGTCAGCATTATTCTTGCCAATTTGTGCGGGAATGTCATTTTTGACATTGAAAATTTAAAATCGGACATTTTTTTGATTTCGTCAGAAAGCCCGAATGAACTGCCTATTATAAATGTAATATTACTTTTCCCACAAAGAGCAATATCTTCGATTTTTGAAGATAAATCCTCTGACGACATCTGCTTGCCCTCAATACACATTGAAAAAACATAAGAATTCTTGGGAATTTTTGCTGTTATCATCTGTGTTTCTTTGGCGAGCGCGTTGTCAATTTCGGTCTGTGAGGGGTTATCTGAAAGCTTAATGGGTTCAAGCTCTGTTACTGTCAGCTTGCAATATGCAGAAAGGCGTTTTTCATATTCTGACGCAAATTCTTTCATATATTTTTCTTTGAGCTTGCCGAGGACTATTAAATTCACATTTATCATAAAATCATCGCCTTTTCATCCCAAACGGGCTTTGCCACGCGGATAAAATAATCTTCACCCTCGCGTGCTCCCGCCATTTCAAGCGCCGAAACACTTGTCTGGTACGCGAGCTGTGGCATATTGTTTTCTCGACTTAAGTGACCCAAGAAAAATCGTGTGGTACCGCTTTTAATAAGCTTTGTGAGAGTTTCGGCACACACGTCATTTGAAAGGTGACCCTTAACACCCAAAATTCTGCGCTTGAGCATATATGGATAACCACCGCATTGAAGCATATTTACATCGTGATTTGATTCAAGCATAACAAGGTCACAACCCGTAAGTGCATTTAATACCTCATCGGTCATAATTCCCAAGTCGGTAGCGACCGCGATTTTTCTGCCGTTTGCCATTTCTACGGTGTATCCGCAGGGCTCAATTGTGTCGTGGGAAATCGCAAAGGGCTTTATGTGCATACAACCAATATCTGTGCCGTCGGGTGTAATTATGCAACACTCTGACACGTTGTCGAGAGCATCGGTTTTAGTGAGTGCCTCGTATGTACCGCCCGTCATAAAAACACGGGCTTTGTGCTTTTTTGTGAACACTTTAAGTCCTTTTATGTGGTCGCTGTGCTCGTGAGTTATGAAAATGTTACGAATACTGTCACCGTCAACACCAATTCGCCACAAAGCCTCATCCATCTGCTTTGCGGTCATACCCACATCTATTAAAATACTGTCGTCACCGCCACCGATGTAAATACTATTACCCGTTGACGATGAAAACAGAGGACAAAATTTCGCCATAATCTATCTCCCAAATTCATTAAATAAATAGGGACGGTATTCAAACCGTCCCTAAGTAGCCGCTGAAAATTGTGACCAAGGTTTAATCAGTGGTTACTAAAATTAACCTACGCTTAATACGGTTTTGGTATCATCGGGAACTGTTACAAGCTCAATATCCGCACCAAGACTGCGTAATTTTTCAATAATATTGTCGTAACCGCGCTGAATGTGGTGAATTTCTTCAATCTCGGTTGTGCCCTTTGCCACAAGCCCTGCAATTACCATTGCCGCACCTGCTCGAAGGTCGTCTGCCTTAACGGGAGCACCCTGAAGACCGTCAACACCCTCAACAAAAGCGGATTTTCCGTCAACCTTAATGTTTGCGCCCATACGAAGAAGCTGGTCGATATAACGGAAACGGTTATCCCACACGCTCTCGCTTACCATACTGTTACCTCTTGCAATTGAAAGAAGAACGGTAATCTGGGGTTGCATATCTGTGGGAAAGCCCGGGTGAGGCATTGTTTTGATACTGCAATGATTAGGACGGCAATCCGAAAAAATTCTTACAGAATCATCATATTCCTCAACCACAACACCGCATTCAAGAAGCTTTGCTGAAATTGACTCAAGATGCTTGGGGATAACATTTTTAATAAGCACGTCACCCTGTGTTGCGGCAGCGGCTACCATATATGTTCCCGCTTCAATCTGGTCGGGGATAATTGTATATTCGCAACCGTGAAGCTTGTCCACCCCGCGAATTTTAATAACGTCAGTACCTGCACCGCGAACATCTGCACCCATTGAGTTCAAGAAGTTTGCAAGGTCAACAATGTGGGGCTCTTTTGCCGCGTTTTCAATAACGGTAAGACCCTTTGCCTTTACTGCGGCAAGCATAAGGTTGATTGTAGCACCGACAGAAACAACGTCAAAATAAACAGATGTGCCGAGAAGATTATCAGCCTTAACGTCTACCATGGCGTTTTCTTCCATTGAAACGGTTGCGCCGATTGCCTCAAAGCCCTTAATGTGCTGGTCAATGGGACGAACACCGAACTGACAACCGCCTGGCATTGCAACCTTTGCGTGATTGAAACGACCAAGAAGAACACCGATAAAGTAATAAGAAGCACGCATAAGCTTTGACAAATCGTGACCCACAACATTTGAACGGATGTGAGAGGTGTCAATCTCAAGTGTACTTTTATTAATCATTTTTATTTCTGCACCCAGAGAACGAAGAATTTTAATCATTGCAGAAACATCGCTGATGTTGGGAATGTTTTCAATTCTGCAAACGCCCTCTGCGAGAATGGTCGCCGGAATTATCGCAACGACAGCATTTTTGGCACCGCTGATTTCAACTTCGCCTGTTAATCTGTTGCCGCCGTTTATTATGATTTTTTCCAAGGACTCTTCCCTCCCAAAAATCGAATAATATAATAAAAAACAACAATATATAGTAAAAAAGCCGTAAAATCGACATTTGAAACACAATTTTGCAAAAATGCTCAAACGCCTTTAATAGTATAACACCATTTTATATAAATTAAAAGGGGTTTTTAAGATTTTTTTAAATTTTGAAAAATTCAGTTATTATCACAAAACAAATGTTTGTAAATTGGTTGAATATGAATTTATTTTATTGTATAATAAAGTTCAATTATAGGCTCCACCCTTGAGGGGGAGCCCATTTCAAAGGAGTTGCTTTTATGTTGTGTTATCTTGAAAACGATATTTTGAAGATTGCCGTTGATACCCACGGTGCTGAGCTTTCTTCAATTTACAGAAAAGATGAGCGTCGCGAAATGCTCTGGCAGGGCGACCCGGAATATTGGGGCAGAAAAAGTCCTGTTTTGTTCCCCGTTGTTGGCAAATACAGAGATTGCAAGACTACATATAACGGCGTAGAATACACACTCGGTCAGCACGGATTTGCAAGAGACAGCGAATTCACTCTCCTTGAAAAAACAGAAAATAAAATTTCATTTGAATTGACAAGCAGTGAAGAAACACTCAAAAAATATCCCTTTAAATTCCGTCTGATTTGTTCATTTGAACTTGCAAATGATAAAATCATTGTGGGCTGGAATGTAGAAAACATAGATGATAAAACAATTTATTTTTCAATCGGTGCACATCCCGCATTTTATTGCAATAAGGGCGAAACTGTACTTACAATGAATGGCGAAAATATCAAATATAATCTTCTCAACGCTGACGGACTTTATACTGCACAAAAATATGATGTTGCAAATTCTTTTGTTCTTCATGATAAGATTTTCGATAATGACGCACTTGTTATTGAAAACAGTGGTGTGAACGAAATTTCTTTAATTAATAATGATAAAAAATATCTGACAGTTAAATTTGATGCTGAAGTTTTCGGTATCTGGTCACCTGCAAAGAAAAATGCACCTTTTGTTTGTATTGAGCCATGGTATGGCAGATGTGACGCAGAGGATTTTGAGGGTGATATTACCCAAAGAGAATGGGGGAACACTCTCGCCGTGGGCGAAAAATGGTACAAGGAGTATGAAATAATCATCAATGAGTAATTTTAAATACATTTTATTCGATTTTGACGGCACACTTACCAACTCGTCAGAGGGTATTTTCAAAAGCCTTATTTATGCTTTTGAGTCTTATGGTCACGAGGCTCCGTCAACGGAAGATTTAAGAAAATTCATAGGTCCGCCCATTCATTACAGCTTTACTGAATTCTGCGGATTTGACGACAAGCATTGTCTTGAAATGACTGAGAAATATCGCGAGCGTTACAGAGTTAAAGGTTATCTTGAATGTGCTTTGTATGATGGTGTTATTGAAATGCTTGAAGAATTGAAAAAGCAGGGCTATGTGCTTGCAACCGCATCTTCAAAGCCCATTAAATTTGTAAAAGATATTTGTGACCATCTTGGAATAACAAAATATTTTGACCACATCGGCGCAACCGCCTTTGACAATATCAAAGAGAGTAAAGCAATGGTGGTTGAAACCGCAATGAAAACTCTTGGCGGGGATTTGACAAATACTCTTATGGTGGGCGATACCCGATTTGACATTGTGGGTGCTCACGAGGTGGGGCTTCCTTGCTGTGCGGTGCTTTACGGCTTCGGCACAAAAGAGGATTTTGAGGAATATAACGCCGAATATATAATTGAAGAACCAATGGATATATTCAATATTTTGTAAGGAGGGGTAAAAATGTCAACACCCTTGGCGGACAGACTTCGTCCGCAGACCATAGACGATATGGTTGGTCAAAAACACCTTTTGGGTGAAAATATGCCTCTCCGCAATATTGTGGAGTCGGGGTATTTGCCCAACTTGATTTTTTATGGTCCCTCGGGCACGGGCAAAACCACACTCGCCCGAATAATCGCAAAAAACACAAACAGAAAACTGCACCATATCAACGGCACAAATGCAAGCACGGCAGATATAAAGGCGATTGTCGGTGAGCTTGACACCTTTGCCGCGCCAAACGGCATACTTTTATATCTTGATGAAATTCAGTATTTTAACAAAAAGCAACAGCAGTCACTTCTCGAATACATTGAAAGCGGTCAGATTACTTTGATTGCCTCGACTACTGAAAATCCGTATTTTTATATTTACTCTGCGGTGCTTTCGCGTTGCACGGTGTTTGAATTCAAGTCCGTTACTCCAGAGGATATTGTTCCCGCGGTAAAACGAGCCTTTGATTTCTTGCAAAGCGAATTTGAAACTCCCTTTAAAATTGAAGACGAGGTTTATGAGCATATCGCAGTTGCCTGTGGCGGTGACGTGAGAAAATCTCTCAATTTTGTTGAACTCTGCGTGCTCTCTGCACCCGTAATTGACGGTGAGCGAGTAATCACTCTTGAAAATGCGGGCAGTCTTACAATGAAAAACACCTTCCGATACGACAAATTCGGTGATGAGCATTACGACATTCTTTCTGCTTATCAGAAGAGTATGCGAGGAAGTGACCCCGACGCCGCACTGCATTATCTTGCAAGGCTTTTAGAGGCAGGGGATATGGTTTCGGCAATCCGCAGACTTTTGGTTTGTGCAAGTGAAGATGTTGGTCTTGCTTATCCGCAGATTTTGCCAATCGTGAAATCCGCTTGCGATATTGCAATGCAGGTTGGTATGCCCGAAGCGGCAATTCCCCTCGGCGACGCGGTGGTGCTTGTGGCTACAAGTCCGAAATCCGTTACGGGACACGACGGTATTTTCGCCGCCCTTGACGATGTTCGCAAGGGAAATTACGGTAAAATTCCTCGTCAGCTTCAAAACAAGCATTTTGACGGTGAAGATGCAGAGGTTAAGGGGCAGAATTATCTGTATCCTCATATGTATCCTAACCATTGGGTAAAACAACAGTACTTGCCCGATGCGATTAAAGATAAAAAATATTACGAATTCGGCGACAACAAAAACGAACAAATGGCAAAAGTATATTGGGATAAAATAAAAGGAGAAAAAGGAAATGGCTAAAAGAGAAGATTTTATTTCTTGGGACGAATATTTTATGGGTATTGCTTTGCTTTCTTCATACAGAAGCAAGGACCCCAACACACAGGTAGGCGCTTGCATCGTTGATAATAACAACAAGATTATGTCAGTAGGCTACAACGGTTTCCCCCACGGATGTAATGATGACGAATTCCCCTGGGACAGAACAGGTGATGAATTCGACACAAAATATCCTTATGTTTGTCACGCCGAGCTCAATGCAATTCTCAACAACGGCGGCAGAAATTTAAGTGGGTGCAAAATTTATGTAGCACTTTTCCCCTGTAACGAATGTGCAAAGGCGATTATTCAAAGCGGAATCAAAGAGGTTATTTATATTTCTGACAAGTATAAGGATACTGTTGGTAACCGTGTATCCCGCAGAATGTTTGACGCGGCAGGGGTTAAATACAAGAAAATTACTTTAAGCCGTGACGAGCTGAAAATCAGCTTTAAGGAAGAGGATATTTAATGGGTAAAAACGACTTTTTTGCTTTCACGTCACGCACCAAATACATAAATCGTTGGGCGTTGATGCGAAATACAAGATATGAAACCTTGAGCGAGCATTCCGCCGAGGTGGCACAGCTTTGCTATGCCCTTGCAGTAATCGGTAACGAGAGATTGGGCAAAAATTATAACTGTGAAAGAGCATCACTTTTGGGGCTTTATCACGACACGCCCGAAATCATCACGGGTGATTTGCCCACTCCCGTAAAGTATTACAGTGTAGAAACCAAAGAGGCATACAGAGCGGTTGAAAAAAGCGCATCAAAGCAGTTGCTTTCAATGCTTCCCGAGGATTTATTGCCCTCTTATGAGCCGCTTTTCAAGAAGAAAAGTGATGATAAAGAGCTTTGGAAATTGGTTAAAGCAGCCGATAAAATCAGCGGATATTTAAAGTGCATTGAAGAGCGCAAAGCGGGCAACGGCGAATTCTGTGAGGCGGAAAAAGCTCTGCTCAAATCAATGGATAAGCTTGATTGCGAAGAACTTAAAATCTTTACAGAAGAATTCCTCCCCTCATTTGAGAAAACCCTCGACCAGATGAAGAAATAAGTGCAAAATGCAAAGCGTAAAGCGCAAAATTGTAGGGGCGATTCACGAATCTCCCGTTTTCTCTCCCTCCGTCAAAACTTCGTTTTGCCACCTCCCTCGTCAGAGGGAGGTTTTTTGTGTGTATTTATATTGTTTTCTGCGTGAATTTTTAATTGCATATTGTCTATGATTATGTTATCATATAATTTAGATTATTATACAAATTTTGGTGAATGGAATGTTTAAATTAAAGGATTTCATAAAGCTTTTTAAAGCTAACGGAGTATTCGTTGAGGCTGACTGCGATGAAAATGCAGAAATCGGCTATATTTCATATAATTCCCGTGATATAAAACCCAACACCTTGTTTTTGTGCAAGGGCGCGCATTTTAAAGAGCAATTTTTGTGCGACGCTTTAAATAAAGGCTCTGTTGCTTATGTTTCAACACAAAAATATGATGTCAATGCACCCTGTATTCTCGTTTCCGATATCCGCAAGGCTATGTATTTGATGGCAAATTTCTTCTACGGCAATGCGTGGCAACATTTAAACCTTGTGGGAATTACGGGCACAAAGGGTAAAAGCACAACTGCATATTTCTTAAAATATATTTTCGACGAGCATTTAAAGGATACGGGTAAAAAGAGCGGTCTTATGTCAACTCTTGAAATATATGACGGTGTGGTCAATGAAGAGAGTACACTTACCACTCCCGAGCCCTTTGAATTACACAAGCACTTTGACAACGCGGTAAAAAGCGGACTTTCACTTTTCACAATGGAGGTTTCTTCGCAAGCCTTGAAATATGGCAGAACAGCAGGTGTGCAGTTCCAATTCGGTTGTTATCTCAATATAGGTATCGACCATATCAGTGCGGTTGAACACCCTGATTTTGAAGATTATTTCAACTCTAAAATGAAGTTATTCTCACAATGCAAAACAGCGGTTATAAATCTTGATTCCGATAAGAGTGAAGATGTAATCAAGGCGTCAAAAAATGCTCCCGAGGTAATTACATTCAGTACGCAGAACGAAAATGCCGATGTTTACGGCTACAACATAAGAAAAGACGGCTCGAATACAATTTTCTCAGTTAAGACAAAGACCTTTGACGAGGAATTCACTTTGTCAATCCCCGGACTTTTCAATGTGAGCAACGCACTTTGTGCAATTGCAGTTTGCGAAAAGCTAGGAATAAGTGTTGAAACAATTCGCACAGGACTTTATAAATCCCGTACCGCAGGCAGAATGGAAGTCTACGAAAGCAAGGACAAGAAAATCACCGTAATCGTGGACTACGCTCACAATAAATTGAGCTTTGAAAATATTTTTGAATCTGTTCGTCGTGAATATCCCAACCGTCACGTTTCCATTGTATTCGGTTGCCCCGGCAACAAGGCGATAATACGCCGAAAAGATATGGGCGAAGTCAGCGGAAAACTTGCAGATTTCATTTATATCACAGAGGATGACCCTGCGGAAGAAAATCTTGCTGACATCTGCAAGGTGATTGCAGAATATGTTGAGGGCGTGGGCGGTAAGGATAAATATAAAATAATTCTCGACCGTGGCGAAGCAATAAAAACTGCTATTGAAGATGTGAATGGCGAAAGCGTAATAATTCTTGCAGGTAAGGGTGCCGAAACTCACCAAAAAAGAGGTTTGAATTCAGAGCCCTATGAATCTGACGCCTTTTTCGCACAGAAATATTTAAAGGAATACGACGAAAGGCAGGGCAAGTAAATGGATACTAAAAAAGCAGTTAGAACTGCAATGAAAATTGCAAAGGTTGCACCCTTTGTCACCGCTGCGGTGGGGGTTTTGAGCCTTGCACTTTCAAAATATGAAGAAAAGCAGGGTAATTACTCCCGCGAATTCCCTGAAATAGAAGACGAAATGAAATTTGTAATAGATGAGGTGCGAATGAGCAATGGCAACTAAAAAGAACTCTATTTTAAAAACTGCTCTCGGCTACGGCGTGGGTGCTATCGGTCTTGATTTAAGTTATGGTATGTTCTATTCATACCTTTCCTACTACCTTTCAAGCGTATTGGGGCTCCGGGAAGGCTTTTTGCTTCTTATTACTCCACTTGCAAGAATATGGGACGGCATCAACGACCCCATGATGGGTACAATCGTTGACAATACACGCACAAAGCACGGTAAATACAGACCTTGGATTTTAATTGGTGCAATGTGTAACGCAGTTGTGCTTTTCCTCTTGTTCACATCATTCGGTATGAGCGGTTTGCCCCTCTATATTTACATAGGAATTATGTATGTGCTTTGGGGAATGACCAACACAATGGCGGATATTCCTTATTGGTCAATGGTGCCCTCATTCACAAGTGAAGAAAAAGAGAGAAACCTTGTGGCAACGGTTGCCCGTACATTCTCGGGTATCGGTCAGGGCATTATTTCAATTCTCACACCAATTCTTTGCCCTTTGCTTTCAAGCGGTATTACGGACGAAAAGGGTTATAGTGCTTCGGGCTTTTCACGTTGGGCAGGTATTTGCGGTATTGCACTTGTATTCTTTGCACTTGTTTGCGTTCTCGTTACCAAAGAAACCAACGTGGTTTACGGCGAAAAAAAGAAGTTCAGCCTTAAACAGATTTTTGATGTAATTAAGAGCAATGACCAGCTTGTTGTGTTCATTGTTTTTGCAATGCTTTCAAATGCGGGTTGGTATCTGACCAGCTCAACCGCAGTTTATTATTTCACCGATACTCTGGGTGACTCAAAATTGCAGTCCACATTCCAGTTAATCGGTACGGTGGGCTCGGTGCTTGGACTTTTGGTTGTTCCCATACTTTCAACAAAATTTACAAAGAGAACAACATATACAATTTCTCTTTCGACAGCTATTGCGGGTTACGCTTTAATGCTCATAACCGGTCCGATTTTAAAATTACCTACAATAATTATGGATATCTGTTATATTCTCGCATCTGTGGGTGTTTCTTCAATGTTCGTTTCACAGACGATTTTCCTTGCGGACATCGTTGACTACGGTGAATACAAAAACGGCACAAGGAATGAGAGTATTACTTTCTCAATGAAGGGCTTCTTGCAGAAAATGGCTTATACAATTCAGACAATTGTGCTCTTCGGCGGTCTTGGACTTATGAATTACAACGAGCAGATTACCGCAGGGCTCGGCATAAATGACGGCACAAAATCAGGTATCGGTGTTATATGCTTCGGTGTACCGATGATTTTCTTGCTTGCTTCACTTATCGTATTCAGAAAGAAATTCAAGGTTTACGGTGAGCTTGCAGACAAGGTTCACGATTACATAATCGAAAAGCGAGCTGCTGAAAAGGCAGAATAAGGGTGATAAGAGAATGGCAGATTTAAAGTTTTATCAGATAACAGACTTGCACCACTATGCACTTGAGCTTGGCACAGAGGGTAAGGCTTTTGAGAAGATTTGTCTTTCTGACCAGAAATGTCTTGCAGAAACGGGCGCAATGATTGACGAATATTTCAATAAAATCATTGAAGATACGGATACAAATATCGTTCTCATTACGGGTGACGTTACCTGCAACGGCGCAAAAGAGAGCCATTTTGATTTAATCCCCAAATTACAACGTCTCAAAGATGCGGGCAAAAAGGTTTATGTGACAACGGGCACGCACGATTATTATATGGAAAACGGTAACGGTACGGGTAAGGCGGAAAAATGCGTCGGCGACGAGTTGTTAACTGCTACTCGCACCGAGCGTGACGAATTACTTGAAATCTACAAGGATTTCGGTCTTTCTGAGGCTCTTTCAATACATAAGCCCAGCCATTCTTATTCCGTTCAGTTGCAGGAGGGCTACAGATTACTCTGCCTTAACGACGACGGCGATGAATTCTTCTGTGGCTACTATGACGATTGTATTGAATGGATTAAAGAGCAAATTGATGATGCAAAGGCTAATGGTGACTACATTTTTGCAGTTACTCACCATCCTGTATTGCCACCAAGCCCCATTTATCCTCTTTTCAGCAAGCGCGATATGCTTGGCGACTATGAAAAGGTGTCAGAATTTTTAGCGGATAACGGCGTAAAATTTGTTTTCACAGGTCATACTCATATGATGAACATTGCAAAAATGACCACCGTAAAGGGTAATGATTTTTATGACATCAACACTTCTTCTGCGGTAGGTTATCCCTCTGCAATGCGCAAGGTGAAAATGACTGATACAGAGGTTATTGTTGACAGCGTTAAAATTGAGGATTTCGATTGGGATTTAAAGGGAATGACCGTTGACGAGTATACAAAAGTCAATTTCTTGCAGTTTCTCAACGCAATTTTCGACTCAATGGCTTACGATATCGACAAGCTTGCAGAATTATCAACCTCATTCAGTATGACTCCCGAAAAGGTATATAAATTTAAGGGAGTGCTTGTGCCCTTCGGCAAATTCCTGCAGAAAGCTACATTCGGAACAATCGGCAAAATCTTTGCAATCAGTAAAGATGTTGACGCATCAATCAAAAACCGACTTGTTAAGGATTTTCTTCTTGAGGTTGTTACAAATGTATTCTATGGTGACGAGCCCTACACGCCTGATACACCTGAATACAGGGCAGTTTCGGCACTTTTCAATAAGAGAGTGAAGAAAATATTAAAGCTTAAAAAAGGTACTGAAAATATTGCAGAAATCCTTGATATCATTCTCGACGGAGTGCTCTATGACGCACCGCCGAGTGATTGGCAAGGAACATTCGCAAAATAACGGCAAAAATAACTCCCTGCAAAGTCGCAGGGAGTTATTTTTTTGCAATTAAAAATCTGCCTTTATGCCTTTTTCAAAAACAACATTTCCGTCAATATCATAACAGACAAAATACTGAACTTCCGTTTTTTCATTTTTCAGTTCAATGACCTGAACAAAAGGCTGTGCTGAAGGGAAATGTGCTTTTTCCCAATAAATATTAGTACCGTTTATCATCTGAATATAAACCTTTGAAATCTCATTCGCATTATTAGTGTATAAAAAAGCATATTTTGTTTTGCCGTTATCAGCTTCTACGGTTTCGTAAGCAATGCCAATCGGCTCAACGGTGTAGTAGTGCCCTGCCAATTCAAATCTGCTGAACGTGTCCGACCCGAACCAATGTTGCTTCGTTGCAAAATACATTTCGGATATTTCTGAGTTATTATCTGCAACAAATGTAATCCCAATTGTTTTTCCGCCGTCGCCGATGGATACACCGCCTTCAAACTCTGTTGATTTTGTTTTGCTTTCTTCAATCATACTGTCAAGCAAGCTGTTGCTTGATATGGTTTTAATAAAGAAGACTCCCGTATAAATAATTGTGATTAAAATAACTGTAACTATCAACAGAAAAATTGTTCTCTTAATACCAAATGCTCTTGTTTTCATAATGCTTCCCTGCCTTTACTACGATATGATTGTGGGATTTGTAAAACTCTTATCTTTATCAATGAATATATCTAAAACATACCCGTCACGAATGTGTTTGGTGTATTCCGTGTCTCTGTAAAGGAAACTGTATTCTGTTGTTTCTTCGGATATACAAGCACCAAACAATACAAATATATTTTCGCCGTTCGTTCCCATGCAGTACATACCGATTTCTTGTGCTGAGCCCATCATACCAACATATTCAAGTCTGTTTGGGAACAACTCGTTTCTTTCATACAAAAGCATATAAGAGCGCTCTCCGTCTGAAAACAGAAAAGCTGTTTTATCGCTTTTATCTGTGGTTGCGATAAAATTTAATTTTTCATTTTGAGTGCTCGTAATTGCTCGGCTTTCTATTTTCCAGAAATCGTCTGTTGGTATAGTTGAAAAATAATGATATGCGGGGTATGAGCAAATTAGCCCTATCAAAAAAACCAAACACAAAATTATTGCAACCATTATTTTGGATTTGGACTTTTTCAGGGTTTTTACAAGCATTTCATTTGATGCTGTGTGTATTTCTTCTTGACTTATTCTTTCCCCTTGCAATATTTCTGTTACCGAAACGCCAAGCACCTCTGCTAAGGGTATAAGCATTGAAACATCGGGGGCACTTCTGCCCGTCTCCCACTTTGAAACAGCTTTATCGGTGATATTCAGCTTTTCAGCCAAATCTTTTTGACTGTATCCAAGTTCTTTTCTTGTAGTTGAAATAAATTCTCCCGTCTTTTTGTTATTCATAACACTACCTCCTGATAATAAAATATCATATTGAAAAATAAAAGTCACCCTACCGTTGGTAGAATGGGCGAATTTTTATGCTTTTGAATTTGTTTTATGCATTTGATTAAAAAACACTTTTCAAAACTATTGTTTTATGCTAAAATCTTAACGTAATCAACAAACAAACGGAGGGACAGGCTATGGCGAAAATTTTTACTGTTGTAAGCGGTAAGGGCGGAGTGGGTAAATCCACATTCTGTGCCAATATCGCCTTGTCGCTCTGTGAAAAAGGCAAAAAAGTTTTACTCATTGACGGTGATGCAGGGCTTCGTAGTCTCGATTTGCTTTTAGGCGTTGACGAAATGGTGCTCTATGACTGGACGGATATTTTAAACGAGAGATGCGACCCGTCAAAAGCCCGATTGTTCTATAACGAAAAGCTTCAGCTTTTACCCGCTCCTATTGAATATCCTGAAAATCTGAATGCCGAAGAATTTAGAAAAATTATTGAAATATATAAAAGCGAATATGACTATATTTTTATTGATTCCCCCGCGGGCACGGGCGAATTGACAAAAATTTATTCCCAATATGCTGATGGCTGTATTGTTGTTGCAACTCCTGATGCGGTGAGTGCAAGAAGCGCCTCTGTTGCAGGTGACGAGCTTGTAAAATGGGGCGTCAAAGAAGAAAATATACGCCTTATCATCAATCGATTTGATAAAAAAGCGGTAAAACGGGGCAGACTATTAAATATTGACGATGTTATTGACAGAACCTACATACGCCTTATGGGTGTTGTGCCCGAGGAACGCAATTTGATGTATGCAAGTGTCACCGAAAAGGCACTTTCAACATATTCAGAGGCAAAAATCGCCTTTAATAATATTGCCGACAGAATTTCCGGCAAAGAAATACCGCTTTATTTGTAAAAAAATATTGAAAAATCGTATTTTTTTTGGTATGATAAATTGGAATTCAAAATAATTCAATTTGCAAGTATTTATGTATGTTTAAAATAATACGAGAGAGGGGATATGTATGAACATAGCACTTATGGCACACGACTCAAAAAAAGAACTTATGACACAGTTTTGTATTGCTTATTGCGGTATTCTTTCGCGTCACTCACTTTGCGCCACAGGTACTACGGGCAAAATGGTTTCAGAGGCAACAGGACTTAAAATTCAGAAGTTTTTAAGTGGTTCACAGGGCGGCGACCAGCAGATAAGCTCTCGAATTGCCTGCAATGAAATTGACTTGCTTCTTATGTTCCGTGACCCGCTTAATCCAAAACCTCACGAGCCCAAGGATAATACTCTCCTTCGTCTTTGTGATGTTCATAATGTTCCCGTTGCTACAAATATTGCAACTGCCGAGGCACTTATTCATTCACTTGAACGCGGTGACCTTGACTGGAGAGATATTATCAATCCTAAAAAGTAAAAAAGAATATTTTAAAAGATGCCTCACTTTTTTAAGGTGAGGCTAACATATTATTTAGATAAAATATTTAAGGTGAAATTTTATGGCTTTAATTACAAATGCTATTAAGGGCACGCAGGATACTTTGCCTGCAGAGTCCCACAAAATTCAATATGTAGAATCGGCAGTCCGTGAAACTGCAGAGAATTTCGGTTTTCACGAAATGCGCACTCCCGTTTTTGAGCATACAGAGCTTTTTCAGCGTGGCGTAGGTGAAACCACCGATGTTGTGCAGAAAGAAATGTATACGTTCGAGGATAAGGGCGGAAGAAGTATCACGCTTCGTCCCGAGGGCACAGCAGGAGCAGTTCGTGCGTTTTTGGAGCACGGTCTTTTTAATGAGGGGCTTCCACAGAAGATTTATTACTTAACCTCTTGCTATCGGTACGAAAAGCCTCAGGCGGGCAGACTTCGTGAATTCCATCAGTTTGGAATTGAATGCTTCGGTGCGGGCGCACCAAGTGCAGATGCAGAGGTAATCTCACTTGCACATGAGGTTTTCAATTATCTTGGCATTAACAATTTAAGCCTTGAAATAAACTCAATCGGTTGTCCCGAATGCAGAAAGAATTACCACAAGGCATTAAAGGAATATTTTGAGCAGTATAAGGGTGAGCTTTGCGAAACCTGCCTCGGCAGATTAGAGAGAAATCCTATGAGAATTCTCGATTGCAAGAGCCCCGTTTGTTCAAAGATTGCAGAAAATGCTCCCACAGTAATTGAATTCCTTTGCGAAGATTGTCACAATCACTTTGAAAGTGTTAAGAAATATCTTGACGCAATGGATATTGAATACACGGTTAATCCACGGATTGTACGTGGTCTTGACTATTACACAAGAACTGTTTTTGAGTTCGTATCAAAAGAAATCGGTGCGCAGGGCACAGTTTGCGGTGGCGGTCGTTATGACGGTCTTATTGCCGAAATGGGCGGAAGTGCTCTTCCCGCTTGCGGATTCGGTTTAGGCCTTGAAAGACTTTTACTTCTTATGGAAGCACAGAAAACTCCTTTCCCCGAGCCCAAAAAATGTGACCTTTACATTGCAAGTATGGGCGAGAACGCAAATCTTAAAGCGGCAGAAATCGCAAAGGATTTAAGAAGTGAGGGAATGTGCGTTCAGTTCGACACAGTAGGACGCGGACTCAAGGCACAGATGAAATACGCAAACAAAATCGGCGCACTTTATACACTTGTTCTCGGTGATAACGAAATCGAAACAGGAAATATTAA
>CAYWFB010000026.1:0-22340 GCA_964457415.1 uncultured Eubacteriales bacterium | reverse complement strand
AATCAAGAAGAAGAAAAAGTTTTATATCGAATTTGGAGTATAACAACAATGAAACACAGAGGGACGGTTCATCTGTGCCCGATAATTCCAACAACTAAAACTTAATATTCACACAAAGCCGATGGGGTTGCTCCCCCCATCGGCTAAACTTTTGTAAAAAATTAGTATTTGTTATTTTTGTGTCGTGTTTTTTTACTTTTTTGCATTTCACCTTACAATTAATATCAAAAGTTGAACACAAGGGGACGGTAACAAAATGCACAGGGGACGGTTCTGTGTTCGCCCCTTGTGACTATTTTTTTATCTAACCTTAATTTCAATATAACACACCTAAAAGAATTTGTCAATAAAACACAAACCGGCGGAACCCCCTCAGTCAACTTCGTTGACATTTCCCCTTTCATGGGAGCCGAGAGCCCCCGCCCTACACTGTATTTATTTGTTTTTACAATAGAGCTCAACCTTATTTAGCGTTGCTTTCACTCTGTAAGATGTGATTACAATTTTAATTCGGTTGAGCTTTTGTTTTTTGAAACGACAAATTCGCTTTGCGCCTATGATAGTTGATGAGCAAAGCTTTTTGAATCCATTGCCATTATCGGCAAAAACTTCAAAGCTTTCAATCTGCTGACCCGTTGCGATATTCTCTTTTAAGACTATTTTATCGACAGTTATGGGTGAACTGAATGTGATTATAATTTCGGGATTTTCGTCCCCTACCCCACATTGCCAATAGCCATTTTCTGTGAGAATATTACTTATGCTATGCTCTTCGTCAAGTTGTGAGGAAGAAGTCACAGTGCAATCTTTTGCAAGATTTTCAGGAAATTCTGCGCGAAGCTCGTCACCGAATTTACGGAGTGCGCGGACATCTGCCTTTGCAAGCAAACCGTTTTTATCGGGCGGAATATTGAGAAGCAATGAGGAATTACCTCCAACGCTACCCCAATAAATCTGCATAAGCTTTTTCAGGGATTTTACTTTAAAATCCTCTCTTTTATGGTAGAACCAGCCCGGTCGGATTGAAACATCAACCTCGGCGGGATACCAAATGAACTTTGTTTCGCCCTCAATGAATTTACGGCTACCCAAATCCTGCGTTTTGGCGTCAACCTTTTTAGCGAATTCGGCATTATCTTCTTGTTGAGAATGTTCTGCGGTGTAATCCTGATTGCCTACAAAAGCAGGAACAACACTCCATTCGGATTCTCTTGATTTGCCCGCCTCATTACCGCACCAACGAACATCAGGTCCACAAATATTGATTACGGCATCGGGCTGTAATTCACGGATTAAACTGAAATGTGAATTCCAGTCATAAACCTGTTTTTTGCCGTTTTTACCCTCACCACAGGCACCATCAAACCAAAAGCAGAAGATGTTGCCGTAATTCGTTGCAAGCTCTGTAAGCTGATTTTTGAAGTATATATTATATTCCTCGCCCTTGCCATAAGTCGCCTCATGTCTGTCCCAAGGGGAAAGATAAACACCGAATTTAAGTCCGTATTCACGACAGGCGTCCGACACTTCACGCACCACATCGCCCTTGCCGTTCTTATATGGACTGTTTTTCATACAGTAATCTGTATAATCACTCTGCCAAAGGCAAAAGCCATCGTGATGCTTGCAGGTGAGAATAATTGCGCGAAGTCCTGCATTCTTTATTTCACGCACCCATTGACGTGTGTCAAGCTTTTTCGGGTTGAACACCTCAGGCGACGCCGTTCCGTCACCCCATTCGCGACCCGTAAATGTATTTGTACCAAAATGGCAAAAGGCATACATTTCAAGCTTTTGCCACTCTAACTGACGAGGCGACGGAGTAATCTCCGCCGCCAATTCATAACTACGTTTATTCAGCATAATTTGTCGCAATAATATCAACGCCTGTGCCGAGAATATTCTCGATTACAACATCGCCGATATTAACGGGAGCCTTAATTGAAGCCTCGTTAATCACCTTCATGCAATCCATCATCATTCCCTTGGGGATAGGATTTGAAGATTTTACGGGTACAACATAAGCCTCGCCACCCTCAACCTTAACGGTAGTTGTGAGCATTCTTGTGGGGTTTGTAACCTCTGTGCGGGCATAAGCATCGCCGCGTTTGCAGGTATTACCTGTAACTGTATCAACATTTCCGTCTGCATCAAAAGTTACTGTAATGGGACATCCTAAAGGACAAGCTACACATACAAGTTCTCTTTTTTCCATTTACTTACGCCTCCACTCTAACTGTGATTGTTGCATTTGCAGGAAGCTCTGCAATTACGGACTGTTTAAGTGTAACATATTCCATTTCGCCTGGGCAAAGCTTTTTCTTTTTCTTTGAAAGGATTTCCTTGCCGTCGCATTCAACAACGATTTTCGCATTATTATAAACTGCGCCTACACGGAAATAAAGCTTAACGTCGGTATCTGTTTCGCGGTTAATTCTCTGCGGAACAATATAACGAACACCATTGACACCCTGAGTATAAACACACTCACCTGTTACCTTTTCGCCCTTTATGTATTTTGCGGCACCAAGACCTGCAATCTGACTTTCTTCTGTTACATAGTCAACCAAATCGTGAACCTGAAGAACATTACCGCAAGCAAACACACCTGCGTGCTCTGTTTCGCGATATTCGTCAACACGGGGACCGTTTGTGATGCGGTCAAGCTCAAGACCTGAATTCTTTGAAAGCTCGTTTTCGGGAATAAGACCAACTGAAAGCATTAATGTGTCGCAGGGAACATATTCCTCTGTGCCGGGAATGGGCTGAAGTTTATCGTCAACCTTTGCAATTGTAACGCCCTCAAGTCTTTCTTTACCGTGAGTTGCAACAACTGTACAGCTTAATTTAAGCGGAATACCGAAGTCATCAAGACATTGAACGATATTTCTTGTAAGACCGCCTGAATAAGGCATAAGCTCGCAAACCATTTTAACCTTTGCGCCTTCAAGAGTCATACGACGAGCCATAATAAGACCGATGTCGCCTGAGCCTAAAATCACAACCTCATGACCGGGCATATAACCGTCAATATTAACATATTTCTGTGCAGTACCTGCAGTCATAATACCTGATGCACGGCTACCTGCAATGCTAAGTGCACCGCGGGGACGCTCACGACAACCCATTGCAAGAACTACTGCCTTTGCATTGATTTTGAGAAGCCCGTCCTTTTTATTAACTGCGGTAACAACATTGTTTTCGTCAACATCGAGAACCATTGTGTCGGTTTTAACATCGATGTCGGTATCTTCGAGAAGTTCAATAAAGCGACCTGCATATTCGGGACCTGCAAGCTCTTCGCCGAAATAGTGAAGACCGAAGCCTGTATGAATACACTGCTCAAGAATACCACCGAGAGTTTCGGCACGCTCTAATACGATAATTTTTTCAACGCCGTTTTCTTTTGCTTTAAGGGCTGCCGCCATACCTGCGGGACCGCCGCCTACAACAGCTAAATCATAATTCAACACGCCAACGCACCTCACTTTGTTCTCTCGTAAATTATTTTTGACTCGCCACCGAATTTTGTAATGTCGCTCATAGGAACATTCAATTCGCGTGCAAGAATTTCAACAACCTTACTTCCGCAGAAGCCACCCTGACAGCGACCCATACCTGCACGAGTGCGACGCTTAACGCCGTCAACATCACGAGCGCCTGCCGGAGCCTTAATTGCGTCAATTATTTCGCCCTCTGTGATTGTTTCGCAACGGCAAACAATTCTGCCGTAAGCGGAATTTTTCTTAATAGTCTCTGCTCTTTCCTCGTCTGTCATATGGCGGAAACGAACAGGCTCTTCTCTTGTATCTGTATATGAGTCTTTTTCTGTGAGTTCTACCTTTTCTGCGAGGATATCGCGTACATAAGTCGCGATTGCGGGTGCAGATGAGAGACCGGGAGATTCAATACCTGCAACATTTAAGAAATTCTCACTTGTGGGACACCAGCCAATAATGAAATCGTCATTAGTCGGATGAGCACGAACACCTGCAAATGATGTGATTGCATTTCTTGCAGAAACTGTGGGAACGGACTTGAGTGCCTTTTCAACAATTTCCATAAGTCCTGCGGGAGTTGTGTCTGTATCTTCCTTGCTATCCTGATTAATCGCAGTAGGACCGATAAGAAGGTTACCGTCAACTGTGGGAGTTACAAGAATACCCTTACCCATTTCGTTAGGGCATTGGAAAATTGTATGAACTGCCAGATTGCCAACTGATTTATCAAGAAGATAATATTCGCCCTTACGTGGAATGATTTCAATTGAGTTATCCCCTACCATACGTGCAAGGTCATCAGAGAAATTACCTGCCGCATTGATAATGTATTTTGTTTCAATATCGCCCAATGAAGTTTTGAGTGTATAACCGTTTTCGCCGTTTTCAATTGCGGTTACATTGCAGTTTCTGATAAACTCAACACCGTTTGTAGCTGCGTTTTCAACTGCTGCAATTGTAAGCTCATAGGGGCAGACAATACCTGCACTCTCACAAAGAAGTGCGCCAACCGCCTTGTCACTAATATTTGGCTCAATTCGACGAAGCTCTGCCCGGTCAATAACAGAAAGACCGGGAACTCCATTTTTAATACCTCTGTCGTAAAGCACCTTTACGTGCTCCATCTCGCTGTCGCTGAACGCCACAACCACAGAGCCATTCTTTTTGAAAGGAACTGAAAGCTTTTCGCAAAGTTCGGGCATCATAGCGGTACCCTTAACATTAAGTTCTGCCTTTAAAGTACCATTCTGTGCATCAAAGCCACCATGAACAATGGCGCTGTTTGCCTTTGTTGTACCCATAGCCACGTCGTTGCACTTTTCGAGCAATGCTACGTTCAGCTTGTAACGGCTGAGCTCACGTGCAATGAGACCGCCTACAACACCGGCGCCTACAATTGCTACATCGTAAGTCATAAATAACCCTTCTTTTTCTAAAAATAATACATTCTTTCAAGATATATAATTATACCATAATTGTTTAAAAATTAACATAGTTTTCACTAAATTTCTTTAGTTAATTTTTAACATTTTTCTATTTTGTCTGTGCTTTAAGCTTATCTCCAATTCTTTTGATAATTCTTTTTTCAAGTCTTGAAATATAGCTTTGTGAAATGCCCAATTTGTCAGCAACTTGCTTTTGCGTAAGCTCCGGCTTTTCACCCAAACCGAAACGCATATCAATAATTTCGCGCTCACGCTCAGGCAAAGTATCAATAACCTTTAAAAGAATTCTTTTTTCGTCCTCGTCTTCCATTTCGCGATTAATTTCGTCGCCATCACTGCCCAAAACATCAGAAAGCATAAGCTCATTGCCATCCCAATCGGTATTGAGAGGTTCATCAAGAGAAACCTCCATTTTTTGCGAGGCGATTTTACGAAGATGCATCAGAATTTCATTCTCGATACAACGAGAGGCATAGGTTGCAAGCTTGATATTTTTTTCGGGCGAAAAGGTATTTACGGCTTTAATAAGCCCGATTGTACCAATCGAAATTAAATCTTCAATATTAACACCCGAGCTTTCAAATTTTTTCGCTATGTACACCACAAGTCGAAGATTGTGAGTTATCAGTTTTTCACGAGCTTTTTCGTCACCCTCACTGAGCTTTTCGCTTAAAAGCTGTTCTTCTTCTTTTGTTAGGGGTTCGGGCAAAGAAACGGGGCCGTTTATATAATAAACTCCCCTTTTGAAAATCCTTAAATATAGTTTTTGAAAAAATAGTTTCAGTTTATTCATTCTGTATTTCTCCTTCTAGATTTATATTGAGTATTATTTTATATTCTTCTAACGGGACGGCACTTTCGCCTATGTATATTTTATCGGTTTTGAAATCACCGATTTGCAATAAATCGGGACGAAAGGCTTTTATAAGACTATCTCCGTTTACTGTTGAAATGGGAATAAGACGAAGATTTTCATCGGGGATATGAAACTGATTGAACAGATTTTTTTCTGCCATAACAACAGGAAAAGCAGAAAAAGGCTCACGCAAATTATTGCCCGTATCCATTAGTGCTTTGCAAGAAACACTTTTGCCGTTTTGCTGAATTGTTATGTAATATTCCTTGCTTTTCGGGGCTTTTTTATCGGTGAATTTTGTTATAACAGTTATCACGATATAAGAGAAAACCGAACAGACCACAAGAAAGGTTACATCAATATCGAAATATACAATTCCGTTGGTATAAATTAAAATATCTGCATCGAAGAATATGTAGACCGCAAACATTAATCCGCCAAAGACAAAGCTGATTGCAAAGAGCCAGAAAAGCTTTTTAAAAAGGCTTTTGAAAGGCTTTGCACCAAAGGTTATCACCGTCATTAAAACAGCGGTAAGAAGCTTTAAAACGGTCATTACAAGCCCCAAATCCTCAAGAAAAATGAGCATTGAAGAAAGTCCGCCTGCAAGTGAGCCCAATGCAATTCGCCAGCGTGAAGTATGGGCTCGGGTTATCTTTCTGATGCTAAGCAGAATAAAATAATTCACTAAAGTATTAAGAATTATGAGAACATCAACATAAACAGTCAAAACAATCACCAACAAAAAATGCTTGACACCATTATACAAGGTATCAAGCATTTAATTTGTCATATTTTAGATTGTTCTGAGATAATCTTCAAGAATTAAAACTGCTGAAACTGCATCAACGACCGCCTTGCGTTTTTTACCACGCACATCGGCAGTATTGAGAATATTATGAGCAGAAACTGTTGTAAGACGCTCATTCTGAAACACCACGGGAAGTCCCGTTTTTTCTTTCAGAATTTCACCGAGCTCACGGCAAGCGTCACTACGAAATCCGTAAGAGCCATCCATATTCTGAGGAAGTCCCACGCAAATTCGCTCTGCTTTTTTCTCTTTGGCAAGCTCTGCGATTTTATCAACAAGCTTATCGCGGTCTTTTTCGGTAATTACGCACACGGGAGAAGCCAAAATCTGCATTTTATCGCAAACCGCAATGCCTGTACGCACATCACCGTAATCAACGGACATTATAACCATATTATGCCGCTGCCTCCTCAGAGATTGCAGGCTCGTCAACTACGGGTGGAGCAGTTGAGGGCTCAGTAGTGGTGGGAGGTGCAGTTGTAGTGGTTGTATCGTCTGCAGATGATGTGGTTGAATCATCGGGAGCTAATGTTGTTGACTTGTCAGGTTCTTCGGTTTCCACAGAACAATTCTTACATTTTGCGGGAATATTTGACTTTTTGTACCAGCCCGTAGCCTTTGAAGAGCAATTCTCCCCTGCAATAAGACCAGAAGAAGAACAATATGTGAGTTTCACAACATCGTCAGTATACTGCTCAAAGGATTTTGAAGAAAGATTGTCGTGAACTCTATCCATAACAGTCTTGAAAATAAGACCTGCGGGGTTTCCGCTTGCTCGGATTTCTTTGTTATAGTCATAGCCGAACCATACAGATGCCACATAATAAGGAGTACCTGCACACATCCAACGGTCATTATTATTATTTGTTGTACCTGATTTTGCAAAGGTCTTGAAGCCGTCTACTCCGTAGCCACGACCTGTACCCATTGAACCGTAAATAACGGTCTGCATCATCTGATTCATAACATACGCAGTTTCGGGTGAAATTGCCTGCTCATATTTTGAAGTATCGGTCTGAAGAATGATGTTTTCACCCGTGCTATCTGTAACCTTTGTGTAACAATAGGGCTCATAATATTTACCACCGTTACCAAAGGTTGCAAACGCCGCCGCCATTTCAAGAGTTGTGCATCCGCCATTTGTACCACCTGTTACCAACGGTGATGGTGATGTGTTATCCTGACCGTCAACAAGAGTTGAAATATGGAATTTTTCAGTTACATAATCGTAGCTTAAATCAAATCCCATTTTTATAAGCAACTGTGCGGGAACGGTATTATATGAAATTGCAATTGCATACTGTGAGGTTACATAACTGTCGGGTGAACCGGGGTCGCCGCCGTAGTTATCGGGCCAACGGCTACCTTTCCAGGTAATACCATAGTTCATAGTTTTTGTTGACCATGTAATATAATCCTCTTCAATTGCGGGAGCATAGATAGTCAATGGCTTAATTGAAGAACCGGGTTGACGCACTGCAGAAACTGCACGGTTATTTGAACGATTTTCAGTTTTTTCACCTGCACCGCCAACCATTGCGACAATTCTGCCATTATAGTCCATAATTGTCATTGCAGACTGTGAGGCATCTGCCGCACTGCTTACTCTTTCACTCGGGAAATTAGTGCGGTGAACATAAACATCTTCAACAATTTCCTGGATATTCATATCAACTGCAGAGTAAATTCGCAAACCGCCTGAATAAATCATTCTTGTAGCTTCATAGCTTGAATAGCCCTGCTCTTTCAAGTCGCTGATAACAGAACTGATTACATAGTCAACATAGTAGCTCTGAACCTCATTATCGGTTGCGGACTCAACCTTTTCTTCGTGCTCGGCAACATATTTTTCGCTGTTCGTGAAAATGAGCTCATAGGCTATTGCCTCGTCGTATTGCTCTTGAGTAATCATACCGTCTTCGAGCATTCTGCCGAGACACCATTCCTGACGGATTTTGTTTTGTTCCGGTTGCCAGAGAGGGTCAAATTTTGCAGGAGTTTGGGTAATAACCGCAATTGACGCACACTCGGCAAGGTTAAGCTCTGAAACATCCTTACCGAAATATGTTTCAGCGGCAGTCTGGACTCCGTAACAGTTATGACTCAAATAAATAGTATTGAGATATGCCTCTAAAATTTCAGACTTATCGTAGTATTTTTCAAGATTTAATGCAGAGATAATTTCATAATATTTTCGGTTTATATTTCTGCCCGCTTCACCCGTAAGGTTTTTAATGAGCTGTTGGGTCAGTGTTGAGGCACCGCGCACAGAAGTATCATCGGAAATAATTGATTGCACCGCTGATTTTCCAATACCCAAAGTTAAGCTGAACCAGTCAACGCCCTTATGGTCATAAAAACGCTTATCTTCAATTGCGATAAACGCCTTGCTCATCCATTCGGACATATCTTCAAGCTCAACCCACACACGATTCTGCTCGCCGTGAAGTCTTGCAATTTCAACGGGTTGGTTCTCTTCGTCCATAGCGTAAACAATGGTGGTTTGGTCCTGATTCTCTTTATAGAATTCAAGGTCGATAATACGCTCGCCGTTGACGGTGCTTACGGCACTTGTGAGAATGTAACAGCCGATTATGAAGCAGGTCATAAAGCCCGTAAAAGCAACTGCCAGCAAGGCGGTCAAAAATTTCTTTTTGCCCGGTGACATTGGCTTTTTGGCTTTAGTTTTTTGAGTCCTTCTTTTCATAAAATTCCTCCGAAATCACATATAAACGTGATTTTACAATTATACAAATTAAGTATAGCACAAAACTTATGAAATGTTTAGTATTTTTTTATAATTTTAATAATTTTTAATAATTTGTAATAATTTCGCTCAAAATATAAGGTGAGAAGAGCCGAACCAAATACGCCGTAAATAAAGGACGTGTAACCAATGAAGAAAAAGCATGTTAAAACTATACTTTTTTCTGCACTTTGTATTTGCGTTATTGCGGCACTTTTCATGGTGCTTAACCGAGATATTGAAAATTCGGTGCGCGAAAACCCATACACTCCGCAAAATGATTACTACACAGTGACAGAATATCAAGGGAAAATTGCCGTATTTAAGAATACTGACACAATTCCCCTTGAGGTTTATGACACATATATTTCACATTTGCCCGAACACGACCGCCTGCTTTTAAAGGAGGGCATACGGGCAGACACTCCCGCAGAATTACAGAAAATTATTGAGGATTACACGAGTTAAGCTTTCTTAACTTCAATTTTTACGGGTTCGCTTGTTCTTTGAAGTGTTATTTCAATAATTCCGTCATCACGATAAGCAGAGGTGGCATTTGAGCCTGTAATTGAAACATCATAACTGTATTTATCGCTCATAACAACAATTACAGAGTACTTTTCGTTGTTGCCGTAGTGCTTGAGCTCACAATTAAACTCTGTTGCATCTTCATTGAAATGACTATTCATAACCATCACATCAAGACCCGTTGAGAGTGTCTTTGGCTTGAAATATGCGTTAGTCCAGATATTGATGGGTGTTGAAAGTCCGCCGAAATTGTGGAACCAGCCTCCCCTGCCCGACGTTATATTGAACATTTCAAAGGTGTAATATGAATATTCTACCTCACGTTTCCATGCATCGAGAGCAGTTTTGGCAATTCTGAAGGCAAAATCGGTTTCACCCAAATCGAGCATAGTCTTCCAAACGAACCATTGATGTGAAAGCCACACATTGCCATTCCAATAGCCATTGGTGATGTAATATGACGCAGTTTTATCGACAGCGCTGATACCCACGGGGCTGAACATTTCGTCATCACTCTGAAGATGACCGAGAATTCTTGCTTTTTGGTCTTCTGTTACGGCGCCCGCGATAATCGGATAAATACCATCCATTGTTTTATTGAGGTTTTCGCCATTTGCGTTTCTATATTGCTCTTTGGGATTGCCGTTTTCATCGTGAACAACATAGGAGAAATATCCGCATTCTTCATCCCATGAATATTTCTGAAGAGCATTTGTAACTCTTTCGATATCCTCAAGATAAACCGCTTTGTCATCTTCTTTATCCAGCAAATCTGCCGCCATATAAAGAATTTTTGCACAACGGATAACCTGACACGAAGAAATTACAGGTGTCATATATTTCTGCTTTTTCTCGGCATACATAGTTTTCTGTGGTGGCAAATCGTCCATACCGCTACAATTGTAAAAATAGTCAAAGGTAGTAGTTAAACCGCTATTGAATTTAGTTGTAGTTGAGCCGTTTATTTTGCCCGCAAGGAAATCATAGAACATCTTGACGCGGTCGTAATATTTAAGCAAATCTGTTTTATCATTTGCCTTTTTAAGCATTTCAAGATACTGATAAATATGCACGGGCACGGGTGAGCCGTGAAGTAAAAACGCCCAGTCCTTATTATCCTTATCACTCAAATATGTGTCGAGAATATAGTCGGCAATGTGGGGTGCAAATTCAAGCATATCAAGGCCGATAAAGCCTGAATCCCAAGTGTAGAATGAATCCCAACGCTTACCGGGGGTATGGTGAACAATATATTCGCCGTGGCGGTAAAGAGGATAAACTGTATTCTGGAACACAGTTGCACGGAGAATTCTGTTTGAGAACTCATAGGTTTTGCCCGCAAGGTTCAAATCGAACTTTTCAAGAGAATTATGTACTTTTTCATAGAGCTTTTCATATTCGTCAATTGGCTCATAATCGGTTTCGCCAAATGAGAGAACTGCATATTCAACGTGAGTTTCTCGAGGCTCAATGTAAAGCGTATGAACTACTGTATTGTGATAAAAGCCCTCGTCACTATGTTTTTCGGAGAATGAACCCGAAAAGGTTTCGAGCATATTCTGAAAGCTTTCGTCCGGCTGCGAAATTCGGGCAGTAGGACTGTCTTCAAGGCAACCTGTATCGAAATCACGGCAACGGGTAGATTTATTGAATGTGCGCACATAGAATTTGTCGTCAAGCCCGTCATATTTATAAGAAACAAGCTTTCCGTTCTCGTCATTTTTCTCTTCGATTTCAGGATAAAAATTGTGCTTTGCAGATTTTACGGACACGCTCTCCCCTTTTTCAGTAATACAGAGGAAATCAAATTCAATTCCGCCCGTACCCTGAGAAATGAGCTCAAAATTTTCGCTATTAAACGGAACGGTTAAAATGTTAAAATCAACCGCAGAGGTGAATGTTATTTTTTCACCGTTCAAGGTCCATACACTATCGCGATTATCGGTAGTACGATAACGGATATTAAGTACGGGATTCTGGAAAGCTGAAATCCCATCAATTTTATATGTAATGCGGTCGCCTGCTTCTTCGCCAAGACGATTAGCTTTTGGTAGAATATATCGATTGCAATCCCGGTCACCAAGTCCTTTATGATATGTAAAGGCATCATCAAAGAACTCGCCTTTTTTCATAGCGTCGATAACCTGCTTGTCCCATGGACGAGAGGTATTATAATCATAAGACTTGTAATCAAGAGCCTTTATGAACACCGATTTTTCAGGCAAAACGGGTGTGGTTGTAAACTCATTGGGGTATTCAATTGCAGAAAAAAGGTTTAAAAGGCAGATTTGCATAATATCTGTATTATTTACAAATTCTGTACGGACAAGAACGCTGTCGTCAGTAAGCTTTGTAAAGGATACATCGGCATAGACGCGGTCTTTCCATTCAAGGTCATAGCGGTAGGAATAGAATGAGTAATCTGCTTTTGCCTCCCACGGATGCACGCCTGTAGGAACAGTTACATTGGGAACACGGCTATCGGCATTTTCAATTGCAGGACTTACAACGCAATCGAAGCGGACTCCGCCCTCGGTTTTATGGTCAACAATTCGGGAAATACCGCTGTATTTCTTGGAATACGGCCCCCATTTGCCTAATAAATCATACATTTTATGCGTAACTGTGCTCATAGTGAATACCTCGTTGAAAAATATGGGATAATTATAGCAAAAACAGATACATTTTTCAATAAATATAATCAAAAAGCAGAATTGATTCCCCTCCAAATGACCAAGGGAGGTAAAAAGAAAATCCCCGCAAATGCGAGGATTTAATAATATATTGCTTTTTCCAAAGAATTATTTTCGTCATCTTCAATTATTTCAAAATAACCACCTTTATAAGTTCCGCAAATGGCTTGAGGCTTATTAGGAGAATAAAGATAATCTTCATCACTCTCGTCAACAATTCGTAACATTCCTGTAAAATCGTCAACTTCTAATACAGTATATATTCCGTTATCTCTTAAGCCGTCTACACCTATATCGGGTCCAAGATATTTAACTTTCATATACAACCTCAAAACATATCTTTATATTTTTTACTTTTGCGGAATGAAAAATAGTCATTTCCGTGCCCCACAATTATATGGTCGTCAAGCCTTAAATCTGACTGCTTCAGCACATAAGCCAGATTACCGGTTACGTCTACATCTGCCTTTGAAGGCGCAGTTATTCCCGTTGGATGATTATGTACCAGAATAACACTTGAAGCCTTATTTTTAAATGCTGTTTCGATTATAAGCCGTGTATTTACCGGTGTTGATTTTATTGTACCTTCGCTCATTAAATCAAAGCTTATAAGTCTGCAACGGGAATCAAGACAAATAAGATACAGTTTTTCTTCTGTTATTCCTTTGAAAAATTTGCACGCATACTCGGCAGCAAGCTCTGAATCGTTTAAGAACACATCTTCAGTATTAAGCTTATCGACCTCATATTTTCTGAAAAGCTCGGGCATTAGTTTTATAAGCGTTGCAGCCCGTGGTCCAATTCCTTTTACATTGCACAAATCCTCATAGCTTGCGTCAAACACCTCTGAAAGTGAGCCGAAGGTATCCATAAGTGCGTGCGCTTCTTCGTTTGTATCTTTTTGCGGAATTGCATAAAAAAGCAGTAACTCAAGCACATTATGGTCCTGAAAATTATCAAGACCCTCTTTTAAAAATCGTTCACGCAGTCTCTGACGATGACCTGCGTGAATGTTTTCTTTTTTTGTTGAATTTTTCTTACCTGAAGGTGTTTTTATCACATTACCTTCAATTCCATATTTTTCTCTCTTCTTATTTTCATACATTGTGACGGGTTTCCGCGCCATTTTACTTAAACACCCTTTTTAAATATTTTTGCCATCTGTAAAAGTAAATGGTTACAAGTCTTGTCAGAAGCACATCATACATTGCGAACACTACATTGCCTGCTAAAAGTAATAACGGCAACGCCCATTTGCCAAAGGCTTCCATATCTTCAAACGAAATCATAAATATTTTTGTTACACACAGATAGGCTACCACCATTGCTGTATTGAATATTAAATACTTGATTATCCAACACAAAACGGGCTTTATTTTATTTTCAAGAATGCTTTTGACTATAGGGTAATAACCGAAAAAAGCTACATACATTACCGCCGCTTCTTTATTGCCTAAAACCAACAATGAAACAACCGAAACCGCAAGATAAACCGCCGTGGCAAAGCCTTTTCCCGTTTCAATTACGAGTACTATCAGCAATGCACCAACGAACATAGGAATTGCATAAACCAAAGTTGATGTGACACCTGCAAGCAACATAAAAAGAATTGACAGAGCCGCCGTTACTCCGCCGAGTGCTACCTTGAATGAAATCTGTTTTCTTTTATTCATATCAGCAACAGGGAATCAAATCTCCGCCACAACATTCGCAACAACAGTCTGCACACAAAAGACCACTGCAAAGGTCACAAACACCATCGTTGCCCGAATTTCTTGAGGTTCTGTAACCACCACGCGCATTATTGTTGAGTGCATTGAAAGCCGCCGCATACTCTTGATTTGAAGGCTCGAGCTCACAAGCAGTCTGATAGCAACGGTAAGCCTCATTAAGCCAACCGCGACGCTGGTGAATTATCCCCTTTAGATAATGCCATTCGGCATTGCGCATTCCCGTGGGAATTCCGTCAAGAATTGTTTCGGCGTCATCAATTCTGCCTGCGTTTATACGCTGACGGACATCGGAAAACTGTGAAGCACTCTGATTTTGATTTTGGTTATTATGATTATAGCCGTAGTTATAACCGCTACTACTTTGACTGTTATTTGAGTATGATGCTGTTCCGCGCATTTCATTAAGAATTGTATCGTATGCGTTATTAAGCTCATCCATGCGTCTTTGCATTTCTGCGTCGGAATAGCCTGCGTTCTGAATTTCGCCCGCAATTCGTCTGTAAGCATTCATTACCTGCTGTTCAGTTGCACCGCGGTCAAGACCTAAAAATTCATAGGGATTATTCAAGAGCTTCACCTCTGTATTTCTTTATAATTCTTTCGAGTTGAAAATTCAGCCCGTCGTAAATAACATTTTCAATTATGGGAGAAAAGTTTTTAAACTGATGATTTGTAAGTGCCTCGCTCAACGCCCCTGCCGAAAGATTGATGGATAATGACGCGTCTGCAACAATATCTTCGGTATTTTTAAAGGGATTAAATGAGTTTTGCTTTGTATCATCGGCGTAATCGTCAAAGGCATCAAGAAAATAAACTGCTCGACCAAGATGATAGCCGAAGTTTTCTGCGTTTTCTTTATTTTTACCACATTCGCCATAAGCAAACAACCACGCAAGCATTAGGGCTGTCGGGTCTGCTGATTTATCAGGTAAGGGATTTTCTTCGCACTCGATTTCAAACTGTTTTTTCATACCTTCTTCAACGGTTTGAAAGATTTCAGGATATTTTTTCTTTGCCTTGTTTTTAAGAAGTGCAAAATACGGATAAATCAGATACAATAGCATTTTTTTAAAAAATGAGCTATCGTGAAGATTGTCCACAAGCTTAAAATACGCAAGGACTACAGTAATTGTGCTTGCAAGCTTGTACGCATCACTTTCTGAAGTAATTTTCATACATTTTTTGCAGGGATTAAAGGTACAACGGGAGTTCTTTACACAAATGTTATCGCCCGAAAGACCTAATTTATACATCACATAAAATGCACCGTCATAGCTTAAAAGAAAGCGGGAAAGAATGCCGTATTCCTTGCCCATTTCCTTGCAGAGCGTACAATAAACACCCTTATAGGCTTCGTATTCTTTAATTTTGAGTTCGGGTTTATAAACAGTTACATATCCAAACATAAATTATCTTGGAATACCTTTCAAAATTGTTTTTGCAACGTGGGGTTTATTCATTGTGTAGATGTGAATACCCTCTACGCCGTTATCTATAAGCTGATTTATTTGCTTTGTTGCAAAATCAAGACCTGCTTTTTCGAGTTCTTCGGGATTATCTTTATATTTTTCAATGAAATCTTTCATTTCGTCGGGAATTGCTGTACCCGAAAGACAAGTAATGCGGTCAAGCTGTTTAATATTTGTGAGGGGCATTATGCCTGCGAATACGGGGACAGAAACGCCCTTGTTTCTTATTTTATCCATAAAGGAATAAAACAACTCGTTATTGTAAAAAAGCTGTGTAATAAGGAAGTCAACACCGCAATCAACCTTATTTTTAAGGTTTTCAATATCTTTTTCAAGACTTTCACATTCGGGGTGACATTCAGGATAACAAGCACCGCCGATGTCAAAATAGCCGTAGTCTTTGATTTTTGTAATAAGCTCGTAAGCGTAGGTGTAATATTCGCCCTGTGGCTTTACAAAGTTTTGAGGAATATCACCACGCATTGCAAGGATATTGTCAATATGATTTTCTTTAAGTGTATCAAGGATTTGCTCTATTGTTGCTTTGGGAGTTGAGGCACAGGTTAAATGTGCGAGAGCAGTTGTATCAAGACGGTTCTTTATAAGCGATGCAATTTTTGTGGTGTACCGTGAAGTTCCGCCACCCGCACCATAGGTAACGCTCATAAAATCGGGGTTAAACGCCGCAAGCTCGCGAACAGAGCGTTCAATACTGTCAAAGGCAGAATCTGTTTTTGGCGGAAAAACCTCGAATGAAATCAAGCGGTCTTTAACTGTTAATTTTTCTGTTATCCTCATACTTAATCACCATAAAAATAATATCACAGTTCTTTTGAATTGGCAAGAAAATCAAGGGATTTTAACATATAATTTACAAATGCCCACATCAAAGGATGTGAGCATTTTTGTTAAAACAATTTACTGATTGCGATTATTTCTTCATTGGTTACTTTGCCCGTTGAAACTGCATTGACTGCATTTTCGGCTTCTGCAGAAATATTTTCACAGGGATTTTCAAGCTTTAAATTTATCAATTCTGCAAAGCTCGTTGCTTTACCAATAAAGGCTTTTTGCAATTTTTTATTGCCGTATTTATCGAAATATGTTCCGTTTTCACAGTAAGGTGAAATGTGAAATTCAACCTTTTCGGCGGTTGTGTCAATGCTTGTATTCACAAGAAGAACTGCATCTGCATTTTCGGGTAAAGCTTTGAATTCTTTGTAGCCGAGCTTTGCAAGTGCATAGTAATTTGCATCTGTTTCGGTTGCGGTTGTAAAGATTTCTGCATTATTCTCTTCTGCATATTTTTTGAGGATATATGCAGTTTCTGCTGAAATTCTGCCACCCACAACTATTGCGAAATTCTTGTTTTCAAGTGCTTCAAGATTTCCGATTTTATTCTCGGTTTTATCGTTAAGAACACCAAATCGACCGCCTTTACAGAGAATACCTTTTTCTGTTGGTAATGCTCTTGTAACTGTTGAGCCGATATAACGATAATCCGCAGAGCAAAGATTTGAGCAATTTGTGCAGATGCTTACGCAGGATTTTTCTTGAACGGGAACGCTCTTTGTCATGGGTGTTTTCTCGCGAAGTGCACCCGTGGGGCAAAGTGCCACACACTGACCGCAGGATATACAATCTGTATCAGCAAGGTTTTTACCAAGCTCGGGCTCAACAATTGTATTGAAACCTCGTCCTATAAGTCCGATTGCGGCTTTACCCATAACCTCTTCGCACACACGAACACAAAGTCCGCACAGAATGCATTTATCGGTATTGCGGGCAATTAAATCGTTTGCGTTTTCGGTGTTTCTGTGGTGCTTCTCCCCCGCAAATCTTGATGGTTTAACATTATAATCATTTGCATAAGAAATAAGCTTACATTCGTAATAATCGTGACAACCACATTCAAGACAACGCATAGCCTCACGCTTTGCTTGTTCTTCAGAAAAGCCAAAGTTAACCTCTTTGAAGTTAGTTTTTCTGTCGGCGGGGCTCATATGGGGCATTGGGGCGCGTGGAGCCTTATCGAATACTGAATAGTCAATATCCGTATTGTTACGCTCAACAAAATATGGCTTTTTGTAACCTACTGTTTCGCCGTTTAAGTAACGGTCGATGACTACTGATGCCTTTTGCGCTTCGCCGATTGCGGCAATTGCAATATCGGCACCCTTATTTGTTGCATCACCAACTGCGAACACACCGTCAACTGATGTTGTAAAACGGCTTTCATCCGCTGAAATTGTATTTCTGCGAGTTGCTTCAAGGGTTTCAAAACCGTTAAGATTTGGGTATTGACCGATTGCCATAATAACGGAATCGAGCTTGATTTCTTCTGTTTCGCCCTCGATTGCTACGGGACGTCTACGACCGCTTTCGTCGGGCTCACCCAACATCATTTTTTGAAGAATTACCCCGCTGAGTTTTCCGTTTTCACCTGTGAATTCTATTGGATTTGTAAGATATTTGTAAATTACGTCCTCTTCTTCAGATTCAAGAATTTCCTGAGGGTCGGCGGGCATTTCGTCTTTTGTACGGCGATAGATTACATAAACATTTTCAGCGCCAAGGCGAATAGCAGTACGACAAGCGTCCATAGCAGTATTACCGCCACCGCAAACTGCCACATTTTTGCCTAAATTCACTTTGTTGCTGAGAGCAACCTCGCGGAGCAAGTCAATGCCACCCCATACACCCTCTAAATCCTCGCCTTGAACGTGCATTTTACTGCTGTTCCAAGCGCCGATTGCAACAAGGGTTGCATCGTGATTATTCTTTATTTCGTCAAATGTAATGTCTTTGCCGATATTTATGTTATTTTTGAGTGTAACGCCCATATTCTCAATAAGCTTGATTTCTTTATCGAGAACTGCTTTGGGAAGTCGGTATTCGGGAATACCATAGCGGAGCATTCCGCCCATTTTTTCCATCTGCTCAAAAATTGTTACGCTATGACCTTTCTGACGGAGAAAATACGCCGCGGTAAGTCCTGCGGGACCGCCACCGATGATTGCCACACTTTTATTTGTATCGGGCTCAATTTCGGGTATATATGTATTACCGTTCAAGTCAATATCGCCCACAAAGCTTTTGAGGAATGCGATTGAAACAGGCTCGTCAACATACTGACGGCGACATTGTTTTTCGCAAGGATGTGGGCAAATTCTGCCGATTGATGCAGGTAAGGGCAATTTTTCTTTAATAAGCTTTACTGCCTCGGTATATTCGCCGTTTGCGATAAGACCTACATAACCCTGACAATCAGTACCCGCGGGGCAAGCCTTTGAGCAAGGAGCTTTACAATCGCCGTCGTGGTCGGATAATAACAATTCAAGAGCTACTTTTCTTGATTTCTTAATTCTTTCGGTTTGGGTATGAACGACCATACCCTCTGCGACCTTTGTTGAGCAGGCGCGGAGAAGCTTGGGGTTGCCCTCTGCCTCAACTGTGCAAAGTCCGCAGGCACCGTACAATTCAACTCTGCCGTCATAACAAAGGTTTGGTATTTTTATTCCGTTCCGTGTGGCAACATTGAGTATTGTTAAGCCTTCTTCTGCGATTATCTTTTTGCCGTCTATTGTTAATGTAATACTCAATTATTTCACCTCCACAGCGTTAAAACGGCATACTGATACACAGTTACCGCACTTAATACATTTTTCCATATTGATAATATGGGGCTCTTTAACTGTTCCGCCGATTGCACCGACGGGACATTTTTTAGCGCAAAGTGTACATCCCTTGCAAACATCTGCATTGATTTCATAGCGAAGAAGATTTGTACATTCGTGGGCAGTACATTTTTTATCAACTATATGTTCAATGTATTCGTTTTTAAAGTATTTAAGGGTTGTAAGCACGGGATTTGGGGCAGTCTGACCCAAGCCACAAAGTGCACCGTCTTTGATTGCAAGACAGAGCTCTTCAAGGAGTTCAATATCCTCTTCTTTGCCGTTGCCCTCGGTAATTCTTGTGAGAATTTCAAGCATTCGCTTTGTACCAAGTCGGCAATGCACACATTTACCGCAGGATTCTTTTGCGGTGAAATCAAGGAAGAAACGAGCCATTTCTACCATACAGGTGCTATCATCCATTACAACCATACCGCCCGAGCCCATAATTGCGCCCGTGGCTGAAAGTGCTTTATAGTCGATTACGGTGTCAAGTAATTCCGCAGGAATACAACCGCCCGATGGTCCGCCCATCTGCACGGCTTTGAATTCTTTATCGTTCTTAATTCCGCCACCGATGTCAAAAATAACATCGCGGAGAGTTTTACCCATTGGAATTTCAACAAGTCCGCCACGCTTGATTTTACCTGTGAGAGCAAAAACCTTTGTACCCTTGCTGTTTTCTGTGCCCATCGCGGAGAAAGCGTTTCCACCGTTGAGAATTATCCAACTTACATTTGCAAAGGTTTCAACATTATTTATATTTGATGGTTTATGCCAATAGCCCGACTGTGCGGGGAATGGGGGTTTAAGACGGGGCATTCCGCGTGAGCCCTCGAGGGACTCAATAAGTGCGGTTTCTTCGCCACATACAAATGCACCCGCGCCCGCTTTAATTCTGAATTCACAGGAAAATTCTGTGCCCATTATTTTTTTACCGATATAGCCTTTTTCACGGGCTTGGTCAATGGCATTCTGAAGTCTGCGGATTGCGAGAGGATATTCTGCGCGAACATATACAATTGCTTCTTTTGCGCCGATTGCGTAAGCACCAATCAGCATACCCTCAATAAGATTATGAGGGTCACCCTCAATCACAGCTCTGTCCATAAATGCGCCGGGGTCACCCTCGTCCGCATTACAGATTAAGTATTTTTCTTCGCCCTGTGACTGACGCGCCGCATTCCACTTAAACCAAGTGGGGAAGCCTGCGCCACCTCGACCTGCAAGACCAGAAGCTTTGATTTCTTCGATTACCTCTTCGGGTGACATTGTTGTGAGCACTTTATTAAGTGCCTTATATCCGTCGTCATTGGTGTAATCCTCAATAATTTCGGGGTTGATTACGCCACAATGACGAAGTGCAATTCTTGTTTGCTTATCGAGGAATGATTTATCATCGTCGGATATTTCATATTCTTTTACTGATTCCAAATTGTTGTTATTAACTGCGGTTGCAATTTTATCCGCTATTTCGCTGTTAACCTTTACAAATCGGTGAAGTCCGTCATCCGCATAAACATCAACGATGGGTTCAAGATAGCACATACCGATACAGCCGGTAACAGTAAGCTCGTTCTTAGTTAAATCAAGGGTGGATTTTAAAGCATCATATGCTTTCATTGCACCTGCGGCAATACCGCAACTGCCCTGTCCCACTGCTATTTTCATTCTACTTCCTCCCCTGCTTGTAATTCTTTGAATATGCTGATTGCTTTCTCGGGAGTGAGAGAGCCGTAGGTTTCGTCATTAATCATCATTACGGGTGACAAACTGCAACAACCAAGGCAAGCCACATTCTTAAGTGTGAAAAGTCCGTCGCCAGTTGTTTCGCCGTCTTTGATTCCTAAATATTCATTGATTGTTTTTTCAATCTGCAATGAGCCGTTAACATGGCAGGCAGTTCCCTGACAAAGCATTATAAGATATTTGCCCACAGGCTCTAATCTAAACTGTGAATAAAAGGTTGCAACACCCATTATTTTTGTGACCTTAAGTCCTGTACGCTGTGAGATATGCAAAATCACATCTACGGGTAAATAGCCGTAAATCTCCTGCGCATTTTGTAATATTGTAATTAAACTTCCCGGTACCGTTGCGTACTTTTGAAGACAAGGCTCAAGAAGTGAGAAATCATTTGCATTTTTGCAGTTACAACTCATAATTTACCTCCGATAAATTACTACAAAATTCTACTATATATAATAATACAAATCATACACTTTTTCAAATATAAAATACTGTAATTTTGCAAAAAAATATCGACTTTACGGGTAAAAAGGTATATAATATAAACAATATAAAAATGAATTGAGGAATTGCCTTGAAAAAGTACTTATATGAAATGCATTTTCACACAAAAAACACAAGCAATTGTGCAAATGTTAAAGCAGAAGATGCGGTTGAAGAATATATTAAAGCGGGTTATGACGGTATTGTTGTTACCGACCATTTAAGCCCATCAACCTATATGAAATATGGCAGAGAGCTTTTGCCCTGGAAGAAAAAGGTTGATTTCTTTTTAAGAGGATACAAAGCGGCTAAAAAAACGGCAAATGGCAGAATCCCCGTACTTTTAGGTATGGAGCTTCGTTTCAGAACAAGCGAGGGCGATAATGATTATCTCGTTTATGGAATTACTGAAGATTTTCTTTACAATACACCGGATTTGCTCAATCTTAATAGCAGAAAATTCTATGAGTTATGTCAAAAAAATGGCTTTTTGGTATTTCAGGCGCATCCGTTCAGGGTTGGAATGAAGGTTACAAATCCTAAATTCCTTGACGGAATTGAAATTTTCAACGGAAATCCGCGTCACAATTCGAGCAACGATATTGCTGAAATGTGGGCAAAAAAATATGACCTTATGGTCACATCGGGTT
>CAYWFB010000025.1:0-22862 GCA_964457415.1 uncultured Eubacteriales bacterium | reverse complement strand
GACTCGCTTTTACACGAATCTCGGATTTTTTAGACTGTTTTTTTACAGCCCCTTTCTTATATGTATTAACTTTTAAAACTCAACTTTCTGCACAGCGCCGTCATTTTCTCTTGATTTATCCGCAAGATAAACGCACAAATGACCTGCAACGGAATCAAAAATTGATGTACAAGCAAGGCTTGGTTTTTCACCTCGAACGAATGAAACAAAGTCCTCTGCAAGTCTTTCGTCACCGCCACCGTGTCCGCCGTATGCACCGACCATATCGCCTGTGAGCTTAAGGTCAACCTCTTCAACAGTCTTTTCATCGGTCTTTGTGGGGTGGATTTTTGAAACATAGAATTTTGCCTCTTCAAAATTACCGTAAATCTCACCCAATGTCCCTATAATGTGAATTCTGCGAAGTGACATTGACGAGCCGCCAACCATATTGTGAGTACCCGTAGCACCATTTGCAAAGTTCACAAGCACTGACTGGTGGTCAACCACATCGTTGTCGCATTTGTAAATGCACTTGCCATAAGGACTGTCACCCTTGAGAAGTTCTATTTTATCCTCAATTGTAGGGTTCTTGATATGCTCAAGCTTATCCCATATGTAGAACGCCCAACGCTCAGGCTGGTCAATGTAAAGTCGCTTTGCAGAGTAACGGCAATCCTCAACAAGAGGGCAGTCAACCAAGCAACGCTCACCTGCATTCTCGGGTGCATTTTCGGGCTTGAATTGATATTTACCGCCAAAGCTTGAAATTGCAACGGGCTTTGTGTCGCTCATCATCCACATCATAATGTCAATATCGTGACAACATTTTGCAAGAAGCATTGTTGTGTGACATTCTTTGCTGTTAGCCCATTTACCGCGTATGTAAGAGGTCGAAAGGTGATGATAACTCACGTGTTCAAGGGTCTGAATATTCATTATTTCACCGATTTCGCCCTTAACGAGTCGCTCTTTAATTGCATAATAGAAAGGTGTGTAGCGAAGCACGTGGCAAATCATAACCTTTGAATTGTTCTTTCTTGCACACTCAACAATTTCTCTCATTTCTTCTTCGTTGGGTGCAAAGGGCTTTTCAAGAAGCATATCATAACCTAAATTCAAAAGGGGAATAGAGGTTTCCAAATGCTGATGGTCCATTGTGCCATTGATTATGGTATCAGCAAGCTTGCCGTACTTTGCTAATTCATCGGCATTCTCAAAGCACATATTTTTAGAAAAACCGAATTTTTCCATAACCATTTGTCTGCGCACAGGGTTGGGGTCAGCAACACCAACAATCTGCAAAAGCTCAGGGTTTGTAATTGCAAGCTCGGCATAAATTAATGCTCTGTGACCTGCACCGACAATTATAGCAGTAATAGGCTTTGACATAAAAAATCATCTCGCTAAAAAGTGTATTTTCGACACGCACATTATACCATACCAACATAAAAAGTAAAGTACAAAGTCGCAAAATCAAATAAAACAATTTTTATTATGCATATTGCACTTGAAACAACATTAAACTTTGTTTAATATTACCCGTTAAAAGTTTAACGAATTTTATTGACAGAGTTTAGTATACATGCTAAAATAGGACTTGTACTAAATTAGTATGCATCCAAATTCTGCGGAGGAGGGGTGATGTTTTTGTCTCGCAGAAAAAATAACACGACCAAGCTTGAAATTCTTCAGGTGGCAATGCGAATGTTTATGGAGAAAGGCTTCACAAACACATCGGCAAAGGCTATCAGTAACGAACTGAATATAAGTACGGGCAATTTAACATTCTATTTCCCAACGAAAGAGAGTATACTTTTAGAGCTCGCAAAAGAAATAACAAGTTTTCATACAAAGTGTATTGATAACATTACGAAAAAAGATAGCGATGACTTGTTCGCATACTGTTGGGAGATTACCGCACAGATAACCTTGTGCGAAGAGAATGAGAATATGAAAGACCTTTACCTTTCGATATATTCCCACCCATCCACATTACAATTTGTAAAAGATTGGACAGCAGAGAAAAACCAAAGTATTCTCGGTGAAAGACTATCAGATTGGAATTTGGAACGCTTTAGATGTGTTGAAAATGTAACTTGTTGTATTGAACGAAGCGCACTCACAGAGCCTTGCACTGAAATCTATACTTTAGAAGATAAAATATGGCTTATTCTTACCTGTCTTTTAAAGATTTATGACATAAGTCAGCAAGACCGCGAGGCAGTAATCAATAAAATTCTTGAAACTGATTATCGTAAAACAGGCTATGATTTATATAAGCAACTTACACAATATATCGAAAAGCATACTCAAAAAATTCTTGAAGATGCAATCAGAGAAAAACAATTTAAAGGAGATATGAATTATGATTAAGTACAACATTGAAGGCGGTCAGTTGCCCGTAGTTATCTGTTACCCCGAACCCGGTCAGACACTCTGCACAGAGGGTGGCTCAATGAGCTGGATGTCACCCAATATGAAAATGGAAACAAATTCGGGTGGTGGCATCAAAAAAGCATTCGGCAGACTTTTCGCAGGCGAGTCAATTTTTCTCAATGAATACACCCCGCAAGGCGGTAGCGGAATGATAGCCTTTGCCTCAAGCTTTCCCGGCTCAATTATTCCCTATGAGGTAACACCCGGCAATGGTATTATCGTTCAGAAACGCGGATTTTTAGCAATGGAAAAGGGCTTGGATTTGTCAATCCATTTTCAAAAGAAGCTCGGCTCAGGTTTCTTCGGCGGTGAAGGCTTTATAATGCAGAAAATCACAGGTAACGGACTTGTATTTTTAGAGATTGACGGTCATTGTCAGCAGTATGACCTCGCCCCCGGGCAGAGCATCGTGGTTGATACAGGCTACCTTGCCGCAATGAGCGAAACCTGTACAATGGATATTCAGACAATAAAAGGCGCAAAGAATGTGCTCTTCGGTGGCGAGGGTCTTTTCAATACCGTCATCACAGGCCCGGGCAGAATTTATTTGCAGACAATGCCACTTATGAAAACCGCAGAAGCACTTATTCCCTATATGCCGACTGCATCAAGCAGTTCAAATAATAACGGCAGTGGATTTAGTATAAACTTTGGTAATTAATTGGAGGATTTTACAATGAAAAAAAACAAATTATTTGGAATTATAATTGCAATCGCAGTAGTTGCAGTAGCAATATTCATGTTTATGGGTAACGATTTGGAACATATTGAAGATACAAACGGTGCAGAAAATTTTGCACTTCAGACAATTACGGATGAGAATATAATAAATCAAGATATAGGTGCTTTGAACTATAAGGAATCTACAGATTCAATTTCAAACACAACTACATATTCATCAGATAAATTCACCGGCGTTGCTGAAATTTACGGCACAAACCTTATGGCAACGTCAATGGAAATCACAATTAATCATGCACAGGTAACGGCGGGTAACTTTAAAATTGTTTTGGTTGTTGATGATGAAATTGTTCACGAATTCAAACTGAATGAATTAACTCAGACCTATACACTTGAAAACCCATCAGGATATGTAGCATTGAGAATAGCAGGCGAAAGTGCAGACTTTATGCTTGATTACAGTATAGTTTAAATTATATAATATAGGGGACCATAATATAGGGGAGGTTTCTCTGTATTCAATAACATAATAGTAGGGTGGGGGGCTCACTCCTGCATCAAGCAAAGTTAAAACTCATTTAAGGAGGCAAAAATATGAAAAAAACAAGAAAAGTATTTGCGATTATTATGGCGGCGATTATGTGCATTACCATGATGTCTGTTACTGCTTCGGCAGAGGGTAACAACAGCGAATATGGTCTTTTTGTTGGTGGTGTTGGCGTTAATGCCGACAACGCAGATGACATTTTAGGTGACGGCACAGCCAGCTACAATGCAGAAGACAACATTCTTTATTTAGACGGCTTGAATATTACAACCGGTTTTATGCCCGACGAATATTCTATAGCAGGTATTTATACTGAGAATGATTTGACAATTGAATTGGCAGAGGGCTCAGAAAACACAGTTGATATTCCCGGAAATGAATTGGCATTTGGTATTGGCATTGGCGGTGCATTGTATATTACAGGCGACGGTAATTTAACTGTTAAAATAGGTGAATACAGTGGCGAATACGCTGATAGTTATGGTATTTTTGCACTTGGCGGACTTTGCATTGAACAAGCAAATGTTGAGGCGAATGGCGGAGATGTGACTGCGATTGAAAATGGTGCCAATACAGCTGGCGTTTATACTCAGGGAGATATAAGTGTTGATTTTGGTGGTTCATTGACAGCTGTTGGCGGAGACGCAACAGGTGAATATGCATACAGTGATGGCATTTATGCAGATGAAATTGGTGGAGCCGATTCAGACGAATATTATTATGGCAATATTACTGTATATGACGGTTATTTAGATGTTCGTGGTGGTAACACTACAAGTAATGACTCATCTATGAGCACAGGTATGTATCTTTACAACGCAGGATTTTATGTTTATGAGAATACTGCAAATGTATATATTGAATCTGGCGACGCAACTACGACTTCAACTGATGAAGAAGATGTCCCAAGGGCAGAAAGCTATGGTATATGTGTAATTTATGGCGATGTGGGAATTGATGCAGGTAATGTAACAGTTTCAACAGGTGAATGCTCAGGGCTTGAAACAATGTCTTGCGGCATTATCACATACGCTTACGAAGATGAAGACGGAAGCTTTTCAGGCGGTTCTGTAAATATTGATTGTGATGAAGTAACACCAAGTGAATACAGCCCAAGTTTTATTGGTACAAAAGTAAATATATCTGCAAATGACTACGCAATCCTTTCAGAAATGGGAATTGAAATTGGTGATAATTTAGCAATTACTGAACCCGAAAATGCAGAAATCGGGCAAATTGATGATTTTTACTCACTTCTCAATGCAGATGGTAGCGTTGCCAACAATGCAACTATTGAACCGTTAACTTATAAAGTAACTATCAATGGATTGAGCAACGATATGGCAGCAAATGTTCCTGTAGGTCAGTCACTCAATGAAACATATTGTGAAAAGTTTGAGGTTGACGATTTTTCAGAAATTTTCAACACCGAAAAAGAGGGCTATACATTCGGCGGCTTCTATACAGACGAGGCTTGCACAGACGGTAATGAGTTCGACTTCGATACTCCCATAACAGAAGATATTACAATCTACGCAAAATGGATTAAAGTCGTAGACGATACCGAGCAGGGCGGAAATGAAAATAATAATCAGAATACTGACACCGACAATGAAGAAAACAAAAAGCCCGTAGCAGACCCCGAAATCCCCAATACAGATGCGAATACAATCTCTTATGTATGGTTTGTATGGCTTATGTTAAGTGCAATGCTTCTTGTAACATTTTCAGCACTCAATAAAAATAAAAAGTTAGCAAATAAATAAAAAATCTAGGGGACGATGTCCACATCGTCCCGCAATAAAAACAAAAAGGAACAACTCATCCGAGCTGTTCCTTTTTTGTGTGTAAACTAAATTATTTCACCAATTCAATTACTCTCAAAACTGCACCCGCATCACCGTCAATTGCAACCTTGCCCTTTGTGTAAGCTTCAATGGGGTCAAGCTTACCCTCAACAAGCTTTAAAAGGTTAGTTGGGTTAGCAGTAACAATCGCGTGTCTGTCGTAATATTCATAGGGCTCAACATTTACCCTGTGGTCTTTAACCTCAATGTAGAAAATGCCGTTTACATTTTTGCCCTCAAGGTTAATCTGCAATGCAACAACGCCGTCAATACTTGATGCATCAACCTTTGTGAACTTTGATTTAACCTTGCTTACTACCTGTTCGTATGTCATGGTTTTCACTCCTTGCTTTTTAGTTTACCTGATTTTATCATAAACAAATTTTCATTGCAAATTTCAAAACGAGCAAAACGCTAAGCGCAAACACCTCAAAAACACTCGAAATAGGTAAAAATTTACAGAAAGTCTAACGATTTTTAATAAAAAATTTTTAAATTTATTTTCCGTTAATAGTAAACCCTACAAAATTTATTTTTTTGAAAAATTTAAAGATTTTTAATGACAAAAATCCGTATTTGTGATACAATAAAACCATTAATATGCAGAAGTCTGCGAATTGGAGGATTTTGTTATGGCATTGGTAAGAAAAGAGGCTTATTTTAGCTCATCAAACGGCGAAAATTTAATCAGAACTCTCATCTGGGAGGATGACGAGTTAACTCCCATCGGCATTGTGCAGTTAACCCATGGTATGTCAGAGCATATCGCCCGCTATGACGATTTTGCACGCTTTTTGGCATCTAACGGTTTTGTAGTTTGCGGTAACGACCATTTAGGTCACGGCAAAAGCATCACCGAGCGTTCGCAAATCGGCTATATGGGTGAGCGCAACGGTGACAAGCGCCTTGTTGACGATATGCACATCCTTACAAAGATTATGAAAAAGAGAAATCCCGATATTCCATATTTCCTTTTCGGTCATTCAATGGGCTCGTTCTGTGCAAGAGTTTACGGCTCACATTTCGGCTATGAGCTTGACGGTATGATTCTTTGCGGAACAGGCAGTCTCCCCGAAATCATCAACGCCGCTACTGATGTGATTGATATGCTCATCGAAAAATACGGCACTACAAGACGCGTTGACAAAATGAGCGAGCTTATGAACAAGGGCTTCTCAATGATGGGTGACGATAAAGAAAATCCGCTTTCTTGGCTTTCTGTCAATCCCGAAAACCGCCTTGCATATTCAAACGACGAGCTTTGCGGATTTACATACACTCTCGCAGGCTACCGCGATATTTATAATCTTATGCGTGAGGCTTGTGACCCTGCGTGGGCAGAAAGACTTCCCGAAAACTTGCCTGTAATGGTAATTTCAGGTGCCAAAGACCCCGTTGGTATGAAAGGCAAAGGCGTTTTGGCAACCGCTGACCAGCTTGTTATGGCAGGCATTGAGCCCACAACAATTCTTTACCCCACAATGCGTCACGAAATTCTAAACGAAGTTGACAACGATGTGGTTTACAACGATGTTCTCAAATTCTTACTCTCAATATATACTAAGGAAGCATAAAAATTGACTAATTTCGTAAATACCCAGCAAATTGAAAAACAGAATAAAATTGCTGATGAGGTAACAGAACTCTTGTTACTTCGTCACGGCACTGCACCTAAAGCATTTGTTCACACCTATGGTTGTCAGGGTAATGTTGCCGACAGTGAAAGAATTAAAGGCTCACTCGCTTTAATGGGTTATGTAATGACCGAGGATAAGGAAGAAGCGGATTTAATCCTTTACAACACCTGCGCAATCCGTGAGCACGCTGAGGACAGAGTTTTCGGCAATGTGGGTGCAATCAAAAGATTGAAGCAATCAAATCCCAATCTCATTATCGCACTTTGCGGTTGTATGATGCAGCAGGAGCACATCCGCGAAAAGATTTATAACAGTTATCCTTTTGTTGATATAGTTTTCGGCACTCACGGACAGTATAAATTGCCCGAAATCCTCAAAGCATATTTGACAAGGGGTAAGCGCGTTTTCGCCGATATGACCGAAACTAATGAGATTGCCGAGGGTGTTCCCGCACTCCGCGACAATTCTGCAAAGGCTTGGCTGCCGATTATGTACGGTTGCGACAATTTCTGTACTTATTGTGTTGTGCCTTATGTTCGTGGCAGAGAAAGAAGCCGAAAATCAGCGGATATTATTGCAGAGTTTAAGCAGATTATCGCCGAGGGCTATAAGGATATAACACTTTTGGGTCAAAATGTCAATTCATACGGTAAAGGACTTGACGAAGACATTAACTTCTCAAAGCTTATCCGTCAAATCAACGACCTTGACGGCGAATTCACAATCCGTTTTATGACCTCGCACCCCAAGGATTGTACAAAAGAGCTCATAGACACAATCGCAGAATGCGAAAAGGCTTCAAAGCATATTCATCTGCCTTTCCAATCGGGCAATAACCGTGTGCTTAAAGAAATGAACCGCCGTTATACCCGCGAGCAGTATTTAGAGCTTATTAACTACGCAAAAGAGAAAATTGAGGGTCTTTCCCTTACAAGCGATGTAATCGTAGGCTTCCCAGGTGAAACCTATGAGGAATTCTGCGATACATTGTCCCTTATAAAAGAGGTTGGATTTACCTCACTTTTCACCTTTATTTTCTCGTGCCGAAAGGGGACTAAAGCGGAGCAGATGCCCGACCCCGTACCTTACGAAGAGAAGAATAAATGGTTTAAAGAGCTTTGCGACTTGCAAGAGAGCATTGCGGCAAGCCATAGCGCAGAAATGAAAGGTAAAACCTACCGTGTACTTTGCGAGGGCGAAAGCAAAACCCTTGAGGGCTTCATGGCAGGCAGAACCGACGGTAATGTTATAATTGAATTCCCCGCAGACGATAAAAGCTTAATCGGTAAATTCTGTAATGTCAAAGTCACAGAGCCGTTAAACTGGATAGTCCGCGGAGAACTCACTAAATAAAAAAATAAAGTAAATATAAAGGAGTACAAAACAATGTCACTTGAAAAACTTACAAGAGAGCTTGGTAAAGCAATTCAGCAGGATGAAAGATATCTTGCAATGCAGAAAGCAATCGAAGCAAACGAAAAGGATACAGCACTCAACGAGCTTATGAGCAAAATTCAGCTTATTCAGGTTTCTGCACAGCACGAAGCATCAAAGGAAAATCCCGATGAGGGCAAAATGCAGGCATATAACGAGGAGTTCCAGGGTGTTTACACAGAAATTATGATGAACCCAAATATGCAGGCTTATGAAAAGGCAAGAAGAGATATCGACGAGCTTATGAACTACCTCACAGGTATTCTTGCAATGTGCGTTAACGGCGACGACCCCGACACTTGCGACCCAACTGCACACCAGTGCGGCGGCGACTGCTCAGGCTGTCATTGCGACTGCGGCGACGAAGGCTGCAACCACTAATTTAAATTAGAATAAAACTCGGCTCCCTTGAAAGGGGAGCTGTCACCGCAAGGTGACTGAGGGGTTAACTGACTACCCTCAAAAATCTAAAATTATACGAGAAGGAATTGTAATATGGCACTTTCACCAATGATGCAACAATATTTCCAGATAAAAAAGAATTATGAAGACACCATATTACTGTTCCGTCTTGGTGACTTTTACGAGATGTTCTTTGACGATGCAAAAAAAGCATCAAAAGAGCTTGAATTGGTACTTACAGGTCGCGACTGCGGTCTTGAAGAGCGCGCCCCGATGTGTGGAGTACCCTTTCATAGTGCAGATACATATATTGCAAAGCTTGTTTCCCGTGGCTATAAGGTTGCAATCTGCGAGCAGATGGAAGACCCCGCACTTGCAAAGGGTATTGTTAAGCGTGACGTTATCCGCGTTATAACTCCCGGTACCGTAATCGAAAGCTCAATGCTTGACGAGTCAAAGAATAACTATCTCGCATCTGTATGCGCAGCCGACAGTAAGGTCGGTATGTGCTTTATTGATATTTCAACAGGCGAGGTCAATCTTACGGAATTTGAAGAAAATATTGAGCAACGCGTAATCAACGAAATGGGTCGCTATAACCCAACCGAAATTATCCTCAACAAAGAGGTTGTGTCATTTTCTTCACTTGCTGATTTTATATCCAAAAAGCTTGAAGCGTCTGTTGAGCTATTGATTGAAGAATTTGAATTTTCCAATGCCGAAGCCCTCTGCAAAGAGCATTTTGGTACTAACGATTTGGCAACCTTGTCACTTAATCAGCGTAATAACGCAGTTTGCGCTCTCGGTGCATCACTTGCATATTTACGCTCTACACAACGCAGAGATTTAGAGAATATCAAAAACATAAATTTCTATACCGATGCAAAATATATGAGCCTTGGTATTTCCGCAGTGCGTAACCTCGAATTACTCGAAACTATGCGCGACCGCGAGAAAAAAGGCTCACTTCTATGGGTGCTTGATAAAACCAAAACCGCAATGGGCAAAAGAATGCTCCGTTCATTCATTGAGCGCCCGTTATATGATTGTGCCGAGATTTCAAAGCGTCTTAACGCGGTGGACGAGCTTTATACCAATACCGAAATGCGTGAGAATGAAACACAGCTTTTGGTAAGTGTTTACGATATGGAGCGTCTTATGACCCGTATTGTATATAACACCGCAAATGCAAAAGAATTGTTGTCCCTTCGCACTACTCTTGAAAACTTGCCCGAAATCAAGGCAAATCTTGCATCTGCAAACTGCAAATTACTTAAATATATTTATGAAGAAATAGATGTGCTTGCCGATGTCTGTGCACTCATCAAAACCGCTATCAAAGAAGATGCTCCGTTCTCTGTACGTGAGGGCGGAATAATCAATGACGGCTTTAACAAAGAATTGGATGAGCTTCGCGACATCGTAAACGGCGGTAAATCCGTGCTCGCAAAGCTTGAAGCCGACGAGCAGGAAAAAACAGGCATCAAAAAGCTTCGTATCGGCTATAATAAGGTTTTCGGCTATTATTTTGAAGTTCTCAATTCCTATAAAGAATTAGTTCCCGATACCTACATAAGAAAACAAACCCTTTCAAACTGTGAGCGTTATATTACAGAAGATCTCAAAGCACTTGAAACCAAGGTGCTCGGCGCACAAGAGCGAATTGTTGGTCTGGAATACGAGATTTTCAATTCAATCCGCAAAAAGATTGCAGGGGAGTATTTAAGAACTCAACGTACTGCCCACGCAATAGCACTTTTAGACGTGCTTTGTTCATTCGCAACAGTTTCCGTTAAAAATAACTACACCCGCCCCGATATTAACGATAAGGGCGTTATAAGAATTTCAGAGGGTCGTCACCCCGTAATCGAGGCACTTCAGAAAGGTACAATGTTTGTGCCCAACGACACAATTCTCGATTGCGAAGACAACCGAATGGCAGTAATCACAGGTCCCAATATGGCGGGTAAATCCACATATATGCGACAGATTGCCATTATAACTCTTATGGCACAAATGGGTTGCTTTGTCCCCGCAAAATCAGCGGATATCGGCATTGTTGACAGTATTTTCACCCGTGTCGGTGCGTCAGACGATTTGGCATCGGGTCAGTCAACATTTATGGTAGAAATGAACGAGGTTGCCGAAATCTTAAAGTATTCAACAAAGAACAGTCTTATTATTCTCGACGAAATCGGTCGCGGTACCTCAACCTTTGACGGAATGAGTATTGCCCGCTCAGTTGTTGAGTATATTGCAGATAAAAAGAAAATCGGCGCAAAAACTCTCTTTGCAACTCATTATCACGAATTGTCCGAATTAGAGGGCACAGTTGACGGCGTTAAAAACTACAATATCGCAGTTAAAAAACGCGGTGATGATATTACATTCTTGCGCCGTATTGTCCGTGGCGGTGCCGACGGCAGTTACGGTATCGAGGTTGCAAAGCTTGCGGGAATCCCCGAAAATGTAATAAAAAGAGCAAAAACAATCCTCAAAACTCTTGAACATAACGACCTTATGAAACCCAAAACACAGGTCGAAATGCCCCAACCCGAATTTGAAGAAATCCAGACTTCATTTGAATCAAATTCAAGAGAATACATAATGGACAGACTCCGCACAATCGACATAAACACCCTAACCCCCATCGAAGCAATGGGACTCCTCTATGAACTTATAGACAAAGCGAAGAACTAAAAAGTAGAGCGTTATCTCGGCTCCCTTGAAAGGGGAGCTGTCACCGCAAGGTGACTGAGGGGTTATCGTACGGGTCGGCGTCTCGACGACCCATTCCGCCCCATCTTTGAGGGCGCGAGCATCCGGTGGATGCTGAATTAGCGCTGTCTGAGCCGGCAGGCGAGTAATGGGCTGTCACGCAATGCGTGACTGGGGGAGTTGTAGGGGCGATTCACAAATCGTCCGAACACAGTCTATCTTTGACGAGGACGAAAAATGTAGGGGACGACGACTCGGCGTCCCGTCAAAATGGAGAAATCATTTATGAAAAAATACGAATTAAATGATACAGACAAAAAACTAATAGAAATCGGTCTTGATGTGTTAAACAAGAATTTCGATGACGGTGTTTATAACCATACTGTTGGTTGTGCAATCCTATGTAAAAACGGTAACATTTATAAAGGTGTAAATTGCGACGGCGTGCACGGCTCTTGTGCCGAATACATAACAATGGGAATTGCAATTTCAGCCGGCGAGCGAGAATTTGACACAATCGTTGCAGTTCACGAAAAGCACCCCAACGGTGTTATATCACCCTGTGGAAATTGCCGACAAATGCTGTATCAGTATTGTCCCGACATAAAGGTAATCGTTAACGATGAGAACAGAAATCTCATAAAAGTCAAGGCGAGAGATTTATTACCTTTCGCTTGGCAACCATCAACTTATTGATTTTTAAATTGTAAGGGACGATGCCCACATCATCCTGTTCCGTAGGGGCGATTCACAAATCACCCAAAAAGATAATTCTATGAAAGGGAGTTGAATATGACTAAAATCGAAGAATTTGAGAATAAAATCGTTAAGCAAGGAATGACTGACGAAGATTTTATAGAGTATCAAAAACTCTTAAAAAGAGTTCGAGGAAATTTTAGTAAGCGTCAACATTGTTATACAACTGCAATTCAATTTCCTATTAAATATGCGGAACAAGCTATTAAACTTATTAATTATGGACTTGACAATTTTGAAGATGGTTGGTTTACAACATATACTTCACATTTGTTTATAGGACAAATATATGAAGAAATGCAAGATGAAAATAATGCATACGATTCATATGTGTTAGCGTTAAAAGCTCTTGGTCCTGAGCGAAAATCATATATTGATGTGTTATCGATTAAACTTTTATGGATGAAACTTCATATGGATGATTTTCAGTATTCGCCAGAATTAGAAGATTATTGCAATTTGTTTTCTAATGCTGATGAATTCTCCCAATCTTTTAAAAATAATGAATTTAGAATTGCAGTTGCGCAGATTGTAATAGCATTGCACTATGGTAAAAAAGATGAAGCAAAACGTTTTTACGAACAAGCACTTGAAATTTCTAAACCTGATTATATTGGAAGAATACAGGGAATATTGAAAAAACATCACTATAATGAAAAATTGACTATAAGTCCAAGGGCTAAACATTTTCTTAATGAATTAAAATTTTAATTTAAAGGTAGGTGACATCAATGGCAAAAATAAATAAACTCCCCAAGCATATGGCAGATTTAATTGCGGCAGGTGAGGTGGTTGAACGCCCTGCGTCCGTCGTAAAAGAGCTTATGGAAAATGCCGTTGATGCCGGTGCTACTGCCATAACCGTTGAAATTCAGCACGGCGGTATTTCATATATCCGCGTTACCGATAACGGTAGCGGTATAGATAGAGACGATGTTAAAACCGCATTCGTAAGCCACGCAACAAGCAAGATTAAAAATGCCGAGGATTTAAACGCAATTCTCACTCTCGGGTTCCGCGGTGAAGCGTTACCCTCAATCGCCGCAGTTTCAAAGGTTAATATGATTACCAAAACCGCAACCGAAGAAATGGGCACATCCCTTACTATCGAGGGCGGAATTATAACCGATTTTTCCGACGCAGGCTGTGCCGTGGGCACAACTATGATTGTCCGTGAGCTTTTTTATAACACACCCGCACGAATGAAATTCCTCAAAAAAGATGTCAGCGAGGGTAATTACGTTTCAGCGGCAGTTGAAAAGCTTGCACTTTCTCACCCCGAAATCAGTTTCAGATTTATCCGTGACGGCAAGCAGGTTTTCACCACCAACGGTGACGGAAATCTTCAAAATGTCTGCTTCTCCGCATTCGGAAAGGATTTCTCAAACGGACTTTTAGAAGTAAATTCCGCAGTCGGCAATGTTTCGGTCCGCGGACTTGTAACACCGCCATTTAATTGCCGTGGCTCTCGCGGAATGCAATATTTTTTCGTAAACGGCAGAAGTGTCAAGAACGGCACAATCACCGCCGCTTTTGAAAATGCTTATAAAAACAGCGTTATGGTAGGCAAATTCCCTGGTGGCGTATTGTTTATCGAATTACCGCCTGCACTTGTTGATGTGAATGTCCACCCCTCAAAAATTGAGGTTCGTTTTTCTGATGAGCGTGCAATTTTCGATGCAGTTTATCATTCGGTAAAATCTGCTTTGAATGAGAGCACATCACTCAAGCAAGCAGTTTTAACCGAGAAGAAACCAACCTTCAACGAACTTTTTGCAAAGCCTACACAGGATTTCAAGCAAACCACCGTTGAAGAACACATTACATATACCGAAAAGATTTTGAAGCCTTTGTCAACTAAAAACCAAGTGCTCAACGATGTTGAAACTCCTTATACCGCAGAGGTTGACGACGACCCGTTTAAAATTGAATTCCCAACAGTTGAAGCTCCTGTAATTCCCGAGCATCAACCCATAATCGAAGAAAAAACTCCCGCAAAAGAAGACACAATCCGTCTTATCGGTGAGGCTTATAAAACTTATATTTTCATTGAATATAACGGCACACTTTGCGTAATCGACAAGCACGCCGCCCACGAGAGAATTCTCTTTAATCAGTTGAAAGCGAATAAGCAAAACGGCGGCAGTCAGTTGCTTTTAGCCCCCGTGACCGTGACACTCGGCAAAGAGGAATATGTTGCAGTAACCGAAAACCTTGAAACCATTTCACAGGCTGGCTTTGAAGTGGAAGACTTCGGCAACGGTACGGTGATTGTCCGCAGTTGTCCAATCGACCTTGATAATCAAGAAATCGCACCGCTTATTGACGAAATCGCGCAGTATCTTGTGAAAAACCGTCGCGACATTACCAACGAGCACCTTGATTGGATTTACCACAATGTTGCTTGCAGAAGTGCCATAAAAGCAGGGGATAACAACTCCACCACAGAGCTTCTGGCATTAGCCAAGCAGGTTGTCAATGATAACGATGTCCGTTTCTGCCCCCACGGCAGACCCGTAATGATAGAACTTACAAAATACGAGCTTGAAAAACAGTTCGGCAGAGTATAAATTATGAAAAAAATACCCGTAATTGCAGTTGTGGGCCCCACCGCCTCGGGAAAAACTGCCTTGTCAATAAACCTTGCAAAGCATTTTTCGGGTCAGGTAGTGTCAGCCGACTCAATGCAAATTTATGAAAAAATGAATATTGCAACTGCAAAGCCCACAGAGGAAGAAATGCAGGGAATACCCCATCATTTAATCGGTTTTCAGCCCGTTTCTCAAAAATTCAGCGTGGCAGAGTATGTTAAACTCGCAAACAGTTGCATTGAAAAAATACATAATAACGGTGATTTGCCCGTAGTTGCAGGCGGAACAGGTCTTTATGTTGACTCACTGCTCCAAAATATTCAGTTCTCAAAAGAAGACGAAAATACCGAAACTCGCAAAGAATTAACAGAGATGTTCAATGAAAAAGGCGCAGAGTTTATGCTCGATTGGTTACGAGAAATCGACCCCGAAACCGCAAGCCGACTTCACCTTAACGACAAAAGCCGTATTGTCCGCGCACTTGAGGTATATAAGTTCACAGGCAAAACTCTGTCAGAGCAAAAAATCCTCTCCCGCCTTGAAGAAAGCCCCTACAAAGTCCTTTATATCGGAATAAATTACCGCGACCGCAATGTGCTTTATGATAGAATTAACCGCCGTGTTGACATTATGGTAGAAAACGGACTTTTAGACGAAGCAAAAGAATTTTATAACACCGACCCCGATACTACTGCTTGTCAGGCAATCGGTTATAAGGAGTTAGCACCTTATTTCAATGGTGAAAAAACACTCGACGAATGTCTTGAAAGCCTTAAAATCGAAACAAGGCATTATGCCAAGCGACAACTCACTTGGTTCAGAAAAAACGAAAATATAAATTGGGTTTATCCCGATGATTATGAAAATACAGAAGAAATGCTGAAATCTGTATATTCTTTAGTAGACGAATTTTTAAAGGAGGAGCAAATGTGAAAAAGCTTGATAAAAATAAAATAATCACCGCACTTTGCTCTGTTGCGGGTGTCTGCATAATCCTTTATTTCGTTTATCAGATTGTGCAAATGAACTCCAATCCATATAAAACTGAACTGGCATTGGAGCGAGAAATTCAGAATTCCGTAAAAACTACCGCGTTCGTTGTGCGTGACGAAGAATACATCACCGCCGAAAATACAAGCGGAACAGTAGTTTCCATCGCCGAAGACGGCAAGCGTGTTGGCAACGGCGAGGGTGTTGCGGTTGTATTCAAAAATTCCGATAGTGCGGCGGCTTATGTCCGCATTAAAGAACTTCAAAGAGAAATCGAATATTACGAACAACTTAAGAACCGCGTGGGTGTGGGCACAAATGCCCCCTCGTCATATACCGATTTGATTGACGACGCCTGCATTGATTTCATTTCTGCCTCACGTGAAGAAATCGGAAGTGAATTTGAAGATTCCCTTATTGATTTGCGTGATGCCATTACTGCTCGTCAGTTAGCAGTTGGCGAAGAAATTGTGGTTGAAGCCAAGCTTTCAAAGCTTCAAGCTGAATTGGTTTCATTGAAAGCTCTTGCCGAGGGCTATTCAACAGTTCAAGCCCCAAGTTCAGGCTATTATATTGGAGCTGTTGACGGCTATGAAAACGCAATTGCCTATAAAGATTGCAAAGAGGTTACCTGCGAGCAGATTTCAAACCTGCTTTCTGCCCAAAAACAAGAAACTTCTTCCAATGTAATGGGCAAATTGGTTGACTCATTTGATTGGTATTTCCTCTGTAATGTGCCCTATAACGATTCGGGCGAAATTGAAGTTGGCAAAACCGTTTCCGTCAATGTGCCCAATACAGCAGTCGGCACAATCAAATGCACAGTAGTTTATAAAAGCGATAAAGACGGTGAGCAGGTGGCGGTTGTGCTCAAATGCAATATTATGAACCGCGACGTTGCGAACCTGCGAATTGCTGATATAGAAATTATTACCGACGAATTCACGGGCTTCAGAATTAATAACGATGCTATCCGTGAGGTAGAGGGCGAAAAAGGCGTCTACGTTCAGCGCGGTAATATTATTCAGTTCAAAAAGATTAAAATTGTTTATTCAACCGAAGATTATTCAATAATTGAAAAGGTTGATGATTCGGCTTATGTAAGACAATATGACACAATAATTACGCAGGGAGTTGATTTGTATGATGGAAAAGTCGTTTCTTGATGCGCGCAAAGCAGATATTGAGTATAACCTTGATGTTATCAATGAAAAAATTGCTGAAAGTGCAATAAAAAGCGGCAGAACGCCCCATGACGTTCGTCTTATGGCGGTTACAAAAACCGTTGACCCCATCTTTATAAATTATGCTCTTGATTACGGCGTAAAGCTTATTGGTGAAAACCGAGTTCAGGAAATGCTTCGCAAAAAGCCCGATTTACACCTCGACGGCGTTGATAAGCATTTAATCGGACATCTGCAAACAAACAAAGCAGGGCAGATTGTGGGCGAGGTCGATATGATTCAGTCAGTTGACTCTCTGAAAATCGCAAAAGAAATCGCCAAGCAGTCAGTTAAAAAGGGTATTATCACCGATGTGCTTCTCGAAATCAATGTTGGCGAAGAAGAGAGCAAAACCGGCTTCTCAACCTCTGAATTCTATGAGAACTTATATGAAATAGCCGAAATCGATGCAATTCGCGTAAAAGGGCTTATGACAATCCCGCCCATATGCGAAAATAATACAATACTTTGTAAATTTTTTGAAAATATCTACAATATCTATGTTGACATTAAGGCGAAAAAGATAGATAATATAGATATGAATGTATTGTCGATGGGTATGTCCGGCGACTACGAACAAGCAATTTTATGCGGGTCAAATCTTGTAAGAATAGGCTCTTCAATTTTCGGCCCGAGAATATATTAAAAAGCAGGAGGATTAGCACAATGAGTTTTTTAGACAAAATCAAAAACATTGTTAATGTTGATGAGGACGGTTACTATCCCGATGATGATGTGGATTCAGGTGCATTTATGGGCGCAGATTCTTATAACGAGCCCGAGCAAAGACCGTCAAGACAGTCTCACCGTACACAGCGCAATTCCGAAGATAAGGTAGTAAATATTCATACAACAGCACAGCTTCAGGTGGTTCTTGCAAAGCCTGAAAAATTTGACGAGGCACTTGGCATTGCTGATAACCTCAATGAAAAAAGAACAGTTGTTTTAAACCTTGAGTCAGTAAGCAAAGACGTTGCACGTCGTCTTATCGACTTCTTGACCGGTGTTGCTTATGCAAACAACGGCCAGATTAAGCGCGTTGCAAACAGCACATTCATCATCACTCCTTACAATGTTGATGTTATGGGTGATTTGCTTGACGAGCTTGAAAACAACGGAATGTTTTTCTGATAACATTCATATTATTTAAAAAATTGGCAGAATGGGAAGGATATTGTAATGCTTACACCTGATAAAATTAGAGAAAAATCATTTCAGACAACAGGTCGCGGCTCATACCGTGCAGAAGATGTTGACAGCTTTTTGAATGAGGTTTCTGCATCTTATGAGCAGATGTTCAAAGAAAACGGCGACCTTATCAAAAAAATCAGTATTCTCGCTAAAAAGGTTGAGGAATACCGTGCAGACGAAGAAAGCTTAAAGCTTGCACTTCTCAATGCACAGAAGCTTGCTGACCGCATTGTTGCAGAAGCAAAGGAAAATGCTGAAAAAGATACAGAAGATGCACGTGCAGAGGCTACAAAGCTCCGCGAAGATGCAAAGGCTGATGCAGACGAAACAGAGGCAAAGGCAAAGCGCGAGTCAGACGCTATTATCGAAAGTGCAAAGGCAGAAGCTGAAAAGATTGTTAAAGAGGCAAACCGTCAGTCAGACGAAATCCTCGGCAATATCAACCGCAAGGTAACTCACGAAACTCTCGTTTACGATATGGTTAAGAAAGAGGCTTCTGAATTCAAAGCAAAGCTTGTTACAATGTATAAAGAGCACATCAACCTTATAAATCAGCTTCCCGAAATCGTAGACGAACAGCTTGATAAGGCAGAGCCCGCTCCCGTTGCAGAAGAGCCTGCAGAAGTGGTTGAAGAAGAGCCTGTAGTTATTGAAGAGGTTGCTCCAATCGTTGTTGAAGACGTTGAGGAAGAAATTGAAGTAGTTGCAGAGCCCGAGGAAGAAATTGTTGAAGAAACAGTTGAAGAGGTTGAAGAGTCCGTTGAAGAGGTTGCAGAAATCGAAGAAATCCCTGCAGAGCCGGAAGCTCCTGCTAAAAAGCCCTTCAAGCTTGATTTAAGCAAGATTGATTTTGCAGATGAGGTTGAAGAAACTCCCGCACCTGCACAGTCAGTTATCAGCAACGTTGAAGTTGTTGCAGAAGAGCCCGAAGAAGATAAAGGCTCAATTTCATTTAAGAATTTCTTTAAGAAAAAATAAAACGAGGTACTGAATGCTTCAAGTAATCACAGTAATGTCCATTGCCGCTTTGGTGTCGTTGGACCAAATCATCAAATTACTTGTAATTAAATATCTCGAACCGATTGGCAGCCTTCCTTTGATAGACGGCTTTATTCAGTTGAATTATGCCGAAAACACTGGGGCTGCCTTTGGCTCATTTAGTGGATACACATGGGTTTTGTCCCTTTTTACTCTTGTGGTGATTGTGGCAGGGCTTGTATGGCTTTTAATGGGCAAGGTGAAATTCGGCGTTGAATATGTGTGCATATCTCTCATTTTAGCAGGGGGATTGGGTAATCTGATTGACCGTATTTCACGCGGATTTGTGGTGGATTATATCGAGCCATTGTTTATTGATTTTGCAATATTCAATTTTGCCGATATTCTTGTAACCTGTAGTGCCGTTGTGCTCATTATCTGGATGTTTTACCGTATCTATAAAGAGGCTAAGGAAGAAAAGGAACAGAAAAATGCCTGAACTGTTAATTGAAGTCCCCGAAATGTATGAAGGGGAGAGGATTGATAAATTTCTTTCCGTGCTGGTAGAGAATTCTTCGCGTACTTCCATTCAGAAGCTTATTGAGAACGGTAAGGTAACGGTTAACGGCGCACCTGTAAATAAAAAGTATAAGGTGAGTGCCGACGACGAAATTATGATGCTACCAAGTGAATTGAAGCCACTTGATGCCGAGCCCGAGAATATTCCACTTGATATAGTTTTTGAGGACGAGCATCTGCTTGTTGTCAATAAACCTCGCGGAATGGTGGTGCACCCCGCACCGGGAAATTATAGGGGAACGCTTGTCAATGCACTGTTGTATCATTGTAAGGATTCGCTTTCGGGTATCAACGGCATTCTCCGTCCGGGTATCGTCCACAGAATAGATAAAGACACAAGCGGTCTTTTGATTGTTGCAAAAAACGATAAAGCGCATATCGGACTTGCCGAGCAGATTAAAGAGCATAGCTTTACCCGTGAATATAATGCGGTAATTTGCGGGCATTTAAAGGAGCAGTCAGGTACGGTGAATGCGCCAATCGGCAGAAATCCCAATGACCGCAAAAAAATGTGTGTAACAATGCAGAATTCAAAAAATGCAGTTACACATTATAACGTAATCAATGAATATATGGGCTATTCCCACATTTCATTAAAGCTCGAAACGGGTAGAACTCATCAAATCAGGGTTCATATGGCACATCTCGGTCATCCAGTTGCAGGCGATTATGTTTATGGAAATGATAAAAAGAGTGCACACCTTAATGGTCAGTGCCTTCACGCAATAAAAATCGGGTTTATTCACCCAATAACACAGGAATACCTTGAATTCACATCGGATTTACCTGATTATTTCAAGGAGTTTCTGGAAAAGATAGAGAGAGGGGTATAACAATGGCAAATAAGGACTTGTCAAACTGGCTTGTTGTGTCAGATATTGACGGAACTCTCAACAACAAATTAAGAAAGTTGCCCAAAAGAAATTTTGAAGCAATAAAGCATTTTGTGTTGAAATGCAACGGCCATTTCACATTGGCGTCGGGCAGAAATGTTGAGTCAATGAGAAAACACTATAACAGATTGCCTATTAAAGGCACTCCTGCTGTTGTTTTGAATGGTGCCGGTGTTTATGATTTTGCACAAGAAAAAATGTTGCACTTCACACCAATCAATCAAAAAGCGGTTGATTTAGTGTTTGATATATATAAGCGTTTTCCGGCATTAGAAATTGAGATTCTTACCGATAAAGTAATTTATACATTGAATGCTAAAATCTTTGCACCCTGTATGGTGTTAGCAGATAAGCTTCATTGTGTAAATTGCAAGAGTGTTGATGAAGTGCCGAGAGAGAATTGGGGTAAGGTTATTTTCCTTGGCGTACCACCCCTTATAAGTGCAGTTAAGAAATATGCTCTGAGCCTTGAAAATACAGGTGCGCACTTTATGTCAAGTTCAATCTGTTCCTTTGAAATGCTTAATGAGGGCGTGCATAAGGGTACAGCGCTTATGAAGATTGCTGAAATGTATAATATCGAGCATAAGCATACTGCCGCAATCGGTGATTATTTCAACGATTATGATATGCTTAAAACTGTAGGACTTCCTGCTTGTTGCGGACAAGCACCCAAAGCAATGCACGAAATTGCAAAATTCCACGCTTGTCATTGTAATCACGGCGCAGTTGCAGATTTACTCTATTACATAATGGACGAATATAAGGAGGAATAAATATGAATGCTTCACTCAAACACGAATTAGAAGTATTTGCTACCAAAGAAAGAATGTTAATTCTTGAGGGTATCTTTAACGCAAAAGCAGGTCATCCCGGCGGCTCACTTTCTATCGCAGAGCTTATGGCATACCTCTACAATGTTGAAATGCGTGTAGATGCTAACAATCCTAAATGGGAAGACCGCGACCGTTTTGTTCTTTCAAAAGGTCACGCCGCACCTGCACTTTATGCAACTTTAGCGCTTAAAGGCTTCTTCCCCACAGAAGACATCAAAACACTCCGTAAAGCAGATTCCTACCTTCAGGGTCACCCAAGCATGAAATGTGTTCCCGGCGTTGATATGAGCACAGGCTCTCTCGGTCAGGGTATTTCAACTGCAGTCGGTATGGCTCTTGCCGCAAAGCTTGATAATAAGGATTTCAGAGTTTATACAATTCTCGGCGATGGCGAAATCGAAGAAGGTCAGGTTTGGGAAGCAGCAATGTTTGCAAATGCAAAAGGACTTGACAATCTTGTTGTAATCGTTGATAACAACAATCTTCAAATTGACGGTACTGTTGAAGAGGTAAACTCTCCTTATCCAATCCCCGAAAAGTTCACAGCCTTCGGCTTTAATACAATCGAAATCGACGGCAATAACCTTGATGAAATCGAAACAGCCTTCCAGAATGCAAAAGCAACAAAAGGCAAGCCCACCGCAATTATTGCTAAAACCGTTAAGGGCAAGGGCGTTTCTTATATGGAAAATCAGGTTAACTGGCACGGTGCGGCTCCAAATGAAGAGCTTTATAACACAGCCGTTGCAGAGCTTACTGCAAAACTCAATGAATTGGAGGGTGTAAAATGAGCGAAGTAATCAAAACCGCAACAAGAGATGCTTACGGTAAAGCACTCGTTGAGCTCGGCAATACCGACGCTAAAATTCTTGTTCTTGATGCTGACTTGGCGGCGGCAACAAAAACAGGTATGTTCAAAAAAGCACACCCCGAAAAGTTTATTGACTGTGGTATCGCAGAGGGCAATATGATGGGCGTTGCGGCAGGTTTAGCATCAGCAGGTTACACCGTTTTCGCATCTTCATTCGCAATGTTCGCCGCAGGCAGAGCCTTTGAGCAGGTTAGAAACTCAATCGGATATCCTCATCTTAATGTTAAAATCGGCGCAACTCACGCAGGTATTTCTGTTGGTGAAGACGGT
>CAYWFB010000024.1:0-22924 GCA_964457415.1 uncultured Eubacteriales bacterium | reverse complement strand
GTAAACTACGCCAACCTTTTCACGAAGCTGATTGATAAAGATAATAAGAGTATTTGATTTATTTATTACGCCTGCAAGCTTACGAAGAGCCTGTGACATAAGACGTGCGTGAAGACCAACGTGACTGTCACCCATATCGCCCTCGATTTCTGCGCGGGGAACAAGCGCCGCAACAGAGTCAACAATGATTACATCAAGAGCGCCTGAACGAGCAAGAGCCTCGGCAATTTCAAGAGCCTGCTCGCCGTTATCAGGCTGAGAAACGAGAAGAGAATTGATGTCTACGCCAAGATTTTCGGCATATTCGGGGTCAAGAGCGTGCTCGGCATCAATAAACGCTGCCTCGCCGCCGTTTTTCTGTGCCTCGGCAACAACCTGCAATGCAAGAGTTGTTTTACCTGAAGATTCAGGTCCATAGATTTCGATAATTCTGCCCTTAGGTAAACCACCAATGCCTGTTGCGTGGTCAAGAGAAATTGAGCCCGTTGAAACAGCCTCAACATTTAATGAACTGTTTTCGCCAAGACGCATAACTGCACCCTTGCCGTAATTCTTTTCTATCTGAAGTAATGCGGTTTCTAGTGCTTTTGATTTGTCAGCCATTTTTAGTCCTCACAATCGTACAAATGTTCGTTTGAAGCTATTATATAGTATTTCTTGCATAAATGCAAGTGTTTTTTCTACATTTTATTAAAAATATTTTTCAAAAAGGGCTTGCAAATTGCGAAAGTTTCTGTTACAATATCTCTCGTTGTAATTTGATTATTTATCCCCGTTATATAAGGAGGTGCCTTTAAAATGGCAAAATGCGAATATTGTGGTAAAGACGTTGCTTTCGGCATCAAGGTTTCTCACTCACACAGACGTTCAAACAGAACATGGAAACCCAATGTAAGAAGAGTTAAAGCAGTTGTAAACGGCTCTCCTAAGAGAGTTTATGCTTGCACTCGTTGCCTTCGCTCAGGTAAGGTTGAAAGAGCAGTTTAATTCAAAGCAAATTAACGAAAATTAACGCACATCGTTTGATGTGCGTTTTTTCTTTGTATTTATTATCTCGCGTGTCGCCAGGTGTTTCGATGATACCAATTATCTTCTAATTTTTTACATATAAATTCCTGACCGTTACTTCGGCTATCCATACCCTTTTCTTCTAATGTGGCATTGTCAATGGAATATACAACTGCATAGCCTATTTCAGTATCAAAGCAAATTGCATCATTATCAATTCTTATGCACCATAAAGAATAACCCAAATCGTAATACGATTGTTCTATTCTTTGCAGACTTTCATATACGGAAATATCAACTTCCATTTCGTAATAATCATCAGGTCCTGTTTGTTTTAGTATCATTTTACCGTCTTTCTCGTAAACATTGACACAGTATGGCTCGCCGTATTGTGTTTTTTCTATATACACAAGAATGTTATCTACCAAAAGCTCATAATCCTCTTTGATTTCATAAAATGCTTGCTTTTCAGGTTCTATTCTAGAATTTTTATATATTTCCACATTCACAAGCAATGATGAAGCAAGCAAAATAACACTTAATGATACAATTATAAGTGTTTTATACTTTTTCTTTTTATCCTTTTTGTCAGATATGGGTGCAGGCTTGGTTGAATCAACTATTATATATTCATCCTCTTTTGCTACATAAAAGGTTAATGCGATTAAAACAATGCACAGCCAAAAAGTAGGACCGTCAAAAATAACAAGTATATTGCCGATTGCCATTATGCTTAAACAGATTACTGCAATTATTTTAAAACTGCCTTTATAAAAGTGAGCCATGGTAGTAAAGAGTAAAATTCCGATTATACTTGCATAGAACAAAACATCAATCGGCAACGCAAACCACACAATATACAAATAAGGCGGTGAAAAAATGTTTATAAAGTTAATTGGATAAATTCCAATAAACAAATCTGCGCACATAAGAGTATAATAGAGCATCATTATGATGTAGGCTATTCTTTTCATTATTAGTCCTCCTCATTATACACTTTTTCTTTATTATAATTCAGCGTGAACTGAGTTCCCCGCCTGCTCTATACTTCATCCCAATTCACTGTTTCGTCGTCAAAAAGAAGGTCTTCGTCTTCGACGATTTGATTATATTGGTCGGAGTAGTCTTCATCTTCAGTTATTTCATAAGGGTCATAATATTTGATTTCACGGCTGTCTATAGCATTTGCGGCAAGATGTATTGAAACAGTATAGTCTGTTCCTGCCAGCACAAAATCTGTTCTGTATGAGCCGTCTGCATCGTCACTGTAATTTCCTCTGTAGCCTATATAATCTTCGTACATATCAATAACAATATTTGATGCGTCTTTTTTGACGGTTTCGTCGTCACATTCGGTGAGCTTTGCAACATAGGGAATTGCAGAGTCTGAAAGGAAATATAGCGTATCAACATCAATAGTCGGAAGCTTGCCATTGAGATATGCGTTTACGTTATAGGCGGCTACGGTGCGGTCAATTCCGCAAAGGCAGAGTGCGGTGAAAAGTGCCATTGAAATAATTGCCGCGTATTTCATTGTTTTAAGCTCGGGATTAAAAATTCTGATAATAAATGCTACGATAACCACTGCGGTGGCGAGCATAAATACAGAGGTGAAAAGGCGCAAAACTGTGAGCCCGTACTCCCCTATATACATAACCATTTTTGAAATTGCGGTTGCGATAAAGAGAATTGTAAATACGCCTATAAAGGTCATAAGCCCTTTTACAATCGGGTTGAGCTTGCCGTTTTCGCGACGAACCGTGAGCCACATTATGATTGTCATAAGTGCAAGGTTTATAAACGCGATTGCCTCGGTCTCGAAAAATCCGCGACGTGCATATTGGGCAAAGCTGAATTCATAGCCTGCGGGGAGAATCCCCGAAAATGCGCTGAAGAAATATGCAGTCTGCGAGAACATATACACGAGATAAACCAAAGCGATGAGACCCAAAAATGTTACGGCAAAGGGAGAATTGAGTTTTCTTGCTTTTTCGGGTTGTAATGGAGCTCCACTCAATTCATTGAGCTTATATTTACAGGTTACGGAAAAGGAAACTACTATAAGTGCTACGATTGCGGTTACGATAAGCTTTAAAATTGTCATACCAAGGCTTGATGCGACCTTTGCTACAAGGCCCTCAAAGGCGGCGTCGGCACTTGTAAGCAATGCAATCACAATTGCAAGCACGGGAACTGCCGCACCAACTGCCGCGATAATCTGCACGGCGGTTTTCTTTTTGTCATTTTTAAGAAGTGATTTTACGGCTACGGGGATATTGGAAAAAGGTGCTAAAAAGGTTGAAAAGCCCAATTTCACCACGCCGTTAATATTATCTACCACGGTTTTATCGGTAAGCGACACGGTGCAGAGTGCCGTTGATGCGAAAAGCACAAGGAACGCGATAAAGCGTGAAAGAGTATCGCTTGCGTAAAGAGTGAAAACCACGCTTGAAAGTGCCGCCAACACAAGTGACGAGATTGAAATAAAGCTGAATTCGCCTTTTTTCACGATATAAACGGTGAGTGCGGCTACGAGGGCAATGGATGAGATTGTAAATCCGATTGCCATACCGCCGAAAAATCCGAAGAACACAAGGCAGAGGGACAACACGGCGAAAATGCCCATAAATATGTAATCCGCTTTTGTGAAGTCGATTTTCTTTTCTTCTTTGGGCTTGCGCAGTGATGCATAAGGGTTGATGTAATTATTGGGATAAACGGGAGTTTGTGGTGGTGTGGGAGTTTGCGGAGTGTTGTTGGTGATATTTGTTGATGTGTTTTCCATAGTTATTTTCCTTTCACGGATGAGCAGTGACATCTTTCAGTCGCATAATCCGCATCATGTGCAATATATACAGATAAGACAATTAAAACAATATTTATTAAAGGCACCATCTGTTCAAGGTCAAAAGATAAAAGTCCAAAAAGAAAAATTGAATTTGGCAAAAGAACCATTAACAGTATTATTACAATCCAATTTTTAACATTTCCATTATTGAAATGTGCTATGGTTGTAAGTAGCATCAGTAAAATCCAAAACACAGAAGAAATTAAGGTAAAATTAAATGGAATATCGCATACTACAAGCAAAGTGAAAAAGCCTCGTAATAAATAAAAGTCAATATATACATCCATGCACAATTCACCCATAATCCACGAAACGACAAAAAACAGCATCATCAGAACATAAACAATTCTTTTAATCATATTGTTCATTATTATTCTCCTTTCACTGACAGACGAGGGTGCGGGTGTCTGGTGGACACCTCTGCGAAGCAGAAGCACCGACCGAGCCGGTAGGCGAGACCCGTCTGTCCCTACGCAGTGTTTATGTTTGCGGGACGATGTGGGCATCGTCCCCTACTGCTCGAATTCTTCTAATTAGACTAATCGTTATTTATAAACTCATAAAAATATTTTGTTCGTAACACCTCAAAGTCTTTTTCTTTTTGAATTTCTTCAGGTGTTTTTTCTGTTTTGCCAATGTAAACGGTCATAGGAATAAGTGCGATGTTTATTAAAAGTGGCATAAACATACCGTGAATCAATAAAAACATATTAAAGAACAATAATATTGAAAGAATGACAATTGGAATGCCGTTAAAAATCTTTTTCCAGAAATGTGAGAGGGTTGTGAAAAGAATGAGTGTTGCGAAAAATATGCTCCACCCTATTGTATAAATCATATTGCTTAATTCTACATTTTCAGGTGACTCGCCAATTGCCAATAATCCTACTACACCCATTGCTACATTAGCTTCAGTTGGTAAAAATGTGTAGAACATACCAATCCACGCAAAACCATAATATGCGGTCATTATGATATAAGAAAATCGTTTCACAATTATGCCTCCTTGGAGTGAATCAGAGTGAGTGACGAGCCGTCATCATATTCCAAAATGTCGCCGGGTTGGCAGTTGAGCTCTCGACAGATAGCTTCGAGAGTTGAAAAACGCACCGCCTTTGCTTTGCCGGTTTTGAGAATTGATAAATTTGCTTGGGTTATTCCTATTCGTTCAGCCAATTCGCCTGAGGTCATTTTGGCCTTGGCGAGAGCTAAATCGAGATTTACTTTAATTGCCATTTTCGTTACCTCATATTGTTAACTCATTTTCTTCTTTGATTTGAATTGCCTCGTGGATAATATTTCGCACCACGCGGACAATTAAACCAATAAATAGTGCTGAAAGTGACACAATTGCAAAGGCAATGAATTTAAATGTTGAAAATCCGCTTAACACACCTACATAAAAACAGAGCCAAGAGAGAATCTGAAGATATTTTACGTTTTGGGGAATGAAGATTTTCTTCTCGTTTACATTGAAAAGAATTTTATAGAGAAGCACTATTGCGCCCCACCCTGCAGGTACTGCGAGATATGTAACAGTTATAAGGAAATTCGTCAAATGGGCACGGTGAAAGTATTCACAGATAATTCCAACCGACCAAGGGGCTGAAAGTGTGAGCACTGCTAAAAGCACCGCAAAGAATGTGGTAAAAGCTATTGAAAGCTTTAATGATTTACTTTTTGATTTCATAAAAATTCTCCTTAAATATGGAAATTTCATATCTTGGCTTAAAAATACCATTATTTTTATCGTTTGTCAATAAAAATTTATCGAAAAACAGAAAAATTACAGAATTGTAATAAGGTTTACAAAGTGATTAAAAAATCCCGACCTGAAATGTGAACAAGTCGGGATTATTTTTATTTAATTCTGCATTTTGCATTCAGCATTCTGCATTTATTAATACATTCCGCCGCCTGCCTGAGCCATTGCTGCGGCTGCAGCTGCGTCAGCCTGTGGGTCGGGAATATCAGCTACGAGTGATTCTGTTGTGAGAACCATTGCGGCAACTGATGATGCGTTCTGAAGTGCTGAACGAGTAACTTTTGCGGGGTCAAGGATACCTGCCTCGAACATATCAACATATTCGCCTGTTGCGAAGTTGAAGCCGTAGCCTGCTTTATTTGAATTCACGATTTCGTTTACAATAACTGAACCCTCAAGGCCTGCGTTTGCGGCAATCTGACGAACGGGCTCTTCAATAGCCTTAAGAACAATCTTAACGCCTGTTTTGTAATCTGCATCCTCTGTATCAAGAAGTGCTGATGCAGCCTTGATAGCGCCGAGAAGTGCAACACCACCGCCTGCAACTGTGCCTTCTTCAACAGCTGCCTTTGTAGCTGCAAGAGCATCTTCAATGCGGAGCTTCTTTTCTTTCATTTCAGTTTCTGTTGCGGCACCTACACGGATAACTGCAACACCGCCTGCAAGCTTTGCAAGTCTTTCCTGAAGTTTTTCACGGTCAAAATCTGATGTTGTTTCGGCAATCTGTGCTTTAATCTGATGAATTCTGCCCTTGATTGCATCTGCATCGCCTGCACCGTCAACGATGATTGTATTTTCCTTTGAAATCTTAACCTGCTTTGCGCGGCCGAGCTGATAAAGCTGAGTATCCTTAAGCTCAAGACCGAGGTCTGATGTAATAACCTGACCGCCTGTAAGGATTGCGATATCCTGAAGCATTTCTTTTCTTCTGTCGCCAAAGCCGGGAGCCTTAACTGCAACGCAAGTGAATGTACCGCGGAGCTTGTTTACGAGAAGTGTTGAAAGAGCCTCGCCCTCAACATCCTCTGCAACGATTACGAGCTTTTTGCCTGACTGAACAATCTGCTCAAGGAGAGGAAGAATTTCTTGAATATTGCCGATTTTCTTGTCTGTGATAAGAATGAGAGCATCGTCGATTACTGCTTCCATCTTATCTGTATCTGTTACCATATAGGGTGAGATATAACCGCGGTCAAACTGCATACCCTCAACAACGTCAGAGTATGTTTCGCTTGTCTTTGATTCTTCGATTGTGATTACGCCGTCTGCAGTAACCTTAGCCATTGCATCAGCAATAAGCTCGCCGATATATTCGTCTGCTGCTGAAACTGTTGCAACGCGGGCGATATCGTCACTTGATTCAACGGGCTTTGCGTTTTTAAGTACTTCGTCAACTACTGCGTTTACTGCAGCCTGCATACCCTTTTTAACTACCATTGGGTTTGCACCTGCGGCAACGTTCTTCATACCCTCGCGAACGAGTGCCTGAGCAAGAAGTGTTGCGGTTGTTGTACCGTCACCTGCAACATCGTTTGTCTTTGTTGCGACTTCTTTTACGAGCTGTGCGCCCATATTCTCAAATGCGTCTTCAAGCTCAATTTCTTTTGCGATTGTAACGCCGTCATTTGTAATGAGGGGTGCGCCGTATTTTCTGTCAAGAACTACGTTTCTGCCCTTGGGACCGAGTGTAATTTTAACTGTATTGCTTAATTTGTCGATACCGTTCTGAAGAGCTTTTCTTGCCTCTTCGCCGTAAATAATCTGCTTTGCCATAATGTACTACCTCCAATTATTCAACAATAGCAAGAATTTCTGACTGACGAACGATGGTGTATTCTTCATTATCCATCTTAACCTCAGTACCTGAATATTTGCCGGTGATTACCTTATCGCCGACCTTAACATACATTTCTACCTCTTTGCCGTCAACAACTCCGCCGGGACCAACTGCAACAACCTCAGCAATCTGGGGCTTTTCCTGTGCGGCAGCGGCAAGAACGATACCGCTTTTTGTTGTTTCTTCCATTTCGCAAGACTTGAGAACAACTCTGTCTGCAAGGGGTTTAATAGTCATTTTATGTTACCTCCTAAAGATTAGAAATACAAAAATTTTAGCACTCTCATAGTCTGAGTGCTAATTATATTTTAGCCATATTTTGCTAAAAGGTCAAGTGTTTTATGTAAATTTAACAGAATTTTCATAAATTGATTTTCGGCGGGAGCAAGCCCCCGCCCTACATTTTTAAGTTAACCCAAAGCTGACTGTAAGTGCTCTATCTATTTTATTCATATCAGTTGACGATAAATTGCCCATTCTCTCTTTTAGCCGTTGTTTATCAATTGTGCGCACCTGTTCAAGCAACACTACGGAGTCTTTACTTAATCCGCACGAGTTGCCGTTTACGCTTATATGAGTGGGAAGCCTTGATTTTTCCTGCTGACTTGTTATGGCGGCGGCAATCACCGTCGGGCTGTATTTATTGCCCACATCATTCTGCACTATAAGTACGGGTCGCACTCCGCCCTGCTCGGAGCCTACAACGGGGCTTAAATCAGCATAATATATGTCCCCTCTTTTGACATTCATTTCTGTATCACTCTCCTTGTGTTTTTAGTTTTACCTGTGTTTGTTAAAAATAAACATCAGTGGTAAAAAATTCGGGGAGCAATACATTTTATGTTGAAGTTAATCAGTCTGTCCCATAATGTATTCAAAATTTTCAAAGAGCAAGGTGTCAATTCCGTCGACGGCAACTTTTTCAAAATACTTCGTTTCGGGATTTATATACAATTTGCAAACGTGACCCTCGGCGGTGTAAGTATAAACCAAGCTTTCGCCGTTTTCGTCTTTTTCAGGGGTTGTGCCCTGTGCATTATTGATGCATTCCTCAAGTCCGCGGCATAGCATTGTAAATGGCATTTTTTCACCGCTGACGGTAAGCTCTAGATTTTTATAGTGCACCGTATATTCACCGCCCGTACAGTTGATTTGCATACCATTTACAGTTGCGGGGGCGATAAATGTCATATTAATGGTACCTGCGGCAAGATATTCGGCATTGGCAACAATCTCAATATCGTTGAGAGTTGTCCTGATTACACAAGAAAAGCCACTGATTGACAGTGGCTCATTTTCAACATCCTTTGAATTTTTGTTTGTACAACTGCATAACAGCAAAATGCAAATAAAAGAGCAAAGGAATTTTTTCATTTTATTTCTCCTCAAGTAATTGCTGATTAAATCGGGTTGCGATTATCAGCGAGATAGTTTTTTGTCAGAACCGTCAAAAAACGCAGGCAATACTTTGTGTATTAACGAGTATTTTGGACGAGTTATGACGGAAAAGTAGCCGCTGAGAATTGTGACTTCGATTTAATCAGCGATTACTCAACAATTATTCAAATTTTTTGAGGGTTGCGGGAAGCTCGTTGAGGATAAGTGTGGGGGTATTACCCATCATTGAGTATTTTTCACTCACATTATCCCCTGCCATACCGTGAATATTTACGGCGGCTACGGCACTTCTGAACGGGTCAAGACCTTGGGCAACAAAAGAGCCGATTATTCCGCTCAATATATCACCGCATCCGCCCGTTGCCATACCGGGATTGCCCGTATTATTCACATACATATCGTCATATTCACTACTACCCACAAGAGTTGACGAGCCTTTAAGCACAAGCACGGAAGTATGAGCCTTGGTAAAGCTTTTCACAACTGCGCCACGATTTTCCTGAATATCCTCAACGCTGACCCCTGCAATGCGTGACATCTCTTTGGGATGTGGTGTGAGAATAACGGGTGCTTTTGCCACATCTAATATATCTATATTATCTTTTAAGCAATTTATGCCGTCGGCGTCAAGAATTACGGGAACTTCTGAATTCTTTATTACGAATTCGGTTACGGCTTTTGTATCGGCATCTGCACCCATTCCGCACCCCAGCACTACGCAAGAGCATTTTTTAAGCTCTTTTTCAAGGCGTTTGATTGCATTCTGGGAAATTCTGCCCGATTTATTGCTTTCAAGGGGTATTAAAATCTGTTCGCAGGTTTTTGGTGCAATTGCATTGTATGCGAATGACGGGAATGCAAGCTTTACAAGTCCTGCGCCTGAATTCACCGCCGCTTGCGATGCAAAATATGACGCATTGGGCATTTCATAGCTACCGCCGATTACAAGCACAGTACCATATGTACCCTTATGACTTTCTGCCTCTCTTTTCTTGAAGAATGATTTCACTTCATCTGTGCTGACAGTAAAGAGTGAGGCTTCAACCTGCTCAAAGCATTTATCGGGAATTCCGATTGGGGCAAGCACCACCTTACCGCATTTTTCACTTGAGGGTTTTAATATGTGAACGGGTTTTAACACAAGCACTGCGATTGTCATATCGGCAGAAATTGCGTTTTGGGGCGCTTTACCGCTATCTCCCTCTAATCCGCTGGGAATATCAATACTGATTACGGTTGCATTGGAATTATTGATTTTTGTGAAGAGTGAGGTTGTGAGTGTGTCGGGTTCACCGCGGAAGCCGATACCGAAAATACAGTCGATTATAAGCTGTGCGTTTTCGAAATACTTGTCGGCTGTGCCGTTATCGGTATAATAAACAATATTAATACCCATTGCACGCACGCGTGAGAGCATTTCAGAAGACTCGGCATCTGACGGCAAACCCATTGCCATCATAACAGTAACACTATATCCGCTTTCGCTGAGCTTACGGGCGATTACAAAGCCGTCACCGCCGTTTCGTCCCTTTCCGCAGATTATAAGGGCATTTCGCTTATTGGAATTCTCAAAGGTTTTACGAATAATTCTCGCGCAGTATGAGCCTGCATTTTCCATAAGCTGAAGATAAGAAATTCCGCCCTCATTGGCAAGTTGTTCTACCTTTCGAGTATTTTTAACTGTTAAAACTCTCATAAAATCCACTCCACACACATTATAAGATAATAATAACATAAAAAAGGAGAGTTTTGCAACTCTCCTTTAAGTTTTGTATTCAATTAAAGAATATAGATGGTAACGTTTCGTGCACCCCATTTGATACACTGACTTTCAGTATTCATATAAAGGTCAACAACGAATTTACCTTTCTTTGCAAATCCGCCTGTATCTGCCGCGATTGCATAACCGTAAACTACGCCATCATCTGACACAATCCACATTTCTGTTCCGTAAGGAATCTGCTCAGGATTAACTGCAATCAAACCGGGTTTTACTGCTTTGCCTGTTGCGGTTTTTCCGCCGGGCTCACAATAAGCCGCTGCTTTACCTGTGATTACGCTCTTATACTCGGTAGGTACATTATTCTTGCCGATTGAGTATTTTGAGGGTAATGCAATTTCTGAAATGGGATTACCGTTTTTCTCAATCTTACTGTTACCAAGCTTGCTTGTTGTTTTAACAAGTGTACCGATTGTTGTAACCTCAGTTACGGGCTTTTTGGTAATTGTTTCGCTCTCAACCCCTGTTGACTCAACAACACCGTTAACAACGCGGTCCTTATAAACAACTGTTTTTGTGCCGTTAACACCCTCGGTTGTAATCTTTTTTGTGCCCTTAAGCATGCTTGAAGATTTCTTTGTGATTGAAGTGAAAGGCACACTCTCTTCTGCCTCGCGTGTTACATATTCAACACGAAGCACGTCAATTGTAAGCTCGTTTGAGAGTTCAGTATCAGCGTTGGGAACAACCTCATCGTCCTCATCAAGAACGATTTTCTGTTCCTCGAGCAATTCGCCTACAGTTTTGGCAGTTGACTTTACGTGTCTTATTTCATCATCAACGTTAATAGTAAGTTCGTAGTTATTGAGGATTTTAACCTCCATATTGTTTGTCACAACAGCTTTTACGTTGACACTTGAAACAAGGTTATCTGAAAGCACAACACCTTTTTCTGCAATAAGCTCTGACACTCTGCCTGCAAACACGAGTTCTTCTGTTTTTCCGTCCGCATAAGTAAATGTCACATTACTTGCACGGCATACAATAATTCGGCTGTCCTCACCAACATGGAAGTCATCAAGAATAAGCTTATCGCCCTCGGACAACTGAATTCCTGCTTCGGCAACAATACCGTATGGGTCAGTTTCATTTGACTCTATTCTTGTTACCTGTGAGCCCTCGTAAACATCTGTTATATAGGTCTCACTTGTGGCAGCGAAAGCGGTTCCGGCACAAAGAACGGCAATTGCCATAATCAAAGCCGTAACTCGTAAAACAACTTTGCGAGTTGCTTTTACCTGCCCTCTTAATTCGTTATTCATCATTCTGCTCCTTTAATAAGCTGTGCTATCCGCTCAAAATTTTGAACGGCTTGCCTGTTTACCGACTTAGAAAAGACGGTAAATGCAGTCGCTGAAAACACAACCGTTATTCTCGCTTTGTGACCTTGCACATTATATTCAACCGTCAACAAAAAGTCAAATTTTTTCTAAAAAGTTTTTTGTGCAAATGTACCAAAAACTAAAGTCGATTTTTGACTGAATATCCCAAACGCCACCTTTTTTCCACCATATATTGTGGTTTTCGGGACAAAGTGCAATTAATTTTTTGTGAGATTTTTAAAAAAACATTAAATTATTACAAAATGGTTACAAAATTTCGAGATTTTTGCCTGTATTTCACCCCTATCTTGTCCTTATTCTATGTAGATTTTTTGGAAAATATACCTAATTTTTACTATACTATTATATATAGGGTATTTTTTATGCAAAAACAACAAAAAAATGACGGAGAAAAAATCTCCGTCAAAAGTCAATTATTCAAATTATACAAATACCGTCTGCACCAATACCATATATAATACTGTGCCCACGCCTATGCTTAAAAGGTTATTTCTTTTCCACACATGAAGAAGAACAACCACTGCGCCTGCTATAAGTTCAGGGAGTCCGAACGGGAATTCGGTGGGAGCTACACTTTTGAAGCAATAGATTACGAGCATACCGATTACTGCGGGTGGCAGAACCTTACCTAAATACTGAATGGTTTTGGGGATTTCTTTGCCGTCGGGGAAAAGCAAAAACGGAATAACACGGGTTGCAAAGGTGGTAACTGCCACCAATACTATTATAATAACTGAACGCCAGAAAGATACGGGAAGATTATTCATCGTTAGCCGCCTCCTTTTCTGCTTGCTCGTCTTCGTGCTTATTGATTGGGGAAGTCTTGAAAGCTAAAAGAATTGAGAGTATGCAAATCATTGAGGGTAATACGAAATTATCCTTGCCGAAAAGCAAAAGGCAGATTACGGAGCAGATTATACCCACGATTGCGGGGAAATGATTTTTATTGGTGAGCCATTGCTCTGTAAGAATTACGAGGAACAAGGCTGTCATTGCAAAATCGATGCCCGTTGAATCAAATGGAATGAGTGTACCCGCAACTGAACCGATAATTGAGCCCAAAATCCAATAAGACTGGTCGAGAATTGCCAATGCAAAAAGGAATTTACCCTCGTTCATTCCTTTGGGAGTTTTCGTGAGGAAATATAATGAATATGTTTCGTCGGTCAATGAAAAAATCAAATATGGTTTGAATTTTTTAGCGGATTTGAAGCGGTCAAGGAGTGAAAGACCGTAGAACACGTGGCGCACATTCACCATAAAGGTTAAAAACACCACCTGCAAAAGACTTACCGCAGGGTCAAAAAAATTCACCGCAAGATACTGACCCGAGCCTGCATATACCGTAAGGCTCATTATTGCCGCCCATATAAAATTGTAGCCTTTTTCCGCAAACATTACGCCGAAAGCTATACCTATAAATAAGTAACCCGTCATTACGGGCAAGGTGTGCGGAAATGCCGCTTTGAACGCAGCTTTAAATGTGTTTTGCTTTTCCAAAATTATCACCGTGAAATATTTTACGACTTTAATTTGATAAAGTCAATATAGAAAATGATAACCACCAGTTGAACTGGTGGTTATCATTTATGTATTTAATTTAACGTTGTTTCATTAGATTTAGCATATCCAACAAGCATTTGGGATTAAGGCTCTTAAGCATAAGCTTGTTGTTTTCGCGCATTGGTTTTATAAGATATCCCATAATTACGTTTGTAAATATCTGAGTTATAAGTGCGGTGATTGCCGCGCCCATAGCACCGAAAAGCGGGATGAGAAATAAATTCAGAATTATATTGGCAAGAGCTCCGCCTAAATTAATCTTCCAAAGGTGTTTTTCTTTTTCCTCTGCAAGAATCCAGACATTTCTGACCAAGCCTATATAAGAGAATATGAGATACCACGCAAGCACTCTTAAAAGCGGAATAGCGGCAACATAATCTGCACCATAAAGGATATTTACTATAAGCTTTGAGAATACTGTCAAGAATATACTTTCTAAAAGTGCAAGGTATATTATAAAAGAGTACAAAGATATGAGGATTTTCTTATAGGACTCATCACCGTTTTTCTTGGCTTCAAGAATAACAGGTCGCACCGACTCTATAATTGCATTATAAACAAAGGTTGCCATTCCCACGCACGTCACAGCCGCAGAATAATATCCGCAGGTCGCTTCATCAGTCATCAGAGTAAGCATTACCTTGCCAATATTGGCATAAAGCGTAACCATAAGTGTAGGGAATATGTAATGTTTTCCCTTGTTGAACATTCTTTTTGCCATCTCTGTAGAAAAAGACAGTTTTTCACCTGAGATTTTTTTGAATATGAAAAATAATGCAACCGCAATAATTGCGTAATCCATCGCCTGTGAAATGGCAAACCAATATACGCTTTTACCTGTGAAGAGTAAATAAATTTTGTATGCAGAAACAATAAAATATGCCATCAGCATAGTTACTGAGGTGTATTTGGACAAAAGCTTTGCCTGGAACCAATACTGAAAATGTTCAAGGGCTTGGAATATAAGAAGCAGGCTATAAAGCACGCAGACTATAATTGTAGTCCAGTCACCGTGGTTTGCAACCATAACAAACGCAAACACGCCGATAATACTTAATATACCCGAAACGAATGACATGGTTATGGCAGTTCCCATAACCTCGCCCTCGCGGTCGTCATTTTGAATGACTTCCTGAACGAGTATGAAATTCAGACCAACCTGCATAAATGGCGTGAAAAACGCAACAATTGACGCGGCGTAATTGATTATTCCGTAATTAGATGGGCCAAGAAACCTGGCTGTTAATATTGTTACTATCATAGATAACACAGCCTGCACTATTCTGCACGCGATTATCCACGAAGCATTTTTAAGCACTTTACTTCCTTTCAAAAAATCACCTCACGGTCATGCTATCAGGAGTTTCTTTGCATATATTTTTTATATACCACGAAGGCGTATTTAATCAGTGCCATTCGTATCTTCTCTTTTTTTGCTTTACTTACAAAGCCATTCTGAGTATCAAGTACTGCTTTTCTTGCCGTATAAAGCTCTTTCTTTGTGTAGCCACCCTTTGAGCTTGCCATCTTATTGAGAAAATCAATATTTGACCTGAACTCTACCATAGTTATAAGCTCGGGGTGTTCAGGAAAAGCTTCTTTCAGAATACGCACCTTTTCGTCTTTGAAATAAAGAATATCGTAAAATTTTTCTGAGAACGGTGCCTGAGATGCTGATGCAGGGTTAAAAACATAAGCATAGATATAATTATCAACAACGGCAACGGACTTGGCTTTCAAAAGACATTGGAAGTTAAAGAAAGTATCCTCATTGATTTTTTTACCTACTACAAAACGAGTATTTTCAATGAAATCTCTGCGGAAAAGCTTTGCACATACTGTTTGGTATAAGTTATCAACAGATTTTTTTATAATTTCAACCGGGTCGGTCAGCAAAGCCACTTCATTACTGCTGACTTTTTTTACAAGCGGTTCGTTGATATTAATTCTAAAGATTTTTGCCGCCGTTATATCTGCACTAGTTTTTTCTGAGGTATTAACGAGTACCTCTATGGCGTCCTCAGTGAGCTTATCATCAACATCAACAAAGGTTATATAATCTCCGCTCGCCACATCTATTCCCTTATTACGAGCAGAACTTACACCACCGTTTTCGCTATGAATAACCTTGATGTTTGAATACCGCGTGGCATATTCATCACAGATTTTTGCGGTATTATCGGCGGAACCGTCATTGACCACTATGATTTCGGTGTTTTTGTAAGTACCATTCAATACAGATTCTATGCAACCGCCGATAAAAGCTTCTGAATTATAGGCGGGAATTATAACGGAAACTAAATTATTCATCCTCATTCCCCTTCTTTAATTCTATTTTCTTATTGCCTTTATTCCATTCAAGATTAAAGCCCATAACAAGCGGTAAAACGATATACAGTGAGAAATCCAACGCGCCGGATATCAAAGATGCCTCAAAGCACATATGCACAAGACAAATGGCAAAAGTAGCAAACAGCATTATAGACAACCTGTTACGTCCAACCAATTTATTCGTCTTTGAGAGCATCATGTGCATGAAAATAATAAAGAAAAGACCAACGGGCAGTGAATATCTCCATATAAGCTCAAGAAGTACATTATGCGCGTTAATAGCTTGACCATAAAGAATAGATTCAGATAATATTGGAACAGTAAAATTAGCATTAAAGGGATTTGCAAAAGCACTGTTGATTACTGTTTCCCAGATATTGTTTCTACCACTGGTTATTACTGAAATATCTATACCTGCCCTCGGCAATATATTTGCTGTGATAAAAGGGAAAAAAACAAATATCGCCATTATTACCATTATTACAAAGGCAGAAAAAGGCTTGGTTTTTCGCTTAAATATCGAATAAACCAATACTGTCAAAACACAACAAATTATTGATGTTCGGCTTTGTGTCATAACGCAACCCAAGAAAACACCTATAGCAATGAACAATACCATAAAATATGATATACTGAATCGTTTCTTCATTTGCAAATACACCAGCATATTCATAAACATACACATATAAATAACGCCGGCCTGATTTTCATTTGCAGTATATAATATCAGACTGCCTTCTTTGTAGAACGCGGGAATCATAGCTGAAATAATGAGCACAATAGAGGCTATCATACTGAATTTGAAATACAACTTAAATATTGTCTTTGATACTGCACAGCCATCCGAAGCCGCTACAAGAAGACATACAATCAAAAGCGTCACAGGTAATTCTTCCAACGACATCGGTGTTAAGCGGTTTATTAAATAAAGTGCGCCGATATACACAGTCATAACCACAAAGATGATTAACATAGGTATATTTTCATTCTTTTGCTTATTGGCAAACATGCGTATAACATATTTGATGCCGAGCATAAGCGCCAAAACATGTATTATTATAAATAACGCAGCTGCTATTTGCTTGAAGCCGAATATCAGCAAAAACATTCGTACAAACAATGCAAGAATCAACCATGTCTCGATTCTTAAAACATCGGTTATTTTTCGCATTCCCAAAGGTTCTGGATTCACTGTAATGTCCCCTAAATTTATATTGATTCTCTGTATAGGTTAATATACTGATTGACCATTCGCGAGAGCGAAAAGTCTTTTTCTTTTATTTTTAAATTATCACTTGTTGCCATAGTGAAAAGTGCATCTACATTCCCCGTATCAACCACATTTTCAGACGGAACCGACTCAATACTACCACCTGTACGGTAAGTTACAACGGGTGTTCCGCAAGCCTGCGCTTCAAGGTTAACTGTCGGATATGTGTCAGCATAAGTCGGATTTATAAACACATCTGCAGTCGTATATATTTCTGCAAGTTCTTTTATGTCAGTAGTTCTGCTTATTGCCAGAATTTGCGAGGGCATCTCAGCACACTGACTTTCAGTAAGCCCTACAAGAACGAGTTTATAATTGTTGTCCAATCTTTCGGAAAGCTTAACAAAATCGTATAAGCCTTTGGACGCTGACCAGGCACTTGCTACGCCGAGCAGAATTCTTTTATCTTGTAAACCATACTTTTCACGGAAATTGCTTTCTGTCGGTTTAAATACCGAGGTGTTGATACCGTTATTTATTACCTTAATTTTTGTATCCTTTAAAAACGATTGCCCGACCATATCTGCAAGCCATTGTGACGGAGTTACAATCGTCATATTCTCCATTCCGGAAAATAATTCTTTTTTCTTGAGGTAATTCTTTTTTGAATTATCTAACAACATACTTGAGGGATAACCACGCTTATTAGGGCAATGATGACATCCTGTCAACCATTTGTCACAATTCATTCTTACAAAATGAGAGCAATGCCCTGTGAAAGCCCAACAGTCGTGCATAGTCCATATCACAGGTTTTTTTGCTTTTTTCAGATAGTTGAAAAGAACCTCAACATTAATATAGTAGCCATGCAAATTATGTAAATGAATCAAATCCGGGTCATATTCTTCAACCCACTTGATGAATTTTTTTGTTGTGGCTACAGAGTTAAACCCGGCATTGTCAAAAATACGGCTTTTCAACCCATCGAGCTTCACATCAGAGGGTGAAGATATGCGATAAGTATATTTCTGATATTTTTCGAGAACATTCTCTCTGCCGTATGCAATTCTGCCTTCGTCTCCGCAAGCTAAGAGAGCATCCAGAACGTCGGTGCAAATTCGACCCGTACTGCGTATGCTACACACTGAGTTTATCATTAGCACCTTCATAGCTGAATTCCTCCTCACTTATGATATGTGACATAATAATTCCATAAGCGCGCTCCACATTGAAGTATTTCTCCAGATATGAAAATTCGCGGTCGCGCATTGCTGATAAATCACTTTCTGCAATACGGTCAACACATTCTGAAAATGCATTTACATCGTTACTTTCACACCAGCATCCAAATCCGCCCTCGGTGATTACCTCACCCACGTCAGTATTAGCATCAGTACAAGCGATTACAGGAATTTTTGCCTGCATATAGGCAAGAAGTCTTGACGGGAAATTCGGTATAGTAAATCTGTGGTCAAGGAAAATCATTCCCACATCACACGCAGCAACCATACGGTCATAATCTTCTTTTGGCAAGCGTTTCATAAGCCTTACATTTGAAGGTTTTTCTGTTTCCATAAACGCTTCAAGTTTTTTATACTCTGTTCCGTCGCCTACCACCATAAAATATGCGTCGTCATTATTTTTTTGAGCTTTAAGGCATTCCATAAGGAACGGAATTCCTTGGGGTCTGCCTAAGTTTCCACCGTAAATAAATACCTTTTTATCAAGTGGAATATCATATTTTACACGAAGTTCGTCCCTCTGCTCACGCGAGACGCTCTTATCATATACTTCAATAGAATTTGGGCAAACCTCAACCTTTTCAGGTGAAATTTCGGGATTATGTTTAAGAAGATAATCCACATTTGCCTGCGACATACAACCGATATGGTCTGAAATCGCATAGAGATTTTTCTCTTTATTACGAAAATAGCGATAAAGAAGTCCTTTCGCTCCCGTTTTTGTCATCATACCAATGTCAACGGCATTTTGCGGAAAAATATCCTTTAAAAGCAAATAGCTCTTTGCACCGTCGCGCTTCTTGATAAATTTTACTACATCCACAAGCGTTACAGGTGGTGTCGGATACATAACCAAATCAAATTTAACATCTGAAGAATGCTTTTTAATTGCAGATATGTAGTTACTCGGCATAAGAACTGTTGTAATGCCCTTAACAATGGGATTAGCTTTTTTATTTTTACCTATTTTTACGCGCAGAGCGGTAATATCACATTCCACACTCACATTTGTTCCCTGCTCATCACCATAAGGTAAGGCTGACACGGTGTACACATTGTGTCCCTGACGCTTGAACTCATGGAGCAAATCAAGTGAAATAGAATGCTCGCTCATATGCGGCATAGAGCTTATTGAAAGGAAAAGTACATTCATTCTTATTCTCCTGTAACTGATATTCATATCTTAAAACTGCCAGTATTTATCGAATTCTTCCGTAAGGTCGTGTCTTGCTATATCGGTACCGTCCTGAGCGATAATCTTAATGCGTTCTCTTGCTTGTTTGTGCTTTCTCTTAATATCTTCAAGACTGTTCGATTCTATTGTGAAAGACGCTCCCCTGTCACCTGAAGATGCAATGGTTTTAATTTCCATACCCTGTTGCTTCATTGGATAGTATTCGGTGATGACTCCCTCATTTAACAACTCTTCAAAGCCTTCAAGGTGGTCAAATACACCTCTGTTACAGTAGATAAACTCATTGACGATAAACACGTCACGATGCTTTGAAGCATCAACATGGGGCTTTTCACCAAGGGTCAGGTCTATTACTGCACTGACAACATCAAAATCTGAAAACTTTTTGATTAGTCTGAATTTAATACCGCCACCTGTTCTTGCACAGAATTCAAGCACGGAAATACGATTACCATCAGAAATGAGCTGAATAAGCATCGGTGAGTTTTCAAGACCGAAAGCGGTGGCTATTTTTTGTGCGGTATCTGCAATATCGTTCTTGATTTTCTCGTTGGTAAGAGCGGGATGTCTCGTTCTGTTAATAACAAACTTATCGTTGCCCGATATTTTGTCGCTGACAGACGCACCAAGAACGTGTGCTACGCCATCTTCAACATAAACATCTACGGTGATTTCTTCACCCTCGACGAATTCTTCAACTACTGCGGTATCGGTTCTGCTGATTTTTACTGCTTCTTCAAAAGCTGGAACCAAATCCTCATAGCTTGCAACCTTACGCACTCCGCGTGAGCTGTAAGAATCCACGGGCTTAACAATAAGGGGATATTCAAGACCCTCGAGCATATTCTTATCCAAAGTTTTCATAATGACATGCTTTGAAGTGGGAACACCTGCTTCAACAAACTTCTTTTTCATATATGCTTTGTTGGATACATCTACCGCTGTTTTATGGTCGATATAACAAGGAAGACCCAATTCTTCGGATATTCTTGCAACAACCTCAAGTACCTGGTCAGCACAAACTGTAATAATAAAATCTACATTTTCTTTAAGTGCTACTTCTTTAAGCCCCTCAACATCAAAGGTGGATATGGGGTAAAATACATCCGCATATTTTCTTGCTGAGACTTTCTCGTTCATATCAGCAAGAATTGTTGTGATACCTCTTGCTTTCAGTTGTCTTAATAGCTCTGCCTGCGGTATTCCGCCGCACAACACAAGTGCTTTCATTCTGTACGCTCCGTTTATGTATTTGAGGTTCCCTTTACGGTGTCAACATCAGTATTATTACTTTCCGCCTCATTCGCACCGTTCTGTTCTGCCGTAATAGTTGGTGTTTTTTGTGTGATTATATCGGGTTTATTGAATTCAATACCCTCTTTATCGAACACAACACTCACTGTACGGAACAATATTTTTATATCCATAGCAAGACTGAAATTGTCAACATATTCTATGTCATAGTTTATCTTTTCAGTCCATGAAAGGTCGTTTCTGCCGTTTACCTGAGCCCAGCCTGTAATACCGGGACGCATATTATGTCTTCTTCGCTGTTCATCGGTATAGTTATCTACCTGATAAGGCAATGTGGGACGAGGACCCACAAGTGACATATGTCCGAACAACACATTGAAAAGCTGCATCAACTCGTCCAACGAGGTTTTTCTCAAAAATCTGCCAACCTTAGTAATTCTCTCTTTAGGTGTCATTTCGGTACCGTCAGGATTAACGCTTTCCTCAGGGATAAGCATTGTACGGAATTTATATATTTTAAACACCTTACCGTCTTTTCCCACTCTGTCCTGCGTAAATACAGCAGGTCCTTTTGAGGTGAGTTTTATAAGTAAGGGAATTACGATAAGTACAGGTATTACTGTCAATGCAATAATAAGTACAAGCGCAACTGATATATCGAACGCTCTTTTAATGAACAATTGCAAAGTACGCATATTCTTCTCCTAAAAATGTATTTATATCGGATTTAAAATCCTTATAACATGCTCTTTATAATGCGAATAACCTCATCCTGCTCGGCTTCAGTCATTTTTATATCACTTGGCAAGCAAAGACCGCGGGCGAAAATATCTTCACCAACATTTTTATCACCGGCAGAAATGCAGTCACAATCCGCAAAAACAGGTTGCATATGCATAGGCTTCCAGATTGGGCGTGCTTCAATATTTTCACAGTTAAGCTTTACACAGATTGAAATCGGGTCAACCTTGCAGTCTTCATCAAGAAGAATACAGGAAAGCCAGAAATTAGGTCTTGTACAATCAAGATAGGGATTCATCTTTACGGGGCAATCTGCAAACGCCTCTTTATAACGGTTATAAATTTTCTCTTTCAGGCTGCGGTGCTCCTCAACGTGCAAAAGCTGACCACGACCGATACCTGCAACAATGTTTGACATACGATAATTGTAGCCGATTTCCTCATGCTGATACCACAGAGCACTTTCTCTTGACTGAGTTGCCCATTTGAGTGCCTTATCGCGCATTGACTTGTCCTTGGTAAGCAACATTCCGCCACCTGATGTGGTGATAATTTTATTACCATTAAAGCTTAATATGTTATATTCGCCAAAGGTACCGCACTTTTTACCCTTGTATTCAGCAGACAAAGCCTCTGCAGCGTCTTCAATAAGTATTGCATTATGTTTGCGGCATACTTCAATTATCTCGTCCATCTTTGCAGGTGTGCCGTAAAGATGAGCAATTACAACAACCTTTGTGTCAGGATATTTCCGGAATGCCTTTTCCAAAGCCTTGGGACACATATTCCATGTTTCATATTCAGAGTCAATGAATATCTGCTTTGCACCCACATAAGATACAGGATTTACCGTTGCGGCAAAGGCGAGGTCAGAGCAGAAAACATTATCGCCGGGTTTTACGCCCGCCAACATAACAGCAAGATGAATTGCCGCCGTACCTGATGCAAGTGCCACAGCATAGCAATCTTCATCACCTGATTCAAGGTATTCTATCATTTCAGCCTCAAAACCGTCGCAGTTGAATCCTAGCGGAGCAACCCAGTTACGGTCAAATGCCTCTTCAATAAACCCCATTTCCTCATTATGCATAGTAGGAGATGAAAGGAAAATTCTTTTTTCCATTTTTAATTACGCCTCACAATATTTTACAACCATTTTTTTAAGTGGAATGAATAATTTTGTTTAAAAGGACAGAATTCCACTCATAAATATACAGCATAAATTTTAACATAAAACAAACTCGTTTTCAACACTTTTTTGTATTTAAGTTTATTAAATTAACAAAAAACAGCACCCACTTTTGTGAGTGCTGAAATTTGTTTGAGAAATATAAAGTTATCTCTTTGAGAACTGAGGTGCACGACGAGCGCCTTTGAGACCGTACTTCTTTCTTTCCTTCATTCTGGGGT
>CAYWFB010000023.1:0-23971 GCA_964457415.1 uncultured Eubacteriales bacterium | reverse complement strand
CAATAATTCTTTCTTCGATTGTAACAACAACTTCGCGGTTAACCTTTGCACCAAGCTCTGTTGCAACGATTTCTGCGGTATCGTAGTCGATAACCTCGTTAACTGTTGCCATCATGCCAAGCGCGAAAAGCTTTTTGATAACTTCAGCGGCAGTCATCTTGAGACGAGATGCTAATTCACCGACTGTGATTTCGTCGCCAACTGTGATTACGGGTGGCTTCTTTGCGCGTTCAGCGGCAATTCTCTTAAGTCTTTCTGCTTCGGTCTCTTTCTTACCGCTTCTCATACCCTGCTTGCGATACTGCTGGCTCTTTTGCTTAAGCTTCTGCTTCTTAACCATGTTGTCGTTCTGGTGTGCGTTTGCAGGAGCAATGTTTTCATATTTTTCATTGTATTTTTCAGCATCGAAAGAATTTGCTCTTGTGTCGATGTGACGCATTTCGCCCTTTGTACGAGCCTGCATAGGCTTGTTAGCGTCTTTTTCTTTCTTCTTGGGCTGGTTATCATTTTTCTGTGGTGCGGGAGCGCTCTGTTTTTTATTGTCAGCAGGTTTCTGCTCTTTTTTTGCCTCTTTTTTAGGCTCTGCCTTGGGCTTTTCTTTGGGAGCCGCATTGAAATAATCATCAAAGCTCTTAACTGAATTTTCGCTTGTGATTACATCAAAAATGAAATCAAGCTCTTTATCCTCAAGAGTTGTCTGTGACTTCTTTTCGCCCTCAAACTTACCTGTAAGTTTTTCTATAATAATTTTGCTGGAAATGTTAAAATCCTTTGCCAGCTCGTGAATTTTATATTTTTTCGCCATATTCATAACCTCCGTTTCAGTTCTCTTGACTTAAAATCGTAATAAGCTTATTTGCAAATCCGCGGTCGTCTATTGAAATAACGCCTGCCCGTGTGCCAATACACAGAGATAACTCTTTCATATCAAATTCTGCATCAATATAAGGAATATTGCGGTTCTGAAATTCACATTCGTCTGCGATTTCTTTTTTGAGCCTCTCTGACGTGTCGCGACAGGTAATGCTTAAAAATGCTTTGCGGTTTTTTATGGAAGAAACTGTGGTGTCGTGCCCGATTGACATTTTACCTGCCCTACGGCAAAGTCCTAAAATGCCCCTTAAATTATCTGTCATCATTTACTGATTTCTTCCTCCATTTTGTTGTAAATCTCATCGGGAATCGTTACTTCAAAGGTGCGGTCGATTCTGCGTGATTTTCTGGCCTTTTTGAGGCATTCAAGGCTGTTGCAGATATATGCGCCCCTGCCGGAAACTTTTCCTGTAAGGTCAAGACTGATTTCACCCTCGTTGCTTCTCACAACTCTTATGAGCTCTTTTTTAGGCTTTTGCTCGTTGCAACCGCAACAACGGCGCATGGGGATTTTTTTCTGTTTCAAACCTTTCACCTCGTTATTAAGTATATTATGTGAGCTTTTTAGCCCTCATAGAAGCCACTTTCGGGCTTAATGTCGATTTTCCAGCCTGTAAGCTTTGCGGCAAGCTTTGCATTCAAACCCTTGTTGCCGATTGCAAGAGAAAGCTGATGGTCGGGAACTGTAACCTGACATGATTTTACGTCTGCATCGATAATCTCAACGCTCAATACATTTGCGGGAGCGAGAGATGCTGCAATGAACTCTGCGGGGTCTTCGCTGTATTTTACAATGTCAATTTTCTCTCCGCCGAGATTTTCAACAATATTATTAACTCTTGCTCCGCGCTGACCGATACAAGCACCGATTGGGTCAACATCTGCGTCCTTTGAGCTTACTGCCATCTTTGTGCGGATGCCTGCCTCACGTGATACTGAATGAATTGAAACGATACCGTCATAGATTTCGGGAACTTCCTGTTCAAAAAGTCTCTTTACAAGACCTGAGTGAGTTCTTGAAATCATAATGCGGGGACCTTTTTCTGTTTCTTTAACATCGCTGATGTAAACCTTTGTAAGCTCGCCCTCTGTAAATGTTTCACCGGGAACCTGCTCGCCCTTGGGAAGAACTGCAGTTCCCTTGCCGATTTCAAGAGTAACGTTACCGTTGATGGGGTCAATTCTGCTTACCTTTGCAGTAACCAAATCCTGTGTCTTTGACTGGAAGTCGCGGATTACCTGACCTCTTTCAGCGTCCTTGATGCCTTGACGGATAACGTGCTTTGCAGTCTGTGCGGCAATTCTGCCGAACTTCATTGTGTCAAGGTCAATTTCAAGAGTTTCGCCAACCTTTGCGTCTGCACGGTGTTCAAGTGCGTCGATAAGAAGAATGTCTGTGTCCCAGTCAGTAATCTCATCAACAATGTTAAGGTGAAGATAAACTCTCATTGTCTGCTTTTCTGCGTTGATTTCGCAAGCAACAACATCCTTGTTATTATAGTCTTTTCTTACTGCCTTAATAATTGCTTCGCTGATTTTGTCATAAAGATATTCTGCCTGAATACCTTTTTCCTTTTCCATCAGCGCAACCGCTTCAAAAAATTCTTTATTCATTTTCTGTAAAACCTCCAAAATCATCTGCTTTTATCCACGATGCTTCTTTATATTTAACATTAAGCTCTGTTTCATCGTTCAGAGCGATAGTTACGCCTTCTTTGTCGTAATCCGTGAGAATACCCTTGTATTCACGCTGACCCTCAAATGCTTTGATAAGTCTGATTTGAATTTTTTCGCCGAGATATGCCTCATAGTGAAAATCACGGCATAATTCTCTTTCAATGCCGGGAGACTGAACCTGCAGATTGTAAGCCTGCTCAATGGGGTCGGCTTCGTCTAATGGTCCGTCAATAGCGTGGTGCATGGCTACGCAATCGTCAATGCCCACACCGTCTTCTTTGTCAATGGTAATGCGAAGATACCAGCGGGTGCCCTCTTTTAAGAATTTAACATCCCAAAGAATAAGACCTAATTCGTCTGCGATGGGCTTTGCAATATCCCACACTACTGCGGCGGTATTTTTCTTCATAGAAACCTCCTGTAAAATATTAAATTGTCTTAAAAATTGTCCGTATAAGTTTAAGAGAGCGGGTCGCCCCACTCTCTTGACAAAACGAATATTCTTACCATAAAAAATAATATCACAATAATTGTATAAAATCAAGTGTTTTTTGCAAATTTATATATTATAGTATACAAATCATTCAGCACTCCGTATTTTAAAGGTCGTCTGCATCCTGCTCGGGTACTTCAAAGCCTTGCGGATTGCCCGTGTAACTGCCTGTCACATCTGACGGGATTTCTTCTTCACTCAAGCCATTCCAGATTTCGCTGATTTCTTCATTCATTTTGCGCAATTTTCTTCTTGTGCGGGCGACTTTTTCTTCGGGACTTTTCTTCTTAAAAAACATAAATTCACCTCCGTGGCTATTATCTGCAATATATACGAAAAAATTTTAAAACGCGGTTGACTTTTTTTGGTTAATGTTGTATAATGGGCAAGAATAGAAGTGGAATGCACTAGTTTTTTCTACTTTACGAACGAAAGGAAATGATTATTATGAAAAAGATTCTTGCAGTTATTCTTTCCCTTGCAATGATTCTCAGCATGACAGTTGTCGGCTTCGCAGCAGAAGTTCCCGCAACGGACGCAGGTGTAGATGCTTGGACAGCATACTATACAGAAATTTATTTAGATGAAACACTTGATGCAGATGCTAAAGCAGATGCTCTTATGAATGCTGATTTAATTCTTTCAAATCCTGCAGTAGCTATTGAGGCTATGGAAGCGGCGAGAGTAGTTGCGGCAGAAGCAGGTGTTGATGTTGATGAAGTTACTTTTGCTATGATGGATAAAATGGAAGAAGAGTATGGCATCAACATTGAAGATATGATGGGCGAAGATATCGATGGTGACGGTTATATCGGTGCTAACAAAAAGCCCGTTGACCCCACAGATGTTGAGGGCTGGACTGCATATTATGCACTTCTTCTTGGTGACGCTGCAACAGACCCCTCGTCAATGACAGATGTAGTTGCTGAAATTGCAGGCGATATCACAAGCGGTGCAATTGATATGGATACATTCACATCAGTTTTACCTGAGGCTGCAAACATTGTAGGCAATGATGTTGTTAACCAGGTTGTTTGGGGTGTTGAGTCACTTCTTAATATGGACCTTAACTCAGACGGTTACACCGGCAAGCCCGACGGTAGCATTGACGACGGTCAGCTTCCTGAAGAGGATGATAGCGAAGGCGGAAGTGGAGGTTTCCTCAGCGGATTACTTGATACAGTTCTTGGTATCCTTGGCACAATCGGCGACTTACTCTTCGGCGGTAGCAGCAGTGGTGGAAGTACTTCTACAGAGCCCAGCGATGACGACAACCTTTGGGGCGATGACAGCGGTGATATGTGGGGCGATGACTCAAGCTCAACAATTCCCGATACAGGCGACACAACAGTATTTGCAGTTGCAGCAGTAGCACTCGCAGCAGGTGCAGCACTTGTTATGACAAGAAAAAAGAGCGAAGACGCTGAATAATTCTTTTACATAATTTCATAATGATATTTTACGGAAGTCCAATCGGACTTCCGTTTTTTTGTTTGTAACCGCTGATTGCAATCTTAGGCATAAGCCTTGACGCATATTTTCTGCTATTTCGTCCCAAAATCCTCTTGACAACATCAAAATAGACTGCTACAATAATAATTGCAAGGCGAACAAATGTTCGATAATTTTAAAAAGACGCACAGATTTTATTCTGTTTGCGTTTTTGTTTTTGTGCATAAGTTGGTGAGACCAACTTGAAGAAAGGGGAGAGCTTATGCTTGCACAGAATATTGAAATTGCTGAATTTTCAGTTGAGGAGCACGATTATCTCACGGAATTCGTTGACCTCAAATCAGGCAAGGCAGAAAACGGAGCAAGATATTTTGTTTACAACAGACAGAAAAAATTGATTGCAATTGTCAGGGATATAATGAAAAATGAGCTTACTGAGCTTGAGCGGAATATTGCTACCGAGCATTGGTGTAACGAGGTGTCGGTGGGGGAGCTGACACAAAAGTACGGTATATCCCGTTCGGCTTTTTACAGAATTCTTGAAAATTCCCGCAAAAAGCTTGAAGCTTCACTTAAATATGTTCTGATGTACGATAAAATTCTGCTTCCAAAATCAACGGAGGAAATACTCGAATATGTCCGAAAATACGAAAATTGAAAAAATGTCGCTTTATGAGTTGGGCAAAGAATATGAAAAACATGCAGAGCTTCAGAATTCTTTTATTGACAGTTGTAAGGCGGAAATTGAAAAAGCAAAAAGGTCGGGGGATTTTGATGCGGTGAGAGAACTGGAAAGAAAACTTTGTCAATTCCGCAAAATCAAGCGGGAACTTCGTGAAACGGCATCAAGTTTAAAAACCTATTACAAAGGAGAAAAATAATGGAACAAAAATTTATTTCTATTGAAATTACCCCCAATTCTGATTTGGTGCTCACAGAAAACGGCGGTGTAATGTGGGAGCACAATGCTACTGCTTTGAAGTTTGTTGTTTCTCCCGAGCTTGTGGGGGATTACCGATATTATGTTGAATATCGCTCGCTTATGGGAACAAAGGTGAGAACGGAATATCTTGAGCTTAACACAAATGATAACACCGTGACCTACAATATTCCCGTGTCAATGAGCTCTCTTAAAGCAGTTGAGGGCTATTTCAATGTGGTGAGCATTGATGAAGACGGGAACACCGTTCAGGTAATCAAACCTAAAAAATTTCAGTTAACCTTTGATTATTCTCCCGACACAGATAATTCACTGTGCAAGGTGAATGATTTTTCAATCAATTCCTTGCTTGAGGCAATTCGCCTTGGCACATTCAAAGGAGATAAAGGCGATAAGGGTGATAAGGGGGATAAAGGAGAAAAAGGTGATACCGGCGGAATTTCTGAAGAGTATGCAACAAAAAGCTTTGCAAATTCAGTTAAGGGAAGAGCCAAAGGGATAAGCGTTGCGTTAGAGGACGTTTCGCCTGTTGAACATCAAATAGATGTTCGGGTCAGCACGAAAAACCATTTTGATATTTCTAAAGCAACTGCTTCAGCAGTGTCGGCAACCGAGCATATAAGCGAAGTTGGTGACGCTTATATTGTTGTTACAACACCGGACGGCTATACATCGAACGGTTATTGTGGTACGCAAATCACCTTAAGAGAATTTTGCCCTCAGGTACAAGCTGGTAAAACATACACATTAAATGCTCAAACAGAAAGTGCAATAAAGTGTATATATCTTCCTGCTGTTGCGTATACGTGGAATTTTGGTGGTAAGGTGATATTGACTGAAGCAATGCTGAATTCAAAGGTTGTATTTTATGGCTTATCTGCTAAAAACGGACAAGGCACAGGAAATTGCAAAATTTCAAATATTCAGATTGAAGAGGGCGAAGTGGAAACAGAATACATGCCATATATTGACCCGTCAGCAGTAATTTTATCGGTAGAGAACGGGGCAACCGGTGAAATTGCGGAATACACGCCTGCTACTGACGGCACAGTTGAAAATATGCTTTCAAATTCACCCAATATGACGATTTTCACGGATACAGAAGGTGCAATTGTTGAAGTTGAATACAACAGAGATTTGCAAAAAATCATTGAAAACTTAATCGACGCCGTGGTTTCTCTCGGCGGTATAGTTTGATAAAAGGAGTTGATATTATGGCAGTTTATAAAGGAATAGATGTATCCCGTTGGCAGGGTGACATTAACTGGTCGCTTGTACGTAACGCGGGAATTCAGTTTGCAATGCTCCGTGCAACATACGGCACCGAGGGCTTTGATTTATATTTCAGAACAAATTATCCCGCTGCACGCAAGGTGGGTATTGCCGTTGGTGCTTATCATTTCGCTTATGCTTTAACTACCGAGCAGGCGGTGGCAGAAGCAGAGCATTGTCATTCAAAGCTCAAGGGTAAAAAGTTTGAATATCCAATCGCTTATGATATGGAATACAGTAAAATGGCAGAATTGGGCAAGGAAAAAATTTCTGCAATTGCAAAAGCATTCTGCGAAAAAATGGAGTCCTACGGTTATTATGTCTGCATTTACGCCAACAAGCATTGGCTTGAAAACTATTTCACAGACGAAATCTTTGAAAATTATGACATCTGGCTTGCACAATGGAGTGATAAACCCACATTCCAAAAGCCTTACGGAATATGGCAGAAATCCTCAAAGGGCAGAGTTGACGGTGTTGAGGGAAATGTGGATATTGATGAGTGTTATAAAAATTACCCTGCAATTATGAAGTATAACGGACTTAATGGCTACGGTGCAGAAATCGAGGCAGAAGCCCCTAAACGTGGCTATGCGGCGGGGCAGAAAATCGTGCTCAAAAATGCCAGACTTTATTCTTCAGCTTATACTGACAAGGTCTCAAATTATATCAGCGGTACATATTATATTTATGACGGAATTTATTTTGAGGCGAGATACAGAGTTACAAATTCTCTTAAAAATGTGGAACGCAAGCCTATCGGTAAATATGTTACGGGCTTTGTGCATCGTGATGACATTAAAAAGGGTGTAACCAATGACTGAAAATGAAATTATAAATCATCGCCTTGATTCAGTTGAGGCAGATGTGAAAATTCTTTATAAAAAGGTGAATGATGTAACACTTGAGCAGGTCACAAGCAGTACAAAGCTTGACAGTATGCTTGTGACTCTCGGTGAGCTTAAAGAGAGCATCGAAACACTTAAAAAACGTCCCGGCTGGTTGTGGGATAAGGTGATTGTGGCACTGATTGGTGCTTTGTGCGGTGTTCTTGTGAGTACTCTCACATCATAATATAACAAGAGGTAAAAAATATGCTTGAATATATAACAGAAAATGCAATTTTACTTATTCCCGTGCTTAATGTGATTGGGATGATAATTAAAAATATTGAAAAAATACCCGACAAATATATTCCCCTTATTCTTTTGGGCTTTGGTATTGTGGGCTCGGTTGCAATTATGGGGATTTCACCCGAAAGCGTAATTCAGGGTGTGCTTGTGACCGGCACCGCGGTTTACGGTAATCAGGTGGTTAAGCAGATTAAAAAGGAAGAATAATATATAAAAGAGAACTGACCCGTGGGAATATCCGCAGGTCAGTTTTGCTTTAATACTTTTTAATAATTCCGCAGGCGATTCTTTCCCCTGCGTTTCCCGACGGCTGAGTTATAAAGTCGTCGGGATTTTTGTGTATTATGACACTTCCGCCTATAATTTCGCCTATGGAAAAGCTGTCAAAAAACATAGCACTCTGTGCTGTGCCCTGACAATCTGCAAAAAGCACACCTAAATCACCTGCGTGGGTGGGGTGCGGGCAATCGTAAGGGTTATAATGAGCACCCGCCTCGCTGAATGGTTCATCTACGGTGCCCTCACAGGTGCCTTTTTCGTGAATGTGTATTGCGAAAAATCTCTCGGCACATCTTTCACGTTCAACGGGTAAGCCTTTTATATCAAAAACAGTCAGAACTTTGCCTCTGCCCGCATTATAAAACCGCACCATTCCATGAATATTAGGGAATTTAAAAGAGCCTCCTAAACACGCCATAGCGCAAGGGCTTTTGTGCATAAGTATATTTGCGAATTTGGAATTTATCATAATTAGTCATCTCCTCATATAATATATATGCAAAAATGGGGGATTCTGTTAAAATGAAGGAGTTTGCAATCAATATTTCATTTTTAGACAGAATTTGACACATCTTTAGGAGTAAAATGCAATTTATCTTTGTTGAAATTTCACAAATTTAAAGAAAAGTTTGTTAAACGGTTGACAATCTCCCCCCAAAGTATATAATTATTACTATATATTTTATCAAAGGAGTTAGTAGTGTGGAAAAATATCTTGTCGCATTAACATTCATCGGCTCGGTATTGGCATTGCTTTTTGCCTTGTTTACGGCTAAAAAGGTGCTTAAGTTTTCAGAGGGTACCGAGAAGATGAAGAAAATTTCTCAATCAATCCGAAAGGGCGCAAACGCATATTTGAAGCGTCAGTACACGGTGGTTTCAATATTTTTTGGCGGAATGTTCGTGATTCTCTGCGTTATGGCTTGGGCGGGGCTTCTCACATGGTATGTTCCCTTTGCCTTTATCACGGGCGGATTTTTCTCGGGTCTTTCGGGATTTGTGGGTATGAAAATTGCAACCCTTTCAAACGCAAGAACTGCAAATGCTTGTCGCGAGGGACTAAATCGAGGACTCCGTGTGGCATTTTCGGCAGGCTCTGTTATGGGCTTTACTGTGGTAGGTTTAGGACTTCTTGACATTTCAATCTGGTTCTTCCTTTTGAGATTTGTTTTCGGAATAAACGACCCCTCAATTATTACAAGCACAATGCTCACCTTCGGTATGGGAGCGTCTTCAATGGCACTGTTTGCCCGTGTCGGCGGTGGCATCTTCACAAAGGCGGCAGATGTTGGCGCTGACCTTGTTGGCAAGGTTGAAGCGGGCATTCCCGAGGACGACCCACGCAATCCCGCGGTTATTGCCGATAATGTAGGCGATAATGTAGGCGATGTTGCAGGTATGGGTGCAGACCTTTATGAATCATATGTAAGCTCTGTTATTTCTGCTTCGGCTCTCGGTGTTTCTGCATTTCAAGGCAGCTTCAGTGCAATGGCGGTACCTATGCTTCTGGCGGCATTTGGTATTGTAATGTCGATTGTGGGTACATTCTTTGTTCGTACAGGCGAAAGCATTGACCAGAAACAGCTTCTCAAGGCTCTTTCACGCGGTACCAATTTAAGCGCAATTGCAATTGCGGTTGTGGCTCTGCCTGTGGTATGGCTTGTTCTCGGCAAAGAAAATCTCGGACTCTATGTTGCTATTGTTTCGGGACTTTTAGCGGGTGTGTTGATTGGTAAATCTACCGAATACTACACCTCTGACAGTTATAAGCCAACAAAGAAATTGGCTTCAACCTCTGAAACAGGTTCTGCTACAATCATAATCGGCGGACTTGGACTCGGTATGAAATCTACCGCAATGCCCGTTGCAATTGTGGCAGTCAGCGTGCTTGTTTCTTATTTTGTATCGGGCGGTGCCACAAGTGCCTCGATGGGACTTTACGGTATTGCACTTTCTGCGGTTGGTATGCTCTCAACTCTCGGCATCACTTTGGCAACCGATGCTTACGGACCTGTTGCAGATAACGCGGGCGGTATTGCTGAAATGGCGGGTCTTGAGCCTGAAGTCAGAGAACGCACAGACGCTCTTGATTCTCTTGGTAACACAACCGCAGCAACGGGCAAGGGCTTTGCAATCGGCTCGGCTGCTCTTACAGCATTGGCACTTATTGCATCATATGTTGATAAGGTAAAGAGTATTGACCCCAACGCAGATTTAAGCTTTGATATTATCAATCCCGTTGTTCTTATAGGACTTTTCATTGGTGCTTGCCTTCCCTTTGTTTTTGCGGCTCTTACAATGGATTCTGTAGGTAAGGCGGCACAGAGCGTTGTTAAAGAGGTACGCCGTCAGTTCAAGGAAATCACAGGTCTTATGGAGGGTAAGGCAGAACCTGATTATGCCTCTTGTGTTGACCTTTGCACAAAAGCGAGCCTTCGCGAAATGGTGCTTCCCACGGTTATTGCAATCGCAGTTCCCCTTGCTGTTGGTGTGATTCTCGGCTACAAAGGCGTTGTGGGAATGCTCGCAGGCGCTACCGTTACGGGTTTTTTAATGGCGGTTTATATGTCTAACTCGGGCGGCTCTTGGGATAACGCAAAGAAATATATTGAGTCGGGCGTTCACGGCGGTAAGGGCAGTGAACAGCACAAGGCGGCAGTTGTGGGCGATACAGTCGGTGACCCATTTAAAGATACCTCGGGTCCCGCAATCAACATCCTCATCAAGCTTCTTTCAATGGTTTCAATCGTATTTGCCACACTCGTTGTGAATTACAGTATTCTTTAATTTTAAAAAATAGGTATTACAGTGTCATTCTGAGCGAAGCGAAGCTTCTCCTCCTTGAGAGTTTTTGCTTCGTTCTTCAGAATGACTTTCTTTTTTTGTTTCACATATTGACTTTAACTCTTGCGAAATTTATAATTATTTACATAAAGGAGCGATTTTATGGATAATCTTATATGCGCTAAATGTAATGAAAAAATAGAAGAAGCTGATTTGGTTGAGTGCCCTCATTGCTGGGAAATTTATCACCGCGAATGTTGGGAGAAAACTGCAAACTGCTTAAGCTGTAAAAAATTCAATGTAGAATTTGCGCGCAAAGCCGTTGATGATGCAGTTGAAACCGAAGAGGAAGAAAAACAGTTTGAAACTGTAGACGAAGAACCTGAAAATACAGATAGCTTTGATGATTTTTCCATTGGCAAAGAGCCGAAAAGCTCAAATATTGCACACACTATAATGTCAATTTCAAATGCGGTATTCATAATAGGTATTGTTGCAGGTGTTTTGATTGCGGTTTACGGATTTTTTGTTACGGGCAGTTTGATTGGCGGAGTTATCGGCACGCTTATAGGTGCTGTTTTTGCCGCAATAGGTTGGGTAGCTTCAATTCTTGTAAATGGTTTTGCCGAACTTATAAACAATTCACAGAAAAATGCGCATTATCTCTCAAAGCTTGTTGAACAACAAGAGGAAAAGGAAGAACAAAATGGGTAAAATAAGGTTTTTGATTGCCGTTATTGTGGGTAAGGTTTCGGCATTTTTGCTTGATAAAATATTCAAAAGAGGAACTAATACGCCGGGTATTATTATGCTTAAAATCTGTCCTGATGCATTGGCACGTTTTGTTATGCCTGAAACTACAATCTGTGTAACGGGGACAAACGGCAAAACAGGTACTTCAAATCTGCTAACTCATATTATCCGTAACAGCGGTAAAACAGTTGTGAATAATTCAAAGGGGTCAAATATGGCGCCCGGTCTTGCCTCTGCGTTGGTAACTCAATGCACTCTTGGTGGTAAGGTGACTGCGGATGTTGCCGTTCTTGAGGTGGACGAGCGTTCATCCCAGTTTATTTACACAAAATTTGTGCCCGATTACATTCTTTGCACAAATCTGTTCCGTGATTCGATTATGCGTAACGGTCACAGCGGATTTATTTTCGATAAAATCAATGATTATCTTGATGAAAAAACTACTCTTGTTCTCAACGGAAACGACGCCATTTCGGGGCTTTTGGGCGAGGATAAATGCAACCGCGTATTCTTCTCTGTCAACAAAACCGAGCGTAGCACCGAAAAGTGTGAGGACACAGTTTGTGATTTGATTGCTTGCCCTAAATGCAATCATATTCTTGATTACGAATTTTTCCATTACAATCACATCGGTGTGCCAAAGTGCTCGCATTGCGGATTTTCTATGCCCGAGAGCCGTTATTTTGCTTCGGATGTTGATTTCGATAACGGCACATTTGTGTTCAACGGCGACAAGGGCGAAAGCCTTGTTCTGCCATTCCAGAAAGGCAATTTCTTCAATGTTTTCAACATTACGGGGGCGGTTGCAATCTGCCGACTTTTAGGAATTGACATTGATACAATCGGCTCAAGCATTGAGGATTTATCTTCAAAAACAGGTCGTTTTGAAGAGCAGAAATTCGGCGGTGTTGAAGTCGTTTCAATGCTCTCGAAAAATCAGAATCCTATATCCTGCTCACAGAGTCTTAAATACCTGAACAGTACAGAAAACGACAAGGATGTGGTTCTTCTCATTACAGATAGCAACGATAAGGTTCACGGTCATGAGGATATTTCATGGCTTTATGATACCGATTTTTCACCGCTTGCAAGTGACAAAATCAAGAATATTTACATTGGCGGAACCCGTTGCTATGATTTGGCTGGGTGCCTTGAAATCAAAGGCTTTGACACTTCAAAATTTGTTCTTTTCGAGAATTATGACGAGTTGGCAAACGCTGTCAGCAAAAATGCAGATAAGAGCCGAAATATCGTCATTTATTTCGAGCTTTACGCTACAAGTGTGGTTGCAAAAATTAAAAATGCTTTAAAAGAAAAGGGGGAGAATTGATTATGAAAAAATTTGTAATTGAAGTGCTTTACCCCGAATATAATAACCTTTACGGTGACCGCGGAAACGCAGAATATCTTGAGAAGAAATTGAAAATGGCGGGCTATGAGGTTGAAACAGTTGAAACCCATCTTTTTGACGAGCCTTGTTTTGCGAATGGCGAGGTTGATATTCTTTTGCTTGGTCCTTGCCAAGAAAAGCATCAGCTTATTGAAATCGAAACACTCAAAAAATATCGCGACGCCATTGAAAACCGTATTGACAACGGCGGAGTAATTCTCGCCACGGGCAATGCCTTTGAAATCTTTGGTGATTATATTGAAGATGCTAAAGGCGAAAAACACGATTGCTTAAAATTCTTCCCATATTATGCAAAGCAGTTTTCACGTCTTCGCTATAATGATTGTAGCGTAGGCGAGTTTGAGGGTATGCAAATTACAGGATTTAAAAATCTCTTGAGCCATTCTTACGGCGAAAATCCAAACCCATTCCTCAAAATGAAAAAGGGCGCAGGAATGAATAAGGGAACAAATATTGAGGGTGTTCACAAGAATAATCTTTTCGCCACATACCATACGGGACCAATTTTGCCCCTTAATCCGAAATTCACCGATTATCTTATTAAGCTTGTTGATGGTGAATATGTGGGCGTAACTCTTAAGTATGAAGAAAAGGCATACGAAAGCAGAATAAAAGAATTATTATAAATAGTAGGGCGGGGGCTTGCTCCCGCCATATTTTTTTGTTTGAATACAAAATATCCATTAAAACAACATAAAAACTCCATGTAAAACACAATATATTGTTAAAAATCTCTTGTAATACAAGGGATTTTTTGTTATAATGAATTATTAAAGATTATCTCTATAACTATGCCTATACGGAGGCTCAAAATGGATAAGAAAACAGATAAATTCGATAAATATAACGAAGAAAGACAAAAGGATTTAATCATCGGCAGAAACGCGGTAACCGAGCTTATAAAATCGGGTCGTGAGATTGACACTCTTTATGTTGTGCGCGGTGAAAAAGGCGGTTCCGTTGGTAAGATTATTGGTGAGTGCCGTGAAAAAGGTGCAGTCGTGAAAGAGGTTGACCGCAAAAAGCTCGATTTTATGTGCGGACAAGCTAATCATCAGGGAGTGGCGGCAATCTGTGCGGCTCATGACTATTCAACTGTTGAAGAGATTTTAGCGGTTGCCGAGGAACGTGGCGAAGCACCATTCATTGTGGCTTGTGACGGAATTGAAGACCCGCACAATCTGGGCGCGATTATCCGTACTGCTGAGGCGGCGGGAGTTCATGGAATAATTATTCCAAAACGCAGAAGCGCATCGCTTAACTACACCGTGGGCAAAACAAGTGCAGGCGCTCTTGAATATATGAAGGTTGCCCGCGTTGCAAACCTTGCCTCAACTCTTGACGAGCTTAAAGAAAAAGGAATGTGGGTTTACGGTGCCGATATGGGCGGCGAGGATGTGCGAAGTGTAAATCTTGATGGCGCGGCGGTGCTTGTAATCGGCTCAGAGGGCGATGGTATGAGCCGTATTGTCCGTGAAAAGTGTGATTTCATAATCTCGCTCAAAATGAAAGGACAAATCAATTCATTAAATGCTTCTGTTGCAGGAGGCATTTTGATGTATGAATTTTCATATAGAAGAAAATAATTTTTATTTAAAACTATAATAAATAATTCGGGGGAATTTTATTATGGCAAAAATACCTGAATCGTTGATTGACGATATTCTTGAATCTGCAAAAAAGTATAACGGAGAAGATGCGGTGGAGGAATATTCCTCTGCGCGTATTGATGCTCTTTTGGCTGACATTATAGGCACAGAGCCCAAAGCGGAAGAATCTATAAAGGTGTCACTGCCCAAAGCGGAACCCGTGAAAGAGCAGAAGGCAGAGGAAAAAACGGTGGTTATAAAGCCCGTTGCTTCCGCACCTAAAAAAGAAGAAAAGAAATTTGAAATAAAAATTCCCGAGCTTGTAAAAGAGTCCGAGGAAAAAGAGGTTACCGTGTCTGTTACAGACGACGGTCAGATTGGTCTTACCGATGACGGCGCTTTAATCAGTGTTGAGGCAGAAAAAATCCCCGAAGAACTGCCCGAAACTCAGAAAAAACCTGAAATCAAACCGGCTGACAGTCAGATTTCAATTGAAAAGACAAGAATGTTTAATGAAGTAGATATTCGCGGTGTATATAATCCCAATATCTCTCATAATTTAGGAAATAAGGTCGCAAGAACTACTACGGGTGACGGCGAGGCTCTTTCGAGCTCTGCTATCGGCGAAGAAAAATACAGAAAGCACTTTATGAACAAGCCTGTGCAGAATCTCGAAAAGACTCAGGAGCACCGTGCACTTATAAATTCTCTTCCGCAGAAAACCATTGAAACCCCCGGCGTTGTGGTGAAAAGAGCTCCAAGCTCCAATACGGACGGCTTTGAGCCTCTGCCCACAATTGTTCCCGCAGAGGATATGCTCGAAAAAGAAGAAATTTTATCTTCGGGCAGGGAAGAGGATAATCAGATTATGTTCGAGGGCTTTGTTGATGACGAGCCCGTAATGCAACAGTCTGAAGAAGAGGCAGAGGCACAGCTTCGTGAAACTCGTAAGGGTGTTGTTGATGAATTTGTCAAGAGTGGTCTTATCTTCAAGCAAGATGTTGACGAGCCCGAAGAAATTGACGGTGAAGCAGAGCCTGTTCGCCGTAAGCGTCGTTTTGAAAGACGAAAGGTATCTGTTGCCCGCGAATATTTTGGACCCAAGGATAAAAAAGCAGTTCGTAAGGTTTTTGAGGCCGAGAAAAAGGGCATTGTTGTAAAGCTTGTGGTCCTCTCATTCATTGCCTTTGCAATGTGTGTTTTAGCCACCGTTGCAGGTGCAGAAAACGGTAATTTTGAAATCTATGGTAATAATGAATTTGTTTATGTTGCAGTTCAGTTGTTACTTTTGCTTTGTGCTTGCGCGGTTAATTTTTCAAGCTTTAAAAATGCAGTTACAGGGCTTCAAAATAAAACTGCTGATACTGACACCGTAATCGCCGTTTCGGCAATTGCCGGAATAATTCAATGTATCGCAGGCTTTGCCTTTACAGATAATGTTGAGTCCACAGCACGTCTTATCGCGGGTGCGGCAGTTATACCGATGATTTTAAAGACGGTCAGTGAGCTTGTACGTTGCATAACTGACGCGGAAAACTTTGAAGTGATTGCAGAAACAGATGACCCTCACAGTGTTGAAAACATAGGTCACGAGGATACTGCAAACGAAATCGCACGCGGTCTTATGCTTGGTGACCCCGACATCAAGTATTCAGCAAGAATAGGATTCCCTGCACGCTTTGTTGAGCTTTCTCGCTCGGCAGAGGTTACAGGACCACTTCTTAATATCGCGGTTCCCGCAGTGGCAATTGCGGCAATTCTTGCGGGCGTGATTTACGGCTTTGTTTCAAAGAATGCCTTTGCAGGTATCAGTACCTTTACAGGCGCTATTCTTATGGGTCTTCCTATGGCGGCAGGGCTTTCAGCGACAGTAAATCTTCGTGCAGTAAATAAAAAGCTTAATGCTGAGGGCGCAATAATCAACGGCTATAGTGCGGTTGAAGATGCGGTAAACTCAAACGGTGTTGTAATTGATGCCTGCGACGCTTTCCGGCGTGGCGGATGCAACATTGAGGGTATGAAGATTTACCACAAAATGCGCGTTGACGAGGCAATTCTCTACACCGCGTCCGTTGTTATTGCATCGGGCGGAGTAATGGCGGAAATCTTTGAGGGCGTAATCGACGGTAAGCGTCAGCTTTTATTCCCCGTTGAGTCACTTTCTTATGAAGAAAAGCTTGGTTGCTCTTGCTGGATTCACAATCACCGCGTATTAGTTGGTAACCGCGAATTGCTTGTTCATCATAATGTTGAAGTGCCCGACAAGGAACTCGAAGAAAAATTCAAGCAGAGTGGAAGAAATGTGATTTACCTTGCAATTGAGGGTAAAATTTCTGCAATGTTTGTTGTTGTGTATAAGGCAAATGAAGAAACTGCAAAATATATGCGCAAGCTTGAAAAAGATGGTCTTACAATCTTCTTCAGAACCTCTGACGCAAATATTACCGAGCAGTTCCTTGAGCATGAATTCGGGCTTCCCTCAAACGTGGTTAAAATTATTAACCCCGTTGCAGGCGAGATGTTCACAAAGGTTAAAAATAACGAGGCGGAGCACGCAGACGCGAAAATTATCCACCGTGGTGGCATAAAAACAATGCTTATGTCACTTCACGCCTCATTTGAAATAAATAATTTCGTAAATATTTCACGCGTAATTCAGTTTGTTGCAGCATTTTTAGGTGTTGCAGGTGTAGTGCTTCTTGCTTTCCTTTCAGGACTTGCACAGATTGGCGTATGGCAGATTATAATGTATCAGGCGGTTTGGGCAGTTGCCTTGTCCTTACTTCCTTTATTAAGAAAGATATAATTTTTAGGAGATGAGTTCAGTTGGCAGAAATTTGGGAATGGATTAAGGATGCGGCTTTGTGGGCCTGGAGCTTTGACGAGGTACGCTTTACAGTTGACGCAATCGTTAAAATCGGGCTTGCGGCACTTTTAAGCGGTATTATCGGCTTCGAACGTGAGCACTCGCACCGTCCTGCAGGCTTCAGAACTCATATTCTTGTGGCTGTGGGCTCGGCACTTGTAATGCTCACTTCGGTTTATATTGCAAAAGAGCAAGGCTTAACCACAGACGTTACCCGAATGAGCGCACAGGTTTTAAGCGGTATCGGTTTCTTGGGTGCAGGTACAATTCTCCGTGAGGGATTCTCTGTTAAGGGTCTCACCACCGCCGCGTCACTCTGGGCAGTTTCGTGTATAGGCATTGCCGTGGGCTCTGGCTTTATTGTGGGCGGACTTGTGGCGACTGTTGTAATCTATCTCACACTTAACTCTCTTAAAAGATTTATTGTGCGCGGTTCGGCAGGCAAGCTTCTCTTTATTGAAATTAAAGATGTTGGAACTCAAATTCCTTTAATTACAAAAACCATCAAGCAGTGCGGCGGCACCATTCATTCAATGGAGGTTGTTTATACCGAGGCTAAGGATGTTAAATTCAAGCGCCGTAAGGACACTTCGGTTATTAAGGTGCTTGTGTTCCCTAAGAATGACGATTCACTTGCTCTTATGATTACCACCATAAGAAGTATGGATGATGTTGAGGATATTTATGTTGACTGACAATATTCAGCTTTTCGACGGCGAGCATATTGAGGACTTGGGCGAGGGTGTTGGCCTTATCGTTTCAAAGCAACACACCTTTGGCACAGACGCAATGCTTTTAGCCTCATTTGCAAGTCCTAAAAAATATGATGTGGCGTGCGATTTCGGTTCAGGTTGCGGAATTATTCCGTTTCTGTGGCTTCGCGACGGCAAATGCAAAGCTATTGATGCCGTTGAAATTCAGGCGAATGCTTGCGAGCAGATGCACCGTTCACTTGCGCTTAATAATACGGACAAAATCACGGTACATAACATTGATTTGAAAAATATCAGCGATTTTGAGGCAGGCTCTTTTGATTTGGTAACGATGAATCCGCCATATAAAATCGCAGGTGGCGGGATTAAGAATGAGAATGAGGGCGCAACCCTTGCACGCCACGAAACCGCCTGCAATATTGAAGATATCGCCAAAAGTGCCGCAAGGCTTTTAAAATTCGGCGGAAAATTCTGTATCTGCCACCGTCCTGAGCGAGTTTTTGATGCAATGACAGCTATGAGAAATAACGGGATTGAGCCCAAAAGACTTCGCTTTGTATCGAAAAAAGGTGACACTCAACCCTGGCTTGTGCTCATTGAGGGCAAGCGCGGAGCCAAAAACGGCTTAAAGGTTGAGGCTCAATTGGTAGCCTATAATAATGACGGAACTTTAAGTGACGAAATGCTGGAAATTACAGAAAAATATAGGAAATAAAAATTTATTATGACTAAAATTAGAAGTTTATTTAACTCAGAAGAAAATAAAATGCTCGAAGAAATCGGCGTAGTTTTGGTTGACGATAAAGACTACTCGGATGATGAATTAGACGATATTTATGATATTATCACTGCTTATTATCAAGTGTCTTGTTTCGATAAATTCAGTAAGCCGTTGCCGAGTGCGCGCAAATGGGAAAGCATATTTGATTGGTTTTATGATAATTGTTTAAAGGATTAGTAAAGGAGAAAATGTTGTGGTAGGAAAACTTTATGTTGTAGGAACACCCATCGGCAATTTGTCCGATTTTTCTCCGAGAGCAAAAGAAACCTTGGCAAGTGTTGACTTTATCGCCGCCGAGGATACAAGAGTTACTTCAAAATTACTTAACTTTTTCGATATAAAAAAGCCCCTCATCAGTTATTTTGAGCATAACCGACGTGAGCGTGGCGAGCTTATTATCAAAAGAATTCTTGAGGGTGAAACCTGCGCAATAGTGACTGATGCGGGTATGCCCTGTATTTCTGACCCGGGACAAGATTTGGTGTATTTGTGCCACGAGAATAATATTCCCGTCGAGTCCGTGCCTGGTCCCACCGCCTTTGCAACGGCACTTGCAATCAGCGGAATGGAAAGCGGTCGTTTTACCTTTGAGGGCTTTTTAAGCACAAACAAGCCAAGCCGTAAAGAGCATCTTGAAGAATTAAAAAATGAAACCCGTACAATGATTTTTTATGAGGCACCGCACAAATTAAAGGCAACGCTTAACGATATGTATGCATATTTCGGCGACCGCGAAATCGCAATAGTCCGTGAGCTTACAAAAATTCACGAAACGGTTATGCGGACAAGCCTTAAAGCTGCAATTGACTACTATGAAATCGAAAATCCACGCGGCGAGTATGTGCTGATTTTAGCAGGTGCCGAAAAGGTAAAAGAAAAACAGCCCCTCACTTTAGAAGAGGCTGTAGAGTTGGCAAAAGACCTTGTAAATAAAGGTGTCAGCGTCAACGAGGCGTCAAAAACCGTTGCCGCCGAAACGGGCTTCAAGAAAAGTCTTATTTATAAAGAATTACTTTGATTGTCTGTTTACAATTCTGTTAATTCTTGCGATTTCCTTTTCAATAATTTTTGTTGCTTCTTTGATAATGGTATCCATTGTCTTGGGCAGATGCTCACTTCGTTTTGGTTTGGCATCGCCCTCAAAAACAAGACTGTTTATAATATTATCAATGGTAACTGTTGAAAGATACGGTGACAGTTCTTTCTTCGCCAATTCGTGATTAGGCAAAGCACCTTGCGAAAGCGCGGTAAGATAAATCTTGTAAATGGTGAGAATATAAATTGCCCTTATTTTGCTCCTGCAATTTCTGCCAAAAGAGCCCAGTCTTTCAAGAAGATAAACAGAAGAACGGAAAATTGTACTCATTCTCATTTCACTATCCTGCGGAATTTCGTGTTCGGCAAAAAGAGCATCAGACATCATTTTTGTGTCTGAAAGACCTAAAAGATAATCCGAGCTCACGTCATAAAAGGTAGAGGCACGGCACAAAAAATCGAGTCCGCATTCGCGAATTCCCTTTTCGTAGTGGGACAAAAGTCCCTGCGAAACGCCGAGGGCAGCGGCTGCTTCTTTCTGACTTAGATTTTTATCTTTTCGCAATGACACAAGTCTTGTTGAAATAGGTGTACTCATTAAAAATCACTTCTTCTATACAAAATGTATAAAGATTATATACTGAATTCAACAATTTGTATATTGTGTGAATTCACAAATTTTCAGGAGACATAATATGAAAACTTACCAAATTCACTTAATCCGCCACGCCGTAACAAAGGGCAACCTCGATGGCAGATATATCGGTCATACTGACGAGCCCGTATGCGAAGAGGGTATGGCACAGCTTAAAGATATTATGGAAAATTACGGTGATTACCCCGAGGTTGACGCAGTATTTTCAAGTCCTTTAAAGAGATGTATTGAAACTGCGCAGGCGATTTATCCCGATAAAAATCCAATAATTTTAGACGATTTACGCGAATACGATTTTGGTGAATTCGAGGGCAAAACTGCCGAAGAATTGCAGGATGATGAGGATTTTGCAGAGTGGCTCAGCGGTACAAATCCCAACAAAGCCGCACCATTTGGTGACAGTCAGGTGCGTTTCAATTACAGAATTTGCGACTGCTTTGAAAAAATCGTTGACGGTGTAATCCGTGCAGGCGTAAAAAACACTGCAGTTATTACTCACGGTGGTGTGATAATGTCACTTATGCAGACTTACGCTTTGCCCGAAGCACCAATGCACGAGTGGCTCACACCATCTTGCTGTGGTTACACAATCCGCATTGACCCGTCAATCTGGTCAAGGGGAATGAAGGTTGAGGCAATTGCAGAATGTCCCACCCAGCCCGCAGAGTTTGAGCACGAATTATGGGACGTTTATGACCCCGATAAAGACCCCTTTGATGTAGCCTATTGGGAAGATGATGCAAATTTCTCAAACGAGAATTAAAATTATCCCAAAATAACTATAAATAATACATTGCAAAGAAAGACAGGCAATGTTAAAATAATAATGAAGTGTTATACTAAACTTTAAATCTAAGGAGGAAAAACATATGAAAATGTCATTCCGTTGGTATGGCGAAAGTGACCCGATATCATTGCAATACATTCGCCAGATTCCAAATATGAAAAGCATAGTTAGTGCCGTTTATGATGTAAAACCGGGTGAGGTTTGGCCGGAAGAGTCAATCGAGAAAATGGTAAAACAGTGCGAAGAAAATGGTCTTATTTTTGATGTTGTTGAATCAATTCCTGTGCACGAAAACATTAAGCTTGGCAGAGATAATGTTGACGAGCTTTTAGAGGTTTATTGTGAAAACATCCGTCGTTGTGCAAAATATGGTGTTAAATGTGTAACATATAACTTTATGCCTGTTTTTGACTGGACTCGTACACAGCTTGATAAAGAGGCAGAGGATGGTTCGACAAGTCTTGTTATGTATTGGGAGCAGATGAAGGGGCTTGACCCGCTTAAGGATGATATTCATCTTCCGGGTTGGGATTCTAGCTATACTCAAGAAGAGGTAAGAGAATTAATTTCAGCTTATGGTGAGCTCAAGGAAGAGGGACTTTGGAAAAATCTTGAAAGATTCCTTAAAAAAGTTATTCCTGTGGCTGAAGAATGTGGCGTTAAAATGGCAATTCATCCGGACGACCCGCCATATCCGATTTTTGGCATTCCGAGAATTATCACTTGCGAAGAAAATATTGACAGAATGTTAAAGCTTGTTGATAGTGAGGCAAATAGTCTTTGTCTTTGTACCGGATCATTAGGTTGTGCAAAATCAAATGATGTGGTAAAAATGATTAGAAAATATAGTGCAATGAATAGAATTGCATTTATGCATATCCGAAACATTTTGATTATGGAAGACGGAAGCTTTGAAGAAAGTGGACATATTTCAAATTGTGGTAGTCTTGATATGTATGAGGTAGTAAAGGCACTTGTAGATACAGGCTTTGATGGCTATGTTCGTCCCGACCACGGTAGAATGATTTGGGGCGAAACAGGAAAACCCGGTTACGGTCTTTTCGACAGAGCACTGGGCGCTACATACATAAACGGCTTGTTTGAAGCAGTTGAGAAAGGAGGTAAATAACCTATGGTACACGAAAACTTAAAAGGCAGAGTAGCAGTAGTTACAGGTGGCGGCGGAGTTCTTTGTGCAGATTTCGCAAAGTCACTTGCAAAGCAGGGTGTTAAGGTTGCAATTCTTGACCTTAATGAAGCAGCAGCACAGAAGGTTGCTGACGAAATTAATGATGACGGTGGTGTTGCTATCGCAGTTGGTTGTAATGTTCTTGAAAAAGACAGTATGGAAAATGCCCGCAACGTGATTGCTGAAAAGCTCGGAACTTGCGACATTCTTCTCAACGGTGCAGGCGGAAATAACCCCAAGGGCACAACAACAAAGGAAACTCTTGAAAAGATTGACCTTATTGAGAAAGACGAGAATATCAAGACATTCTTTGACCTTGATGCAAACGGAATTTCATTCGTATTCAATCTCAACTTCCTTGGTACTCTTATTCCCACACAGGTTTTTGCACGCGATATGGCTGAAAAAGAGAACACCTGCATTATCAATGTGACATCAATGAATGCTTATCGTCCTCTTACTAAAATCCCCGCATATTCAGCGGCTAAAGCGGCAGTTAAGAACTTCACAGAGTTTATGGCAGTTCACTTTGCAGACGTTGGTATCCGCGTAAACGCTATCGCACCTGGATTCTTCTCAACAAATCAGAACAAGGCTCTTCTCTGGAACGAAGACGGCACACCTACAGACCGTACAAAGAAGATTCTTAATGCTACTCCTATGAAGCGTTTCGGCGAATCAGAAGAGCTTACAGGTGCATTGATGTTCCTTTGCGACGAAGCATATTCAGGCTTTATCACAGGCACAAGCATATGCGTTGATGGTGGCTTCTCAGCATATTCAGGCGTATAATCAGTGGATCTTTTTCCGTCATAGCTCGTCTGAAATACTCGTTAATACACCAAAGTATTAACTCCGTTTTCATACGGCTCTGACAAAAAAATATCTCACTGCTTATGCTGAGCAAATTAAGGTAGTGAGAACATATTGGAGGCAAAATACAATGAATTTAAATTTAAGAAAAAAAGAAGATTGCACATTTGATATGATTTCATTGGGCGAAATTATGCTTCGTCTTGACCCGGGCGAGGGCAGAATTAAAACTGCCCGCTCATTCAGAGCTTGGGAGGGCGGCGGTGAGTATAATGTTGCCCGCGGACTTCGCCGTTGCTTCGGCATGAAGACCGCAGTTGTAACTGCTTTTGCAGACAACGAGGTAGGTCGTCTTCTTGAAGACTTTATCATGCAGGGCGGGGTTGATACATCACTCATCAAATGGGTAAAATATGACGGAATCGGCAGAACAGTTCGTAATGGTCTCAACTTCACAGAACGCGGCTACGGTATCC
>CAYWFB010000022.1:0-24061 GCA_964457415.1 uncultured Eubacteriales bacterium | reverse complement strand
TGCACTTCTGTGCGTCAAAGAGCTTAAAGCCGAATCAAGAGTTTTTCCGCTGTGCCAATTATAAAGACGGCAGAGGCACTTGTAAAATCCACTATATCCGTAATGTAGTGCTTGAAAGAATCGTGCTTGAAGCAATCAGCAATATGGCAGACTTTGTTCGCTGTCACGAAAGCATATTCCTTTATATGATAGCGAAGAAAAATAAGGCGATGCAAAAGGCTGAGTTTGAAAGGCTGAAAAAGATGGTTTCAGATAGCAAAATCCGTTTGGCTGAGTTGGATAAGCTGATGGCAAAGCTATATGAGGATAATGCTCTCGGTCGAGTAAAAGATGATTTTTACGAAATGATGATGAAAAATTATGAACGGGAGCAAAAGGAACTGACAAAGGTTGTTGCCAACGGGGAACAAGTGTTGCAGTCCTCCGAACAAAAATCTGCTGATACAAGGCTTTTAATCCGTACCTTTAGAGAAATGACGGATATTACGGAACTGACACCGATTATTGTGAATAAGCTGATAGAGCGCATTGAAGTCCACAACAATGACAAGTCAAGCGGTCATTGCTATGTGAAAGTGGACATTTACTTTACAGGCGTGGGAATGATCTCAATACCTTCCGCAGAAGAACTTATTGCTATGATGGAAGATATACGGAAAAATCCGGAGGCATACCGCCTTGCAGCTTGACAAAAGGAAACGGTGCAACCCCTTTTACGGGGTTACACCGTACCTTACTTAAAATACTTCCTTACGTGGTCTGTCCATTAGGGTGTCTCGTTTATTTTTTGTCAAAAAAAGGGTGGATTCGAAAGCCCGTTAAGAAAATGTGCCGGTGGCACATTTTTAGGGCGTGGGACTGCAATTGGTTATTCCTTGTACTCAACTAAAAGCGAGGGAATTGTTCACACTTGATTGGGGAATATAGTTGTGGTATAATTTTGAATGATTTTTGAGGGAAATTGAATCCCTCCACCGCCCCTCCGTCAAGCGGGGAGGCTATTCGGCGTTTATCCCTATGACAAGGGAGGCATTTATCAGTTTGGAGGTTAATATTATGAACTTGGAGAATTTAAAGCCTGCAAGGGTTTTTAAATATTTTGAAGAGCTTTGCGGTATTCCGCACGGGTCGGGCGATATGAACAGAATTGCCGATTACTGCGTGGAATTCGCCAAATCACACTCACTTGAATACAAAAGAGATTCTGCAAACAATGTTGTAATTTACAAAAATGCAACTGCGGGATATGAAAACGCAGAACCCATTATTTTGCAGGGACATCTTGATATGGTATGTCAGCAGACAGAGGACAGAAATATTGATTTTTCTGCCGAGGGGCTCCAGATTTTTGTTGACGGTGATTTTGTTAAGGCTCGTGGCACAACTCTTGGTGCTGACAACGGAATTGCGGTGGCAATGGTGCTTGCAATTCTTGAAAGTGATGAATACCGTCACCCTCGTATTGAGGCAGTTTTCACCACCGACGAGGAAATCGGTATGGTGGGTGCCAAAAAGCTTGATATGAGCCTTTTAAGTGGCAGAAAAATGGTTAATATTGACTCCGAAGAGCAGAATGCAGTTACGGTATCCTGCGCAGGCGGAAGTGATTTTAAAGTATGTTTGCCCATTAGCCGTATTAAGAAATCGGGCACAGAGGTGACTGTACTTCTTAAAGGCTTAAAAGGCGGTCATTCGGGCATTGAAATCGACAAGGGCAGAGTTAATGCCAATATGCTTGCGGGCAGATTTTTGAATTCTTTGGTAAACAATACCGATTTTGATATTATCAGTATTGACGGCGGCGACAAGGGAAATGCTATTCCAAATCTTTGCAAAATCAGACTTTGCGTTGATAATGCTACGGAATTTGTTGGTAATGCAGAAAAAGAGCTTGAAATAATCAAAGCTGAGATTGCAGAGCGTGAAAGAGATTTTGCGCCCGTTGTTAATATTGGTGAAAATGCAGAATTTGATGTATTGAATAATGAATTAAAGAACAACTTGATTTTCGCTCTGCTTTGCGCACCCAACGGAATTATTGAAATGAGTGCAAGTATAAAGGGTCTTGTTGAAACCTCATTGAATTTGGGAATTCTTGCAACTGACGAAAGTGAAATCTCAATGCTTTTCGCCTTGAGAAGCAACAAAAAATCTGCACATATTGCACTTGAAGACAAGCTTAAAACATTTTTTGGTGCTCTCCCCTGTCAGATTGAGGCTTCGGGGCATTATCCTCCTTGGGAATTTAAGGAAAATTCAGAACTTCAAAATCTTTACAAATCAGTTTTTGCTGAAAAAATGGGTTATGAGCCCGAAATTGTGGCAATCCACGCGGGGCTTGAATGTGGCACATTCGCAGATGCACTTTCAGGGCTTGACTGCATCTCAATCGGTCCTGACCTTTTTGATGTACACACGGTCAACGAAAAAATGAGCATTTCTTCAGTTGATAAGATTTTTGATGTGCTTGTAACACTCTTGGAAAAATTTGTGTAATGAATTAAAAATATATTCGTGGTAAAATTTCAAATGATAAAAATGTCGATAAATCGGCAATAGATTGGAGTTACCTCGAATTATGAAAAACGAATTCAAGCCGTATATTGCGGCAAACAAGGTAACGCCCGAAATAACCGTTGCATCGGTTGTTATGGGCGTTTTGCTTGCGGTTATATTCGGCGCGGCAAATGCATATTTAGGACTTCGCGTGGGTATGACGGTTTCGGCGTCAATTCCTGCGGCAGTTATTGCAATGGGTGTTATACGCATTGCTTTACGCAGAAATTCAATTCTTGAAAGTAATATTGTACAGACAATCGGCTCTGCGGGTGAATCACTTGCGGCGGGTGCGATTTTTACTCTCCCTGCCCTTTTCTTATGGGCGTCAGAGGGTAAAATGGACAAGCCAAGCCTTATTGAAATTACACTTATTGCACTTATTGGGGGTTTGCTTGGTGTATTCTTTATGGTGCCGCTTCGCAACGCGTTGATTGTTAAAGAGCACGGCATTCTGCCCTACCCCGAGGGTACGGCTTGTGCTGAAGTTCTGCTTGCAGGTGAAAAGGGTGGTGCTAATGCGGGCACGGTTTTTGCGGGTATGGGCTTTGCGGCACTTTTCAAGTTTATCATTGACGGACTTAAATTAGTTGCGGGTGAAGTTTCACTTAAATTCAAGGGCTATGCGGGCGAAATCGGCACACAGATTTACCCCGCGGTTATGAGTGTCGGCTTTATTTGCGGACCGAGGATTTCTTCATATATGTTCGCAGGCGGAATTCTGAGCTGGATGGTCATAATTCCTCTTATTGTACTTTTCGGCTCTGAAATTGTGCTTTACCCCGGCACAGAAACTATTGGCGAAATCTTTAATACAAACGGTGCAAGCGGTATCTGGAGCACGTACATCAGATACATTGGTGCAGGTGCTTTGGCGGCAGGCGGAATAATAAGCCTTATTAAATCACTACCGCTCATTGTAAAGACCTTTGCAGGTGCTTTGAAGAGCATGAAAGGTACGGGGACAAGAACAAGTGAGAGAACTGCACAAGAAATCAATATAAAAATAGTGCTGATTTCAATTCTTGTACTCACCTTTGTTGTGTGGCTTGTTCCCGCAATTCCCGTATCCCTTTTGGGTGCGTTTATTGTTGTTATTTTTGGTTTCTTCTTTGCAACTGTTTCATCGCGAATGGTTGGTCTTGTTGGTAGTAGTAACAACCCTGTTTCCGGTATGGCGATTGCGACACTTCTTGTTGCGACGCTTATTCTCAAGGTTACGGGGGCTGACGGTGTTGCGGGAATGGCGAGTGCCATTGCGATTGGCTCAATTATTTGTATTGTTTCGGCTATTGCGGGCGACACCTCGCAGGATTTGAAAACAGGATATATTCTCGGTGCTACACCAAAAAAACAACAGATTGGCGAGATTATCGGCGTTACTGCGGCAGCACTTGCAATCGGCGGTACACTTTATATTCTTGACAGTGCGTGGGGCTTTGGCTCTGACGAGCTTGGTGCACCACAGGCGACACTTATGAAGCTTATTGTTGAGGGCGTTATGGGCGGAAATCTGCCATGGGGGCTTGTAGGTATAGGTGTTTGCATTGCGATTGTGGTTGAGCTTATTGGTATTCCCGTACTCCCCTTTGCAATCGGTGTTTACTTACCTGTTCAGCTTAATGCTTGCGTTATGATTGGCGGTGTTATCCGTCTTATTATGGAAAAGCTTAAGAAGAGTGACGAGGAAAAGAAGAAAAATGTAAGTGATGGTATTCTTTTCTGCTCGGGTATGATTGCGGGCGAGGGTCTTGTTGGTATTCTCTTGGCGCTTCTTGCAGTATTCGGTGTGGATTCTGTAATCAATCTTGGTGCAAGATTTGGACTTTCAAGCACCTTTATGAGCATTGGCGGAATTGTGCTGTTTGCGATTATTATTCTTACTGTATTCAAATTCACAATTTGGAAAAAGCGTGAGAAAAATGAAGAATAAGAATGTCGCTTATGAAAATTATCTTGATAAAGTACCAATACACCGTGACGGGCTTAAATGGTCGGTTGACGAAAACGGTACGGTAACTTTAGAAGTTGAGAACAAGGGTATTGCTAATAAAATTATGCAAGTTCTTTTGAAAAAGCCGAAGGTAAGTTTTGTTCACCTTGATGAGATGGGGAATTTTATTTGGCCTATAATCGACGGTGAGAAGAATGTTTTTTACATCGGTAAAGAGGTTAAAGAGCAGTTTGGTGATAAAGCAGAGCCGTTGTATGAACGATTGGCGGAGTATTTTCGGGTTTTGGAAAGCTGTGGGTTTGTGGAGTTTAAGGAATAGGTTTTCCCCCTCGGTTGAGGGGGATTTTTTGTGGGTGTTTGTTTCGTTGACAAAATGTGGGGAATATGATAAAATTTTTAGTTGGTAATAATAGTATTGATTTTATATTTTTTGAAATTAAAATTAAGGTGATTTAATGGAATTCGCTGTACTTAAAGCAGAAGAATATCGTGAGTTTTTAAAGGGTCAGGAGCAGGCATCTTTTATGCAGACTGTTGAGCTTTCTGAACTCAAAAAGGAATACGGCAGTAAGGTGCATTTTGTAGGTATTAAAGAGGGCGACGAGATTATTGCGGGCTCTATGATTTTAGAGGACAAGACCATTCTTAATCAATCGCAATTCTATGCCCCCCGCGGTCTTATTGTTGATTATCACAACAAGGATTTACTTGCATTCTTCACCGAAGAAGTGAAAAAATACATTAAAAAATGTGGCGGATTTATGCTCACAATCGACCCCAATGTGATTTACAGAATCCGTACTCCCGAGGGTGAGATTATCCCCGAAAACGAGGCAGATGACGAGGCAATTAACAATTTATTGGCTCTCGGCTATAAGCACTACGGCTTTAACATTTATCTTGACACCTTGCAGGCTCGTTGGTGCTGTCGTTTCACTCTTGACGAGGATTACGAGACCAAAAAGGCGAAATTTTCAAAGCAGACAAGAAAAAACATCAACTCCTGCATTAAAAAGGGCTTGATGGTACGCGAGGGTACAATTGAGGATTTGAATGTTATGGCAGAGATTTTCGAGGCTACCTCAAAGCGCCGTAATTTCTTCTACAGAAGTCTTTCATATTATCAGAAGATGTATAAAAATATGAAGGATTTAATGACAATTTACATTGCTTACCTTGACCCCGATATTTATTACGAGCATACTTTGGGACTTCTTAACAATGCAAAGGCGAATTTAGAGAGTATTCTCAAAAAGCTTGAAAAGCTTACTGCGGGCGAGAGACTTCTTAATCAAAAGGAAGAGGCTTTAAGGCAGATTGAGAAATATGAAAAAGAGTTAGAAAAAGCTGCAAAATTCAAAGAGGAAAATCCAAACGGCAAGGATATCGGTTGTTTGCTTTCACTCAGAAGCGGCAACGAATATCTTACTCTTTCAAGCGGTGTGCTTATGGAATACCGCAATTTTACACCCAAATATTTAATGTATCAGCACCACATTGAAGAAGCATACAAAGAGGGCTTTAAATACTGCAATTTCTATGGAATTACAGGCGATTTTAACCCCGATAATGAATACTTTGGCATTTACGAATTCAAACGCGGTTTCAAGCCCGATGTTACTGAATACATTGGTCAGTTTGAATTAAAATGCGGCGCATTCTATGACATTTACAAGCTTTTAAAGAATATTAAAGGACGCATAGTGAAATGAAATTTGTTGAATTAGAAAAACAGGAATTCATTGAATTTTCAAAGGTTCACCCGCAGGCTTTGTTTTTTCAGTCACCCTATTGGATTGAAATTAAAGAGCAAAACGGTTGGCAGGGCAAAATTGTAGGTATAAAAAAAGACGGCGAAATTATTGCCGCCACAATATTGCTTATTAAAAAGGTAATCGGTAACATTCGTTTTGCTTATGCTCCCCGCGGTTTTTTGCTTGATTACTCTAATTTTGATTTGCTTGAAGCTTTCACAAAAGAAATCAAGGCTTATCTTAAAGACTTGGGTGTTGCATTCTTAAAAATCAACCCTTATGTTGATTATCAGCTTCGTGATGTTAACGGCGAGGTTATTGCGAATACAAAAAATGATGCTTTGATGGACAAGCTCAAGGAGTTAGGCTATATTCACTACGGTTTTTATGTGGATATGGATGACAAAAAGGATTTGGAGCCCCGTTGGGTTTCGGTGCTTGACATTAAAGGCAAAACCATTGACGAGTTATTCAAGAGCTTCCGCAGTGGCACAAAATGGGGCATCAACAACAGTAAAAAGAATTTTATTACTATGGTTGAGGCTGACGAAGATAATCTGTTTGAGTTTAAAAACTTAATGGAGCACACTTCGGAGCGTCGCGGTTTTGTTGACCGTCCCCTCTCCTACTATACAGAGATGTTTAAAATTCTTAAACGCGAAAATGCGGTTAAGGTGCTGTTGGCAGAAATCAATTTCAAGGAACTTCTTGATTTCACACAGGCTCGCTTTGAGAAGAACGCAAAGCGTTTGGAAGTAATCAAGGATAATCCAAAAAAACAAAAGGAATATAACGAGATTTCATCGGAGCAAAAAAGTCTTGAGCCAAGACTGGAAATCATCAAGAAAAATATTGAGGAATTCGGCGAGAAAAAAATCATTGCAGGCGGTTGGTATATGCTTTACGGCCGTGAGATTGTTTATCTTTTCGGCGCAAGCTACAAGCCTTTTATGAGATACAACTCACAATATTTACTGCAATATGAAATGTTGAAATTCGCCATTGACGAGGGTTACGACAAGTTCAATTTCTACGGAATTGACGGTAATTTCAATGAGGATTCAGTAAATTACGGGTTATTTGATTTCAAACGTGGCTTCAATGCAGATGTGCACGAGCTAATCGGTGAATTTGATTTGATTGTGAACAAATCCCTTTACAAGCAATACAACCTTTTATTTAAGGGATATAAGGTACTGAAAGCAATTCAAAAGAAAATAATACATTAAGGTTTGAATAATATGTATGAATTTAAAGCGGATATTCCCGTTTCTGAATTCACGGCATTTGTAGAAAAAGCATCATTTGCCACAATTCAGCAGACAGAGGAATGGAGCAAATTAAAGAACAACTGGAAAAATAGTTTCTGCGGAATATACAAGGATAGTGAGCTTGTTGGCGTTGCGCTGATTTTGATGCGCACACTTATGCCCGGCTTTACCTATGCTTACTGCCCGCGCGGTCCTTTAATGGATTTCTGCGACAGCGAGGCGGTAAAGGCATTCACCGAGGGTGCTAAAGAATACTGCAAGGCACAGGGCGTTTATCTTTTAAAGGTTGACCCCACAATCGTTGTGGGTAAAACGCTCCCAGATATGCCCACAGACAAATATTTTGACCCATTTGATTTGGAAAAGGGCAAAACGGAATTCGATAATCTTGTGGCAAGTGGATTTAAGCACAAGGGCTTTGGTAAAAGTCTTGATTCGGCAACACAACCCCGCTACAATGCGTTGATTCCGTTGAAGGACAGCGAGGGTAATCCCCTCACCGCACCTCAATTCAAAAAGAATTACAAGCAGAAGCTTCGCAAATATTTGGGTAATTTCCAGTCGGCTCGCGGTCTTTATTATGAGGGTGCAGAGCACACTGACGAAAACATTGCACTTTTCAAAAAGATTTTAAGTAACACAGAGGCAAGACAACAAATCAATCTTCGTAATGAAGAGTATTTCAATTTACTTGCATCCGCTTTCGGTGACAATGCATTCTTTGCCTTTGAGAAATGCGATGTTAATGCTTATATTCAAAATCTTGAGAAAAGATATGAAAAAGAGCCCGAAAATCGCGAAAAGCTTACTGAACAGTTGGAAGATGCAAGAAAGGTTATGGCAGAGCGCGGAGAAATAATTCCCCTCGCCGCTTTGCTTACGGTTTATCCCCCAAACAATGAGGGTGTTAAAATTGCGGAGTATTTGTATGCCGGCTCGGATTTGACAGTTTTCTCGTCATTCTGTGCCACACTTTGCGGACTTTGCACTCAATGCACCTACTGCGCTGAAAAGGACTGTGATTTTCTTGATTTAGGCGGTGTGCCGGGTACATTTGACGATGGACTTTATGATTTCAAGAGCCCATTTAACCCCATAATTGTGGAATACGCAGGCGAATTTGATTTAGCCATTAACAGTTGGAAATATGCGATTATGGAAAAAGGATTGCCCGTGCTTAAAAAGTGTTATTCTAAATTGAGAAAACTTATAAAGAGATAAAAGAATTCCCCATTCGGTTGAATGGGGTATTTTTGTTGATTATTGAGGGATCCCCCCTCAGTCGCTTCGCGACAGTTCCCCCTCAAGGGTGGAGCCTATTTCCTTTTTTCTAATTAAGATTATAAAAATTATTGAAAGTACAAACAGACCAAGTAATACTAATCCGCAGATTAAAGCTTTTTGGGCGTATGGGGTATAAGTGTCTAATAAGGGTTTCAGGAATTCGTAGGACACTAAATCCTGCTTACCTATATGGAATTCTTCAAATTTATTCTGAATTAAGGTTATTATACCGCTAAAGCTCAACGACACGGCACCGAGATAGCCGAGGGCATTAAAAATTCTTCTAACATTCACAATAATCAGTGCGATTGCAAGCCCCAGGGATATATTTTTAAGCTTGACCGCAGTTTCTTCTGACAGTAAAATAATTATTTCATCGCACTGAAGACCCGTTATATCCTCGATAAACTCAAATACGAAAAGCTTGATTTTTATGCTGATTTCTTCTTGAAAGGTTTCTGCATTTTCGGGGTTTAATTCGGGATTATTCTGCAGTGTTACGCCGTTTTCAAGGCGAAGCTTTGCCTCGTTCACATCGCTGTAAAGAAAATAGTCGATTATAGAATGAATTTCGGTTTTTATGGCGGTGTCAATAGTTTCTGAGTTTAAAAACACATCAACTGCATAGTCGGTTATTGAAGAAATTTCGTCACCAAAAAGATTGCCCAGAGAATCCGTAAAATCTGAAAACGAAAAGTCCCCCAATGAAAATGACGGAGTTTTGGTGTTTTCTTCAATATATTTTTCAACATATTTCTCGGCAAAGTTGCGGGCGTATTCACCGATTGTGATTTTTTCACCCTTTTGAGTAAAGGTAAGCAATGGTAAATCCATATTATCAATCTGCGAATTGAATTCGTCAGAGGTAAGATATGCTCTGCCAACACCGATAAGGGTTGCACCGAGAAGTGAAAAAAGCAGAGCAACACTTAAAATCACAGAAAGAACAGCCGAAACAATATGAAGAATCAAAGAGAGAGTTTTATTCATAACAACACCTAAAACAAAGCCCCATACCTTTTACGGTACAGGGCAGATTTTCAATGTACTGTAATTTATTCAGCTTTTTCTTCCTTTTTCTTGTGGAAGAGGATTTTATCAACAGGGAAATAGAGGAAGAACTGTAATGCTGAACAAATCATAGTTGCGATATTCTTTGCAAGTGCCTCGTTACACCAATCAAAGCCGATGAAAACTTCTTTAAGTGTGGGGTTAAGCCATGCAGAGAAGAAAATAAGCGCAATTGTGAACACTATGTAGATAGGAAGTGCAACTGCGATATTTGCGCCTGAATTAAAGGTCTTTTCTTTATTTACAAAGAAAGCAACAATCTGTGCAACAATATTTGCAACATTGCTTACGATAAAGTAGCCAAGACCGCCAACTGCAACGGGATAAACGAATACCCACCAGCTGAAATCAACTGTGTAAAGCTCTTTGATTGCGGGGATAAGCTGAAGTGTGTTGAGAAGCACGAACTGAACAATCATTGCAAGAAGGCTTACAACGATAAATTTCACAAACTGCCAGATTGTAACAAGAAGTGAGCCCTTTGACTCTGCTGCCTTGTCAATATTTTTTAATACTGCCATAATAGTTTTCTCCTTTTTATAGCTAAATTATGTATAAATAATATCATAGCAAATCATATAAGTCAACAAAAAAGTAACGGCGGAGGCATCCCCCGCCGTATTAATTTTAATATGTAATTGTATAGTCCTTTTCAAAGGTTACGCCGAGTTTAACGTTATGTGTACCGAACATATTTACCGTTACATTGAGAATAAGTGGAGTTGTATAGTTTGCGTGAGTCATACGACCTGTTGACTTGTCAATCGTTGCAATTACAACACAATCATAATATTCAGTAGAGAAATCTTCTACCATTCCCGATTCTGCTACCTCTGCAGCCTCGATAACATCAAATACGGAGCCCACGCCTGAACCTGCGGTTGGGTTTTTTTCGTTATATAATTCTATGCGAATTACATATTCATTACCCTTATCTTTGATTTCTGCACTTTCAACCGAGTCAACAGTAAGACGGCTCACATAGCTTTGATTTGGAACCTGAAAATTCTCTTGAATATCTTCTTTTGTGCCATAAACAATTGGGTCGGTATCGTCCTTCATAGCAGTTGTTATAAGGTTATCCGCAGTAGATTGCAGAACCTTTGGAACTTCGATTTCGCCCACAGTTCTGTACTCATAATTTTTAGTAACCGTTACGGCATCAGTTTTAACCTTATTTGCACTCTTGTTAAAATAATCAACAATTTTGGCAGTTGTCCACTCGTTTTTAACCTCAACATTTGTCGTAGTTTCTTTTTTATTTGTTGTGGGTTCATCTTTACTGTTGTTATTGGTTTGAACTTGGGGTGTTGTGTCGTCACTTTCCTCACCAAGCCATTCATTATCAAACAGCAATTCTTCATCGTCAAAAAGGTTCACATCTTCTTCTGGCGGGGTTGTTGTGGTTTCGTCATCAGCACCAAAACTGCAACCTGTAAATACAAGCATAAGAGTTAACAGTAATGCTATGAGTTTTGTAAGTTTTTTCATTTTTATATCTCCTTCTAAAGTGCCAAGGTTTTATTACAAATTTAATATAGCACTTATGAATTAAAAAGTCAATACTTGAGATTTTTCGCTACGCTCATAATCCACTAAATAAGTTTAATATGAAAACGGGGGAGTTCAAAGCCCAAGACCCCGCCACATTATGATATTTTAATATTTTGTGAGGTATTCGTCGATTTCCCACTGTGAAACTCTTGTGGTATAATCAACCCACTCTCTCTTTTTGCCCTGAAGATATTTATTGAAAATATGGTCACCGAGAACGCCCTTTGCCCATTCGCTTCTTTCAAGCTCACGAACTGCCTCCTGCAAGGTGCCGGGAAGATTTCCAATACCCTTTGCTTTGCGTTCTGCACGGGTCATATCATAAATATTTGTGGTTATTCCCTCGGGAGCATGCATACATTTTTTGATGCCGTCAAGACCTGCGGCAATGCAGAGCGCCATTTCAAGATAAGGGTTACAAGATGGGTCTGCTGAACGAAGCTCAACACGAGTTGCCATTCCGCGTGCAGCGGGAACTCTTATCAGTGCTGAACGGTTTGATGCTGACCAAGATATGTAAACAGGTGCTTCAAAGCCGGGAACCAATCTCTTATATGAGTTTACAAGAGGATTTGCAACGGCTGTGATAGCCTTGATATGATGAAGAACACCTGCAATAAACTGATAAGCGGTATCTGAAAGACCGTATTTATCGTCGGGGTTATAAAAAGCATTTTCGCCGTCTTTCATAAGAGAAAGATTTGTGTGCATACCGTTACCTGCGGCACCGTAAAGTGGCTTTGGCATAAATGTTGCGTGAAGTCCGTTACGGCGTGCATAGGTTTTTACGACATGCTTGAAGGTAACAACCTTATCGGCTGCCTCAAGAGCCTCAGCAAATTTGAAGTCGATTTCGTGCTGACCCTCTGCACACTCGTGATGAGAAGCTTCAATTTCATAACCCATCTGCTGAAGTGCTATGCAGATGTCGTTACGGCACTGCTCGCCGTCGTCAGCGGGACCGATATCAAAATAGCCAACTGCGTCGTTTGTTTTTGTGGTTGCTCTGCCCTGCTCATCAAGTTTAAACATAAAGAATTCGCACTCGGGACCAACATTGATTGAATAGCCCATTTCTGCTGCCTCTTCAATGACCGTGCGAAGCACATGACGGGGGTCGCCCATGAAAGGAGTTACTTTATCAGCACCGTAAACATCACAGATTACACGTGCCGTACCATCTTTCCAAGGGAGAATTGTAAATGTGTCAAGGTCGGGCTTTAAGTACATATCGGACTCGTCAATACGGACAAAGCCTTCGATTGATGAGCCGTCAAACATCTGACCGTCGGTAAGTACCTTTTCAAACATATTTTCAGTGATTGCAATGTTTTTCATCTGACCGAAAATGTCGGTAAACTGCAATCTTAAGAACTTAATTTCTTTCTCTTTTGCTATGCGAAGAATGTCTTCAACTGTGTAACTCACAGGAATTACCACCTTTCAATGTAAGTATTTACACAAATAAATACCCACTTTAATGGTTATATTATACCAAAGATTTGAATGTTGTCAATAAATAAATGCGGTGGAGGAATCCCTCCACCGTCTTCGAATGTCCCCCTCCATTTAACAAGGGAGGCAGAACACTATATCAGTTTTTTTATTTGGTCGGGTGTTACTATGCCTTTTTCCGTGATAAATGCAGTGATAAGTGAATGGTCGGTGACGTCAAATGCGGGGTTGAGAGTTTGAGCAGTTTGGGGAACCATCGGTTTTTCATACCACATATCCCCTATCTCTGCACCATTTCGCATTTCAATCACTATATCGTCGCCCGTGGGGATAGTCTTATCAAAGGTGGAAAACGGCATACAGACATAAAAAGGAATTCCATAATGCTTTGCAAGGATTGCCACTCCGCTTGTACCGATTTTATTTGCCGCATCACCATTGAGTGCTACACGGTCACAGCCCACAAGCACGGCATCAACAAGTTTGTTTTTCATAACATAAGACGCCATATTGTCGCAGATTACCGTTGTATCAATTCCAGCGTCGGTAAGCTCAAAGGCGGTAAGTCGCGCGCCCTGCAAAAGTGGTCGGGTTTCATCGGCATAAACCTTTATATCTCTGCCCTGCTCTTTTGATATGTAAACGGGTGAAAGTGCCGTGCCGTATTTCACGGTGGCAAGTCTGCCTGCATTGCAATGGGTGAGAATTGAATTACAATTTTTTAAAAGCTCTGCGCCGTATTCACCGATTTTTCGGCAAACCTCGATATCCTCGTCAATCATTTTGAGCGCTTGAGCTGTAAGAGTTTGTTTGAAATTCTCTGCATTGCAGTTTTTCGCGGTTTCTACCATTTTCTCTGCCGCCCATTTGAGATTTACTGCTGTGGGACGACATTTCACAAGATTTTCAGCGTGATTTTTAAGCTCTGCAAAAAGCTCATCATAGGTTTTTGCCTCACTTTTATTCATTAAAACTGCAAGGCTGATTGCCGCAAAAGCGCCGATTGCGGGGGCTCCGCGGACTTTAAGAAGCTTTATTGCGTCATACATTTCGCTGAAATTATCAGTAAAAACCTCTTTATATTCATTTGGCAAAAGTGTCTGGTCAATGAACACCGCCTTGTTATTTACGGTGTCAAAGCCAACGGTTGCGCCGTTTAAAAATGACATCAGAATTCACCTAAAATCTTCATAATAAGGGTCTGCATTTCTTCGCTTTTTTGCTTGCCGATTGTGAGCACCTCTTCTTCGGTCAAGCGCTCGCCTGAAAGTCCTGCGGCTTTATTGGAAACGAGAGAAAACCCTAAAACCTGCATACCGCAATGGTTTGCGGCGATTACCTCTTGAACTGTTGACATACCCACAGTATCTGCGCCCATAACACGAAAAGCACGGATTTCGGCGGGAGTTTCGTATGATGGACCTGTGCAACCGACATAAACACCCTGTTGCAAATTCATATTAAGCTCTTTTGCACAGTTTAATGCTACCTCGCGAAGCTGTGGTGCATAGGCAAAGCTCATATCGGGGAAACGCACACCGAATTCGGCATCATTTGCACCCATAAGGCAGTTGCGACCCGTAAAGTTAATATGGTCGGTAATAAGCATAATATCGCCCACATTGAAGCTTTCGTTAATTCCGCCTGCGGCGTTGGTGACAATCAATTTTTCAACGCCCATTTTTCGCATTACGCGGATTGGCATTACAACGCTTTCTACGGGATAGCCTTCGTAAAGATGAATTCTGCCCTGCATACACATAACCTTTTTTCCGTTAAGTGTACCAAACACAAATCTGCCCGCGTGACCGGGGGCTGTGGATACGGGAAAATTCGGGATATCCGCATAATCAACATACTCGGGATTTTCGATTTTTTCACCGAGAGAACCGAGACCGCTACCTAAAATTATGCCGATTTCGTATTCTCCGCTGATTTTGGATTTTATATATTCAACTGCTTTTGTAATCATACGCTTTGCACCTCTTTTTCGACCTCTCGCACAAGACGGCTGACCTCTGCGCCCATTTTTTCAACGTCAATTGTGGTAAATTCGCCGTTTTTGTAAAGGACTTTGCCGTCTACCATTGTGAGCACAACATCGCCCTTATTTGCAGAATAAACAAGGTTATTAAGCATATCAAAATCGGGGTACATATTGGGTTTATCAAGGTCAATTACGATTAAATCTGCCTTATAGCCCTCTTTGATTATACCGCAATCGTTTCTGCCCTGTGCTTTATATCCGTTAACAGTTGCCATTTTATAAATTTCTTGTGGTGTGATAATATCTGCGCGGTTCTGAATACCCTTAGGGAGAATTGCCGCGAGATACATTTCGCGCATAATATCAAGCCCGTTATTGCTTGCGGCGGAGTCGGTACCGATGCCGATATTAACGCCTTTCTCGAGAAGTTTATAGGTGTTACATACACCACTGCCAAGCTTTAAATTACTTGCGGGACAATGGGCAACGGTTGCGCCTTTTTCGGCGAGAATGTCCATATCCTCATCCTCAACCCATACACAATGGGCAAGAATTGCGGGGCTGTCAAGCACACCTGCGTCTGCAAAAAGGCGGGCGGGAGTTTTGCCGTATTTAGCCTTGCAGTTTTCGTGCTCTGATTTGGTTTCAGATAAATGGATATGATTTATTTGTCCCCTGCCCTTTGTATATTCGCCAAACTGCTCGATAATTGACAGACGGTTTGTATACTCTGCGTGGAGACTCATATCAATTTTAATTCTGCCGTTCTGGGTATTATGATATTTTTCGGTAAGGTAAACACCCTCTTGGAAGCGGTCATTTTTTGTAATATCCTCATCAACAAAAGATACGATTGAGCGACCAAAATTGGTTTTTGCACCACTTTCAATTACTGCTCGCATTACACCGTCGCCAAAGAAATACATATCGGTAAATGAGGTAGTACCGCAGGCAAGCATCTCGGCAATTGAGAGCATTGTGCCATAATATGCACGGTCACAGTTAAGTCTGTCTTCAAAAGGGAAAACTCTGTCATTAAGCCAACGGTCAAGGGGCAGATTTTCAGCATATCCGCGCAAAAGGGTCATTGGTGAATGGGTGTGAAGATTTACAAAACCCGCTGAAAGCAATTTCTTGTTGCCGTCATACTCTTCCCCGTAATCTTTCTGTGGTTTTTCAGTGCCTATATAATCAATTTTATCGTCCTCGATACCTACGAACATATTGTTCTGGATTTCAAGGTTTTCGGTGATGATACTGATATTTTTAAATAACATATGTTTCTCTCCCTCCGTCATTTTCTTATGAAAATGCCACCTCCCTCGTCAGAGGGAGGCACTTAAGGTAGTTTATTCTATAATAATTGTTTCGATTACTACGTCTTCCTTGGGTTTGTTGTTGAAATAGTCTGCGGGAACTTTTGCGATTGCGTCAACAACATCCATACCCTCGAAAACCTGACCGAAAACTGTGTGGCGGAAATCGAGCCAGGGTGTTCCGCCCACTTCTTCATAAGCCTCGATGCACTCTGTGGGGAATACGCGCTCGTCTGCCATACGCATCTGGTCAAGTAAATCCTCGGGACATTCCTTTGCCTGAACAATAAAGAACTGACTTCCGTTTGTATTGGGGCCTGCGTTTGCCATTGAAAGAGCACCGCGGAGGTTGTGAAGCTCACCTGTGAATTCATCTTCAAATGAATGTCCCCAAATGCTTTGTCCGCCCGTACCTGTGCCGTTGGGGTCACCGCCCTGAATCATAAAATCGTTGATTACACGATGGAAGATAAGCCCGTTATAATATCCGTTTTTAGCGTGAGTTGTGAAATTTTCAACTGCCTTGGGGGCATATTCGGGGAAAAGCTTGATTTTGATTTCACCCATATTTGTTTTGAGTGTTGCAATTGTATCGTTTTCTGTGGGTTTGTTTAATTGGTGGAACATTTTAATTTCTCCTTATTCATAAATTTTGGTTTAGAAGCCCTCCAACGCTAACGCGGTCCCCCTCCCCTTTGACAAGGGAGGCTTTTATTCTACACTTTTGAGAGATTCTATCATATCAACTTTTTTAAGTTTGAAATACATAATTGAGTTTACAAGCATTGCAAATACAATTGTGAGTGCGGTGGCAATTGCAATACTCTGCCACTCAAGTTCTCTGCCGAACATATAAATATCGGTTTCAACAGTTACCATAACAAACTGATGAAGCACAATACCCAATCCCACACCGAGAAGTGTGCCGAGAAGCGTGAGAATTATATTCTCGCGGTAGACATATTGTGCCAGCTCACCGTCATAGAAGCCTAAAAGCTTGAGAGTTGCAAGCTCGCGCCGACGCTCGCTGATATTAATATTATTAAGGTTATAAAGAACAATAATTGCAAGAATTGCTGCGGCGATAATCATAACAACAACTATGAAATAAAGATTATTGATAACTGTATTAAGTTCGCCACGCTCATCTTCATTCATTGTAACCGAATTCACACCATTGATACTTAAAAGTCTTGTGCTTATATCTTCGGTATTTGCATTATCTGCGGTTTTAAGCAATAAAATGTTGACTTCTGCCGCAGAGCCGTAAATTGACTGATAAAGATTAGGTGTCATATAGATATAATTGAAAATATAGTTTTCGGTTATACCTGTTACTTTTACCTCTTTTGAATAGGCATCTGCTTCACTTAATCTTATGAAAATACTGTCACCCACACCAACGCCAAGTAAATCGGCATATTTTTCGGTGATTATTACACCATCATCGGTGAGCGGTGTTAAAAGCCCTGCACGTTCCTGAAGTTTTACATACGACGGGAAGCCGTCAACATCACGGGGGACAATCAAATATGCATTCTTTTCGTTTTCAAGATTCTTAGCACTTTCTCCCGTACCGTAAACCATTGTTCGGGTTGCCTGTGTATATTCGGTGATGTCCGAAATATCTGAAATATTTGAAAGAAGTGTTCTGCGTTGCGCTCTTGTAATAGTTGTATCAACACTAACAATACCGCTATAGTGGAATACTTCGTCATATTGGTTACTTGCCATAGCCGAAACGGAGTCGCGGATACCCAAGCCCACCAAAAGAAGTGCCATACATCCGCCAACGCCGAAAAGTGTCATAAGAAAACGCTTTTTATAACGGAAAAGATTTCGCATTGCAGATTTCTGACCGAAATTAAGTCTGTCCCAGATAAATGAAGCTCTTTCAATAAGTGTTCGCTTGCCCGCTCTTGGTGCTTCGGGTCGCATAAGCTGCGCGGGCACACTCTTGAGTGCTTTATAGCAAGATGCAAAGGCGGCGACAGTTGTGCAGAAGGTTGCGGCAACTGCGGCGGTTACTCCGTGCTCTGCATTGAGAGTGATTACTGCATCACCAAGATTATAATAAGCCAATTTATATGCCCATACTATAAGGGCGGGAATTGTGTATTCACCGAGGAATACGCCGATTACACTACCGATTACGCTTGCCATTGCGGCATAAAGCAGATATTTGCCCACAATTGAAAGCTTACTGTAACCGAGAGCCTTCAAAGTACCGATTTGAGTTCTCTGCTCTTCGACCATACGGGTCATTGTTGTAAGAGAAACCAATGCGGCAATAAGGAAGAAGATTATAGGGAACACAGTACCGATAGCGCCGATACTCTGCGCATCGTTTTTATAGCTTAAATATGACTCAATGCTGTCACGGTTGAGCACATACCAGACGGGAACCTCCATATTGGTGATTTCACGCTCTGCCACTTCAAGCTTTGCTTCTGCGTCGGCAAGCTCGTCCATAGCGTCCTGCTTTGAGATTTCATACTGCTCCTCGCCACGCTTTAACTCCTCTTCAGCTTTGGCAAGCTGTTGTTGGGCACTTGCAAGCTGACCGCTTTCAACGGCTGCGCGAAGAGTTTCAACCTCTGCCTTTTTGCTTTCATATTCTTTTCTGCCATCTTCAAGCTTTTTCTGTTCGGCAATCATTGTAGTCTGATATGCGGCACAGGCGCTTTCTGTAAGCTTATAAACGGTTTCAGCCTCTTTGATTTCCTGCTCAGTAGCTTCAGGGTTATTCTTTATTTCTTCAAGCTGTGCTTTTGCAACCTTAAGCTCTTCGTTTGCTTTTTCAAGGGCGGCAAGTGTATTTGCAACGGTCTTTTCACCCTTATCAAGCTCTGCCTCTGCCTCTGCAAGTTCTTTTTCATATATTGGCAGATTAGTTTCTGCATTCATAAGAATTTCTGTATTCTGCTCTACCCATAGCTTTTGCTCCTCGTAGAGTTGACTGCCCTCAAGGATTTTCTGATAGGCCTCGGCAAGTTCAGTCTGTACGGTAATTTCTGCCGCCTCAAATTCTGTTCTTGCTTTTTCTAAAAGTTCGTTACTTGTTGAGCGCACCTCACTGTAACGGACATCGCAACGGCGGTCGGAAATCGCCTTGATTTTATTCATTGTATTATCAATAAGGAGTTTGTATTCTTCGCTGTAGCAATCAAGCTCTTTTGCACCCTCAACCTGAACATAGATTGATGTATATACATTTGTAACGTAAGCCTCTTGAGGAATTACCACATAGCCGTCAACGGTACCGTCACCGATGGTTGCCGTGCCCATATCACCATTAAGGAAATATGAAGATGAGCCCACACCCACGATTTCATAGGTTTCTGCCGCAAGAGTATCAAAAACGCTTGTGTCCGTACCCGTAGTGAAAGTTACAAATTCACCGATTTTAAGCCCCGATGCTTCAAGAAATTCTTCGCTTACAACGCATTCGTTAAATTTTTCGGGTTCTCTGCCCTCGCTTACCATTACATCATTAAGCTTTTCGGGTGTGGCAATCACCTTGGTGACGAGCTCTTTTGAATTCACAAGGCAAAGGAAATCGGTAGTGAAAGCACCTTCGGCAAATTCAACACCCTCTATTTCGCTTATGGCTTTAAGGTCGTTCTGGGTAAGCCCTAAAGTACCCACAACGCGAATATCCATAAGATTTTCTTTATCATAAACACTATCCGCAGTCATCTGCATAGCAGGCATTGAGGAACGTATGCCCGAATAAAATGCAACACCCAATGTGACTATGAGCAGAATTGAGATAAATCGGCTGAAGCTTTTCTTTATCTCTCTGCGGAAATCTTTTCTCAATGATTTAGTCATATTTTCCGCTCTCTTCCTTTACCACTCAATCTGCTCAACAGGTGTGGGGTCTGAGTTTACAAGAATTCTGTCAACCTGACCGTTTTTGATTTTAATAATTTTATCTGCCATTGGGGTAAGTGCAGAGTTATGGGTAATTACAATTACAGTCATACCCTTTTCGCGACAGGTATCCTGCAAAAGCTTTAAGATTGATTTACCTGTGATATAGTCAAGAGCGCCTGTGGGCTCGTCGCAAAGTAAAAGCTTGGGATTTTTTGCAAGCGCACGAGCAATTGACACACGCTGCTGCTCACCGCCCGAAAGCTGTGAGGGGAAATTATCAAGGCGTGCCCCGAGACCCACTTCACCAAGGACCTGCTCTGCATCAATGGGATTTTTGCAAATCTGTGAGGCAAGCTCAACATTTTCGTAAGCTGTAAGATTCTGAACAAGATTATAAAACTGGAAAACAAAGCCCACGTCGTCACGACGGTATTTTGTCAATTCCTTTTCACTGAATTTTGCAATGTCGGTTCCGTCAACCAAAACTTCTCCTGATGTGGCCTTATCCATTCCGCCAAGAATATTGAGTACGGTTGTTTTACCGGCGCCCGAGGGACCCACAACAACAACGAACTCGCCTTTTTCTATGGGGAAGCTGATATTGTCAACTGCTTTGATTTCTACCTCGCCCATTTTATAGGTTTTTACAACGTCTCTTAACTCGATAAATGACATTTTAAATCTCCTTACAAGATAAATAAAATTATACATCATACATTTTAACACAAAATTTGTAATAATGCTACATATATTTTAATTTATATACGTTATTTTTTCGTTAACTTTTTAAGCTGAAAATAATTAACAAGTGTTGATTATTCAACACAAAAGTAGTATAATGACAAGTAACGCATTGAAGGAGGACATGAAAATGCCTGTAAATGATAATGACAGTCGTGTAAAACGCACTAAAAAGCTTATTAAAAAGGGACTTGCAGAGCTTTCAAAGACAAAAAGCATTACAAAGGTTACCGTTAAAGAGCTCACAGACCTTATTGAAATAAACAGAGGTACATTTTATCTGCATTACAAGGATATTTATGAGCTTGTTGAAGCACTTGAAAATGAGCTTTACAATGAATTTGAAAAGAATATAGATAGCATAGATGCAAAGGCGGTTATACTTAATCCCGTTGCAGTTCTTGAGGATTTCTGCAAATTTGTTCAGGAAAACGCAGAGGAATTTGCAATGCTTTCAGGTGAGCACGGCGATGCTGAATTCGCACACAAAATCGGTACCCTTCTCAGTGATAAGGTTTATGCATTGATGATTGAAATTTATCCACAGATGAACATTGAACGCTATGACATATCTTATGAATACGGAAAATTCGGTGCATTGGGACTTCTTAACTGTTGGCTCACAAAGCACCCCCATTGGACTGCTCGCCAGGTTGCAGATATGTGGCTTGCACTTCTTTCAAGAGGTTTATCAGGCATTCTTGATGGTAAAGTAAAGGAGTATTTAAATTGACAGCTCTTTTAATAAAATTATTCATTCGCGACAGTAAAAATACAAACGACATTGGCGTACGCACCGCTTATGGTACTCTGGGCAGTGTTACAGGAATTGTAGTAAACCTTATTCTCGCTATTGCAAAATATATTGCCGGAACATTGTCCGGCAGTATTTCTGTTACGGCAGATGCAATCAACAACTTGTCCGACGCAGGCTCTTCTATTGTTTCACTTTTCGGTGTAAAGCTTTCAGCAAAGCCTGCTGACAAGGGTCACCCCTATGGTCACGGCAGAATTGAATATATTTCTGCATCAATTGTGGCATTTCTTGTTTTGCTTATGGGTGTTGAGCTCTTAAAAAGCTCTGTAGACAAGATTATAAATCCTGTTCCTGTAAATTTCAGTGCAGTTTCTCTTGTAATTCTTATTCTCAGTATAGGCGCAAAGCTCTGGCTTGGTCTTTTCAATAAAAAATTGGGTAAGAAAATCAACTCTGCTCCTATGATGGCGGTTATGAAGGACAGCTTCAGCGACTGCCTTGCAACTGCGGTTGCAGCCACATCCATTATTGTTTCTGCTTTTTCTGACATAAATGTTGACGGATATTTAGGCGTATTTGTTGCAGGGTTTATTCTGCTTGCAGGTATCAACATTCTTCGCGAAACAATGGCAGAGCTTTTGGGCAAAGCACCCGAAAAGGAATTTGTTGAGGTAATTGAACAGAAAATATTATCATACGATATGGTTGTGGGTGTTCACGATATGATTATTCATGACTACGGTCCTCAAAGACGCTTTGCTTCGGCTCACGCAGAGGTTCCCGCCAATAAGGATATGATGGAATGTCACGATATAATTGACCTTATTGAACGTGATATTTTTGCAGAATTCGGACTTCTTATTTCCATTCACATGGACCCGATTGTAGTTGATGACGAGAGAATTAATGAGCTTCGCAGAATGACGGCAGAAACTGTCAAAAATATCTGCGAGGAGATGTCAATTCACGATTTCAGGGTTGTTGATGGTCCTACACATACAAATTTGATTTTTGATTTGATTGTTCCCCACAAATATGAAATGAGCAATGAAGAAATATGTCAGCTCATTGACAATAAATTGAGCAAAATAGACGAAAGATATTTCACTGTTATAACAATTGAACACGCTTTTAACTAAAAATAAAATTTTTGTCGATTTAGGCTTGAAAAAGACACAAAATATAGTAGAATATATATGTTAAAATAATTATATTTATATAGTTTTTGCGGAGGTTAAATTATGGCAGACAGAGAAATCACCACAATACCCAACGGGCCTCTCGGTATTGTTGCATTACCGGGGTGCGAGGAAATGGCAGAAAAAATTGACCGTTACCTTGTAAAATGGCGCAAGCAGCAAGATTCAGAGCATAAATCAACAATCGCTTTTTCAGGCTATGAAAGAGACAGCTACATTCTGAAAGCCTCGTTCCCCCGCTTTGGTACAGGTGAAGCCAAATGTTCACTTCACGAATCAGTTCGTGGTTATGACATCTATATTCTTATTGATGCTTTTAACCACGGTGTTACCTATAAAATGTATGGCAAAGAGGTTCCTATGAGCCCCGATGACCATTACGCAAATCTTAAAAGGGCAATTTCTGCAATCGGCGGTAAGGCAAAAACAATCACAGTTATTATGCCAATGCTTTATGAGGGCAGACAGCACAAGCGTTCTTCAAGAGAGTCACTTGACTGTGCAGTAATGCTTCAGGAGCTTTGTCTTGATATGGGTGTTGACAACATCATCACGTTTGACGCTCACGATGCACGTGTTCAGAACGCTATTCCCCTTAACGGTTTTGAAAGCATTTCACCTGCTTACCAGATGATTAAGGCTCTTGTTAACAATATAGACGATTTACATCTTGACAAGGAAAATACAATGATTATTTCTCCCGACGAGGGTGGAATGAGCCGTTGTATGTTATATTCAAACTATTTAGGTCTTGACCTTGGTATGTTCTACAAGCGCCGCGACTATTCAAGAATTGTTGACGGCAGAAACCCCATTCTTGAGCATCAGTTCCTTGGCTCAAATGTTGAGGGCAAGGACGTTATGATTATTGACGATATGATTTCATCAGGCGACTCAATGCTTGATGTTTCAACAAAGCTTAAAGAGCTTGGTGCAAACAGAGTATTCATTTTCTCTGCTTTCGGTCTTTTCAATGCCGGTCTTGAGAATTTTGACAAGGCTTACCGTGACGGACTTTTTGACAAGGTATTCACAACAAACCTTGTTTACCGTATGCCTGAACTCAAAAAGCGCGATTGGTATTGCGAGGTTGACCTTTCAAAGTATCTTTCATACATTATTGATACTCTCAACCATGCCAAGTCAGTAAGCAAGCTTCTTAACCCCGCAGACAAGATTAACGCAATTCTTAAGTCAAAAGGATATAAATAAGAACAAAAACCGACGATTGGCGTGATACTCTTAACGGAGTATCACGCCAGTTCTATTCGCCTGCGGCGAGT
>CAYWFB010000021.1:0-24608 GCA_964457415.1 uncultured Eubacteriales bacterium | reverse complement strand
CCATAACGCCTTCCATCTGGAAGAATGTGTTTTCGTGGCAAGCGTCAGTAGCTTCGTTTCTGAAGCAACGACCGGGGAAAATAGCCTTAATCGGCACGCCGTCGTTGATAAGTGCATCCTTATACTTTTTATAAATAGCATTCTGTGCCGCAGAGGTGTGAGATTTTAAAAGTTGACCGTTTTCAAGGTAATATGTGTCCTGCATATCGCGAGCAGGGTGGTCCTTGGGGATGTTAAGAGCCTCAAAGCACTCATAGTCAGTAACAATTTCGCTGTAATCCTCAACATTAAAGCCCATTGACTTGAACACATTTTCGCACTGACGCTGAACAAGTGTAATGGGGTGGTATGAACCACGGTTGAGATTTGCGGGAACTGAAATATCGAAAACGGGCATTGACTCGATTTCTTTTTTCAGCTCAAGCTCTTTAAGCTCTTTGCTCTTTTCTGTGATTTTTTCTTCGATAAATGCTCTCACTTCATTAGCGAGCTGACCCATAATCGGTCTTTCTTCGGCTGAAAGTGAGCCCATCATTTTAAGAATGGATGTGAGTTCACCCTTTTTGCCGAGAACTGCAATTCTGAAATTTTCAAGCTGACTCTGTTCAGTAAATGTAGCCAGCTCTGCCTCCGCTTTGACACGGATAGCTTCAAGCTTTTCTTTCATGCTATCAATCCTTTTTATATATTTTGTAATGCTTTATAAAAATAAAAAATCCCTTGTGAAAAACACAAGGGACGAATAAATAAAATCCGCGGTACCACCCAAATTTTAGCAAAAAGCTAACACTTTCGTATTCTGTAACGGGAATAAACCGTCATCATCTACTGTCAGTTCAATGATGCCACTCCAAAGTGAACTTCAATTAAGCTTTTGACTTATGTGCTTTCAGCCACGGCACAATTCTCTGTCAAGCGTAGTCACTTAATCTACTTTCTTTTTCATCGTGTTTTCAATATCTTATATAGTATATCAAAAGTGATTTTTCAAGTCAAGAATTATTTTATTTTTGTTTTTTAAGGTAGTCTTCAATTATTATTTCAAGTAAATTATTTACACTTCTTTTCTGTTTTTCAGCTTCTTTTTGCAATTTATCTTTTAAATCTTGGGGTAATCTTAATCTTACATCAACTTTTTCTGTCACCATATTCACCACCTTGGTACCATTTATGTATAATTTTAATATATTTTAAACAAAAATCAAGAGCCCACTTTGGTACCATTTCACGAAAATAAATCCCATAACTTTCTTTGTGTTGCAATTTTGAAACCACTATGGTACCGTATAACAAATGCTAAGGAGTTGATAATATGTCAAATACAATCGCAAGGCTTTACAGGGGACAGCTTGAACCAAAAAGTGTTTTAGGTAATGGCAATGTTGAAATGAGAAGAAGTGAAATACTAATTGAAAAGAATTTTTATAAGCTGAAAGAAAACCTTAATGAAGATATGAAAGCGATTTTAGAGAAATATAGTCAATGTATAGATGAATATATCGTTTTAATAAGTGAGCAGGCTTTTTACGACGGTTTTTGTTTGGGAACAAGAATTCTATCAGAGGCAATTGGCGGAGCGGAGAGAATAATATAAAAAACGGCGAGATTTCTCTCGCCGTCAATTTTGCATTTTGCACTATGCACTTTGCATTTTAAACTTCTTCTCTTCTGCGTCTTACAACAATAATTGTTGTAACAACACCTGCCATAACAAGAAGTGAGCCGGCTGCCATTGCCACATAGCCATAAATGGGGTTCTGACGGAATGTATCTGCAATATCATCCATAATGTTTGAACCGCCGTTGTCGTTATCGGTGTTCTCATTCTTGTTTGAATCGTCAACCTCGTTACCGTTTGTACCGTCAACAATTGTGCCGTCTTCGAGTGTGATTACCTTTGAGATTGCAAACCGGTCAACTCTTGTTTCTTCACCATTTTCAACTGAATATGAGTCGAAATAGAGGTTGCCGCCGTCAATCTGAATGTATGAATATGATGGAACTTCAAGGTGAAGAACAGTTTCACCTGCGGGGAAGGTATCGGCAGTTTCTTCTGCTGCCTTGGGCTCATAATGCTTTGAGCCTGCTGTGCCGTTGATTGAATAGATTGTGCCATCGGGCTTAATCTTTGATGTGTATTCAAGTCCGTTGTAGGTGAGTGTCTGTGTTTCTGTGCTTACAACTGCGTTATTCTTCATAACGTCTGTACGCATATAAACATGGTCGTGACCCTGGAATACAACGTCGATGTCAAGCTCGGGCATAAGACCCTGAAGCTGTGCACGGAGTGCAGTAACATCATCATCGTCAAAGTGTGAACCGTTTGAATAAACAGCCTTGTGGAGAGCTACGAACTTCCAAGCCTTGCCGCTGGCAGCCATATCAGCCTTGAGCCATTCAAGCTGGTCAGTTGAAAGCGAGCCGTCTTCATTGAGATTATTTGTGTTAAGCACTGCCACGTGAGCGGTGTTGTAATCGAATGAATAGTAAACACCTGTTGTTGTGTCCTGCTCGGGAGCATTTGAGTAAACAAAGTTCTCTACGTTCGCATAGTCACCGCGCTCTTCGTGGTTACCTGCGGCAGTCATCATAACTGTATTCATAAGAGTGTCAGAGGCTGAGTTGAACATTCTCTTCCATTCTACAAAATCGTTACCGTTGTCAACAAGGTCACCTGTATTGAGAATGAAATCAGCATTGTGATTTGAGAATGCAGTGCTGAGTGTTGCTGCCCAGTCGTATGTGTACTGCTTTTCAGTAACGCTCTGTGGGTCTGTTACATGGAAGAAGCTGAATGAAGTTGAGTTGTCAGCGGTGTCAATAACACCTGTCTGGCTCCACCAACCGCGGTCTGCGTCACCTATGCGGTAGCAGTATTTTGTGCCTTCTTCAAGACCGCTGATTGCGATTGTATGGCGGTTAACCTCAAGCTCATGGTACATAATACCAATAAATCCAAGGTCGATAGATGCGTATTCACGAATTGCGTCGATTTCGCAGTTTGTCTTGATGTCTGCATCAACTGTTGTGCCCTTTGAGAAATCGGGATTTTCTGAATAGGGAACAATCTGAATATCTGTGTCAGTAACACTGTATTTTGTAACATAGCTGATATTTACAGATGAAGAAGTATCTTCACCAAAGGTTACTGCAATGTGAGAGGGAAGACGGAGATTATCCTGACTGAGAGGCACTGCAACCTTACCTGTGTAATTGATTGTGGCATCATGGTCTGCCTGATATGTGGGATTTTCATCGTAAGCGAAATCCTTCATAATGCGGTAGAATTCACCGTCAATAATGTCATACTGACTTTGGGTGAGATACTCATCAAGAAGACCGTAAACAACATCAGTCAATGTGTCGCCGCCTGCAATACCTGTCATAAGCACAAGTGAAATCACATCGTCAACGCCGAAGCCTTCCCATTCTCTGCCGAAAATCATCTCATAAATAGCCAAGTTCATTTCAGGAATAAATGTAGGCCCTAAGTTAGAACCGAAAGAAATGAAGTCAATGTTAAGACTGTCAAGAATTACGTCCTGAAGCAAATCATTGAGAACAACGTCAAGTAAAACATTGAGAAGATTTTCAGCATTTTCGCCATTATAGAAGCGGTCAAGTGCGCTTTGAAGGAACTTGTCGTTTTCGGGGTCTTCGTTATTAGTGTAGTGATATGCAAGAACGGTAGAAGCCAAGTCGCCCACTGTACCGTAATCATATTTACTTTGGAAGCCAAGCGTATCAGCAAACTTGGTTGAGGGTTCATCAGAAACCTTAATATCAAGAAGCTTGTCAAGTATAGGACTTATAATTTCAAGAGTTTTGTCAATGTCGGTTAACAATTTTCTGTCAAGCTGATTGCAGAGTGAATAGATGATTGTGTTGATGGCGGCATTGCCTATGCCGTCAAAAACTTCACTGCCTGTAACACCGTCAAGAATTGTGCTAATACCAACCATTTCGTCAAGATAAGCGTAAAGTCCGCCTATGTCCTTAACATCCTTGCCGAAGCCGTAACGAAGCTGATATTCAAGAACGTTCATTACAAATGTTTTAATATCTGAACCGCCAAAGTTGTAAGCCCAGGTCTGATACTTAAAGGGCGTGGGTTGTGCAACACCGTTAATGTGAACAGGAACATATTCGTCAACATCATGTGTTTTATATGAAAGCTCAATATCACCATTTGCGGAGGCGCTCATTGATACTGTTCTGAACTGATTGGGATAGCTCAAGAGTGATGTTGTAACAATATCTGTAATTGTTTCACCGTTGTCACTTACATAAGAGGCAACATCCTGCATATGAACGTGACCTGTGATGATGTAGTGCATACCTGCGTCTGCAACTGCATCAGCAAATTTTTCCCACTTGCGAAGAACGAAATTGTCAAAAAGGTCAGCCTCTGTTTCAAAGTGAGGAACAACGTTTGTGTGAGTCATACCGATAATTGTTTTGCCGTCAGCCTCAGCCTTTGCACATTCGTCAAGAGTCCACTGAAGAAGTGCGTCAGAAACTTGACCTGCAGTTTCCTGCTCGTCAAGGCCGGCGTCTGTGTTGTCAGCAGAATATAACTGTGAGTCAATAGCAATAAGACGGTAGTCATCGCCTATATCAGTAGCATATGAAAGTGAACCCTCGCTGTTTTCGGCGTGAGCCTTGTAACGACTGTAATATCCGCCCTCTGCGGTGTAACCGAAGTCAGCATAAATAGCTTCAAACTCTTCTGGAGTTGTGTCGAGCTCATCTCTCATTTCAGGAGCATCCTCAACGTTTACAAGCTCTTCGCCGTCATAGTACATAGCGCGTTGATTGTTTATGTCGTGGTTACCGTTAATAACATAAACGGGAACACCTGTATCAGCCTCGAACTGTGCAAGACGAGCTGCCAATTCTTCGTGTGCAGCTTGCTCTGCGTTGCGTGTTAAGTCACCGGGGAGCAAAAGGAAATCAAGCTCACCTCTCTGTGCCATAGCGGTAACATTAGCCATAGCGGCATCTGTAAGATAGGGTGAGATTCCGCTTGTTGAGTTGTTGAGGAGCATCATTTCGTTGAACTCCTGCTCGTCTTCATCTGTGTAACCCATTGAGGTGGAAGCAAAATAGTGAATGTCACTGATAATTGCAAAGTTTACCTCGTCAGCGGGCAATGCAAGTGCTGTGAAAGGAACACTTACTGCAAAAACCGCCACTGCAAGAATTACGCAGAAAAGCTTTTTTATAGTACTTTTCATTTTCATACTTATACCTCCAAGTAGAAACTTCATATACATCTAAAGATTTTACCATAAAAAAAAGAAAAATACCACATTTTTTGTAGTATTTTTCCATTATTTTTTAATATTTTTTGTTGATTTGTTAAATAATAAACAAATTATTGTTATCTGTTCATAATATCCGAAACAATTTGTCCGTCCTGAATACGAATTACCCTCTGCGCCTCGTTTGCTATGTCATTATCGTGGGTGATAAGAATAACCGTTCTGCCTTCCTCGTGCAATTCGTGGAGGATTTTCATAACCTCAATTCCCGAGTGAGAGTCAAGGTTACCCGTGGGCTCGTCAGCTAATATTACAGGGGGGCGCGCCGCAACTGCACGGGCAATTGCAACTCTCTGTTGCTGACCGCCCGACATCTGCTTTGGCAGATGGTCAAGACGATGCGAAAGACCAACTCTGTCTAACGCTTCAAGTGCTAATTTATTGCGTTCATCCTTTTTCATGCCACGGTAAACCAAGGGCAACTCAACATTTTCAACTGCCGTAAGGCTGGGAATTAAGTTAAAGCCCTGAAAAATAAATCCGATTTCTTTATTTCTGATTTCTGATAATTCATCATCAGTCATATTTGCCGTGTCAATACCGTCAAGAAGATATGTTCCGCTTGTGGGAATATCCAAAAGACCAAGCATATTCATAAGTGTTGATTTACCCGAGCCCGACTGACCGATAATCGCCACGAATTCGCCCTTTTCAATGGTCAGCGAAATGCCGTCAATGGCACGCACCTCGTTTTCGCCGGGGTTATAAATTTTATACATATCTCTTACTTCAACAAGACTCATTTTGTCACCGCCAAAACTTTTATGTAAATAATGTAAATATTTTACTCTCTAAAAAAAATTAAGTCAATGTATAAATTGTGAACAATTTAAAATATTTTATACATTATTGCATATGAATATTTTGTACCGACATTGTATTGATAATGTCGGTACAAAGGGATATAATATAGAAAAAAGGAGTTGAATTTTATGGCAGAGTATTTATCTGTGGCAAATGCACCAAAAACTACAATGCTCCAAATGCGAATTAACCCTGAAGTGAAAGAATGTGTTGAAGATATTTATGCCCGTTGCGGAATGACACTTACAGACGCAATCAATGTGTTCATTCAGCAGTCCATTAATGCTGAGGGTATGCCTTTAATTATAACTCAAAACAGTAAAGAGGCAATAAAAGAGCAAGCAGTTGCAATTCTTATAAAAGAATTAAAGAAAGGCGAGCTTTCAGTTAAATCGGAAAATGATTGGGTTTCAGAAGATGATATTCTAGCTGAATTTGGTGCGGAAATATGAGAATAGTTTATACACCGCAGACTTGCGAACTGATTATATGCGGGTGATTTTATCAGAATAAAAGTAAAAGTGGTTAGTTGATTGCTAACCACTTTATTTTTTGCTTAATTATAATACAAATTATCGTTCTTCTTATATGGCTCAAAGGTTGCATTTAAGCCAAGCTTACGAAGAACTTCTTTGTCTGCACTTGAAAGCACAACAGTTGAGTGAACGTCACATCCTACAAGATGCTTGATTGCCTCAAGTGCTTTCTGTGCCAAGGGGTTCATTGTGGCACAGATTGAAAGAGCAATGAGCACTTCTTCGGGGTGAAGACTTGTATCTCTTTCGTGCATAAGGATTTTAAGCTGTTTGATAGGTTCAAATACTGTGGGAGTAATGAGAAGAATTTCATCATCAAGACCCGCAATAGCCTTAAGTGCATTGAGAAGCATTGCAGATGAAGAGCTTAGAAGCTCGCCCGCCTTGCCCGTGATAATCCTGCCGTCAAAAAGCTCAATTGCAGTCGCGGGCGCGTCGGTCTTTTTAGAAAGCTCGAGTGCCGCAGAAATTACGGGACGGTCAGCGTTTGAAATGTTAAGGTGCTTCATAATAAGCTCAATTTTGTGAAGCTCACTTGAAACCTTTTTGTTATTCTTCTGCTGAACAAGGTAATTACAGTAACGGCGGAGAATTTCTTTCTTTGATGCAGTGCAGACAATATCATTGTCAATAATGCAGTTACCCGCCATATTAACACCCATGTCGGTAGGTGACTTGTAGGGCGATTCACCGTAAATCTCTTCGAAAATTGTGTTGAGCACAGGGAAATTCTCAACGTCGCGGTTATAGTTTACTGTTGTTTCACCATAAGCCTCAAGGTGATAAGGGTCAATCATATTGACATCGTTAAGGTCAGCAGTTGCCGCCTCGTAAGCAAGGTTAACAGGGTGCTTGAGAGGTAAATTCCAGATTGGGAATGTCTCAAACTTTGCATAACCCGCTTTAATTCCACGCTTGTGCTCGTGATAAAGCTGTGAAAGGCAAACTGCCATTTTTCCGCTTCCGGGACCGGGGGCAGTAATAACAACAAGTGAATGATTTGTCTCAATATAATCATTTTTGCCATATCCCTCGTCGCTTACAATAAGCTGAACGTCCATGGGATAATTGTCAATGGGGTAGTGACGGTATACGTTAATGCCAAGGCTTTGTAATTTCTGTTCAAAAACCATTGCCGCGGGCTGATTTGCAAATTGAGTGAGCACAACACCGCCCACATAAAGACCAAAACCGTGATAAATGTCAATAAGACGAAGCACGTCAAGGTCGTAAGTGATGCCTAAATCACTGCGAATTTTATTCTTTTCAATATCTTTTGCACAGATTGCAATAATGATTTCAGCGTCGTCCTTAAGCTGAAGAAGCATCTTCATTTTACTGTCGGGCTTAAAGCCGGGCAGTACTCTTGCGGCATGGTAATCGTCAAAGATTTTTCCGCCGAATTCAAGATACAGCTTTCCGCCGAACTTGTTAATTCTTTCCTTGATATGCTCTGATTGCATACGAAGATATTGGTTGTTGTCAAAGCCTAATTTACGCATAGTTGTCACCACATTTTTGCCAGAGTTTATAATTCCACAGATTGGGTTGTTTCTTCTTCAACCTCTTCTGTATTTTTTTGAAGTCTTTTCATTTCGCTTTTTGATTTAAGCCACTCAACACAGAGTGCATAGAGTGCTGCCGCGGTAGGTACACCCAAAAGCACACCTATAATTCCGCCAAGATTACCGCCCAGTATCACTGCAATAAATACGAGAATACCAGGGAGCCCTACTGATTTACCCACAATTCTCGGGTAAATAAAGTTGTTGTCAATAGCCTGTAAAACAAGGATAAATATTAAGAAAATAAGTGCCTTTATGGGACTTTCCATAAGCAATATAAGCACGCTTATGACCTCACCTATAATGGGACCGATTACGGGGATTATTGCCGAAATACCGATTATTACAGATACAACTGCCGCGTTGGGAATTCGCAGAATAGACGAACCAATGAAACACATAACACCCAGAAGTAAAGCGTCAGTAAACTGTCCCGTAATAAAGTTTGAAAAAGAGGATGCGGCAACGTGAGCCACATTGTGAATTTTGTTTGTTGCCTTTTCGGGCAGAGCTGCCTCAAGCACTCTGCGGGTGAATTTGCCGATTTTCTCTTTCACGGCAAGTATATAAATCGAAATAATAAAGCCTAAAGCAAAGTTTGCAACACCTGAAATAACTGACGAGGTAACACCCACCGTTGTGTTGAGAATATCATCTGTTGCCTCGAAGGTAAATACCTTTTCAACCATAGCTATAATGTCGGTTATTGTGAATTTCGGGTTGTGAAGTGCTTCCGTACTTATATCAAGACCCAATTTTTTAACAACAGAATCAATCCAACCAACAACACTTTGATAGTAGCCGGGGACCTTTGCCACCATTAAGTCAATGGAGTCTTTAAGAGCGGGGATAATAATGAAAAGCAGTAAAACTACAAAACCAATCATAAGAATGATTGTTGAAATAAGACTTACGGGGCGTTTCATTTTTCTTACAAACGCTTTTTTACTTTTGCCCATAAAGCCCCATACTTTTTCTTCAAGCAGACTCATAATAATATTGAGAATAAATGCAAGACAAAAGCCCACAATCAGCGGAGCCACAATTTTAAGAATTCCGCCAAGAAAGGTACCCACCGCAGACAAATGCTGTGTAGCTGAAAATAAAAGTATTCCGAAAGTGATTATTCCAAGAATAGTTTTCACATTTTTCTTTGAAAGTTCCATTTTTTTTCGTCCTTTAAATACAAATTATCCTCATACAAACAAACCAATAAATATTATATACCATAGTGTTTGGGAATTCAAGAATTATATATCGGTACTTTGAAAAATATTTTGTAAAAATTTTATGAAAAATGACAAAATTAAAACTATTGACAATTATTGTATATGGTTGTATTATTGTATTAACACAGTGATACAAGTGAGGTGATATTATGGCTTGGAAGTTTTCGTCAGACAGACCTGTATACTTGCAGATTTCAGACAGAATTGTAAAAAAGGTCTTGTCAGGTGAATACACGGCAGGCGAGCAAATCCCAAGTGTGCGTCAGATAGCCTTGGAGGCGGCGGTAAATCCCAATACCGTTCAGCACGCTTTTTCAGAGCTTGAAAATGAGGGTCTCATTATTTCAAAGGGGACACTTGGCAGATTTGTTACCGACGATGCAGAGGTTGTCGAGGTCTGCAGAAACCGAATGGCAGAACAGCTTGTGCGTGACTTTGCCGAAAATATGGGGCAACTGTCAGTTACAAAAGAACAAGCTGTAAAAATGATTGAGGAGGTAATGGTATGAACATTCTTGAGTGCAGGGATTTAACAAAATCATATAAAAAGAATTTTCCCGTGCTTTATAATTTCAATATAAATATTCCCGCAGGCAAAATTATAGGTCTTTTGGGTCCAAACGGTTGCGGCAAATCCACTTTAATGAAGCTGATTGCAGGTCTTTTGCAGGCAGACAGCGGTGAAATCACCATTGCGGGCAATCCCGTGGGCGAAAAAAGTAAAGCGCTGATTTCATATCTGCCCGAGCGTACATATTTTAATTCATCAATGAAGGTCAGCGAATTGGTTGACTATTTTGAAGATTTTTATGAGGATTTTGACACAGCAAGGGCTTACAGACTTTTAGCTGATTTGGCAATTGACCCCAAAGCAAACCTCAAGTCACTTTCAAAGGGTACAAAAGAAAAGGTGCAGTTAATCCTCGTAATGTCAAGAGACGCAAAGCTCTATCTTCTTGACGAGCCAATCGCAGGCGTTGACCCTGCCGCGAGAGAATATATCTTGAGCACAATCGTCAGCAACTATAATCCCGAGGCTACAATTATAATCACAACTCATCTGATTACTGATGTTGAGCAGGTGCTTGACGATTTTGTGTTCTTGGGCTTCGGCGGAAGAATTCTTAAAGCAGGCAATGCTGAAGAAGCCCGTAACGAGAGCGGAAAATCCCTTGACGAGTTGTTTAAGGAGGTATTCAGATGTTAAAGAAGCTTTTAAGATATGACTTTAAAGCCGTGCTTAAATATTGGTGGATAGCGGCACTTTCATCTGTGGTGTTATCCCTTGGCGGCGGCTGGTGTATCAGCATTTTTGCAAGTGAAAAAGATTTGCCCACAGCGCTCTATATTGTAGCTGCCTTGCTTATGATTGTGGTGGTGCTTGGGTTTGTGGCGTTTGCCATTTTGTCAACAATCTTGATTTTCTCAAGATTTTATAAGAATTTCTTTACCGACGAGGGCTATCTCACCTTTACACTTCCCGTAAAACGCAGTCAACTGCTTAATTCAAAGCTGATTGTAAGCACAAGCACAACAATACTTACAGCTCTTGTAATTATAATTGATATTCTTGTAATGGTTTGTGTGGGATTTCATAAGGACATTTTCACAGATGGCTTTTTGAATAGCTTTGTCAACGATTTTGCTAAAGAATTTTTACGCGATGACTATTTAGGCTATTATGCTCTTTGGCTCGTTGAGGCAATTGTGATTGTAATATTGCTTGTAATTTTCTCAACTCTGTTTATGTTCTCTTGCATAACAGTTGCGTCAATTATCGCCAAAAAAGCAAAGGTGATTACCGCAATCGGTATTTACTATGTGGCAAACAGTGTTTTCAGCTTTGTAATGCAGATGTTCTGGCTTTTCGGTATCAACAGCATTGACAGTTGGCTCTGGAATCTTTCTGAACAGAACACGGTAAGGGTTGTGTCACTGATTTTATTAGGTTTAATCCTGTTTATGTCAATTTTCTGCGGAGTGCTTTATGCGTTACAGTATTGGATGCTTGACCGCAAATTAAACTTAAGTTAAGGAGGAGCTAAAATGAAAAAAATATTATCAATAATGTTCGCAATTATGCTCATTTTCTCCTGCTTTGCCGTAACTGCCTTTGCGGAAGATATGCCAATAGTTGATTCTGAAATCTTTTTTGAAGAAGATATTTATGATACATATAACTATCCCATATATGATAAACAGCCAATAATCAGCTTTTCAGACGATTTCAAAAAGCTGTATGTTAACGACGAACCATTTTCACGCTTTGATGCCTCTGCGCTTTCAACAGATTTTGGTTATACTGTGGTAGCTGAGGACGAGCGTAATGAAAATCTTCGCAGCAGTGCTTATGTTGAGTGGACTGACGAACAGAAAAAGAGTATCAGCGATATTTATATTGAAGTAAACCTTGAAACAACAATGTATCGAATAGAATTCTATTATGGTGACGGTTCATCTTTGACAGTTTATTACCTTAAAGATGCACTTTTTGAAGATTACAAAGAAATAATCAACGGTAATGCAGATAAGTATTTAATCGACTTTCTGTGGCCCGACGGCAATATTGTCACTGCAACAAAAAGTGAAATGGCAGGCGAGATTGTAAGCTTAACTGAAAAAGAAATTTACGATTCAACAATTGAATTCTTTTATGTTGATTGTGCAAATGAGAGCTTAAGCCTTTCAGCATATGCGGGTATAGTCTGCCTTATGGACGAAACTTACTATTATATTGATTATAAAGAAAACAATATTGAAGAAGCAGATTTCTTATATGGCGAAGACCTCGACGCTGATGTAACACTTAAAGTGCATAAAATAACTGACGAAGCACTTAATGCAAGATTTCAGACCGCGCTAGAGGATTATTATAACGACGATTACGGAATTTTCTATGATGATGATGCTTCAGATGTAATTTCAGTAGTGTTCTTAATCTTTGTTTTCGCCGTTGTGCCCGCAGTATTGTTCGTAATCTTCCTTATCAAAGCAATCCGCGGTAAAGGTGTTTACAAAAAGATTTACGGCACAGTTGCCGCGTTCTGTATCGCAGAGCTTATAGTGTTCATCATAATTGCAATTATTATCACTTCAGTAGCACCCGCTTTTGAGTTTACTCTTACAAAGAAAACAGGTGAAGATTATGCCATTGAAATGGATGTTGATTTGAGTAGTATGGAAGTATGTTTGCTTAAAGAAGCAGTTTATTGCGGAGACGGTGGTTGCACTGACGGTTGCACCACAGGATATTTTTATCGTGACCAGTATTGTAGCGAAGAAGACGCTATGATGGAATTAGGACTTGGCGAACCTGACGGCGTTTCTGACGAGTATTTCGGCTATAAAACCATTTATAGAACTTCATTTGAAGAAAATATTGTAGTAGATACAACCGAATATGAAAACGGATATATCGTTGAATATATGGTTATCGGAGTTGGTTGATTTTTGTAGGGGACGAGGACCACATCGACCCGCAAACTCACAGATTTAGGAGTTTAAATATGAAAGAACGATTAATCGGTTGGCGTGAATCAATTGGTATTGTTTCACTTATTGTTCTTATAATGAGTTGCCGTAATTTCATACCCGACGGTGCAGGCTTCAAAGAATATGCATTTTACATTCTTTCGGGCATCGCCTTGTTCATATTGTTTTATGGCGGATTACCCAGCAAGAAAAAGAAACCTGTCAAATTCCCCGAAATTAAATTGATTGCAGGTCTTGCTTTGCAAGTGGTATTTCTGTTTGTAGGAAGAATTGAATTTATAACACCCTTCGCAATGATTTTGTGCTTGGCGGCTTATGCGTTAGCCCGCGCAGGCAGTATTGGATTGAGAAAAAACAACGAAGAACGAGGTTAAACATTATGTTAGATATAATTTTTGAATTTGTTTTAGAAGTAATTCTCTAAGGCACAGTGAGCGGAATAATGTATTTATTGCAAAAAATTATTCCCGAAGAAAAAATCTCACCGCGCTTTGAAAAAGCAGTTAAAGTAGTGCTTGCAATTGTCAGCGGAATAATGGCAGTTATGCTGTTCCTCGGCATTGTAATCAGAATTTTTGCAGAAAGCCCCGAAGATAAATCTATGGCAAATACACTTCTCATTATCAGCGGTTCATTCATTGCATTGCTGGTAATCATAAGAATTTTCACACCTAAAAAGGAAAAACAAGAGTAAGGTTTAACAAAAGAGCTGGCAGACTAAACGCTGTCAGCTCTGAACTTTTATGCAATGTAATATTCAGTGTATTACAGACGGTATTTGAAACAAGTCTTTAAAATCATATTGCTATGTGCCGAAAAAATATGCAATATCTTGTATTTTTTGTAAATTTATTTTAAACATAAACTTAGATTTATTGACGAGCGGTACTATTTTCCGTTATAATTAGTATAAAATGAATTTATAAATGCGGAGAACTTTGCTTTCTCAAAGGACTCCGGTCTTTTTATTATATTTTTAAATGGAGGTTGTTAAGTGAAACAAATATACGGTTCGTTAAAAGAGTCACTTCAATCAGTTTTGCCCATAACTGCAATTGTTTTGCTACTCAGTATTTCGGTATCTCCGCTAAATTCCGGAGTGCTTGTGCTTTTTACTTTCGGCACATTACTTTTAATCGCAGGAATGAGTCTTTTTAATATCGGTTCGGGCATATCAATGGAACCGCTGGGCGAGGGCATAGGTAAGCAGATAAGCAAATCAAAAAAGATAATAATTCCCGTGGTTATCTGCTTTATTCTTGGTGTGTTGATTACCATTGCAGAGCCCGATTTACAGGTGTTGGCAGAGCAGGTGCCGTCTATTCCGAATATCGTTTTGATTATGTGCGTCGCTGTGGGAGTAGGTGCGTTTCTTGTTATAGCCTTGCTACGCATACGCTTCGGTATTCCGCTTGCAAAACTGCTTATTGTTTTTTATGCCGTCGTTATTCTGCTTGCGTTTTTTGTCCCCGACGATTTTGTGCCCACAGCTTTTGATTCAGGCGGAGTTACAACGGGACCAATAACCGTACCGTTTATTATGGCGCTTGGTACGGGTATGGCAACAATGAGCCATAAAAAGAATTCGGGTGAGAACAGCTTCGGTCTGGTATCTCTTTGCAGTATCGGACCAATTCTGTCAGTGCTTATTCTCAGTATTTGCTTTAATCCCGTACCCGAAACCAGTGAAACGGTAATTCCTGAAATTGAAACAACAAAGGACGCTTTTATGTGTTTCTTCCACGCACTTCCCGAATACGGCAAAGAAGTGCTTGCGGCATTTCTTCCCATTGTTGCAGTTTTTGTTGTTTTTCAGCTTATTTCAAGAAGATTTCATAAGCATCAGATTGCAAAAATTTGCGTAGGCTTTATTTATACATATATGGGACTTGTGTTGTTCCTTACAGGCGCAAATGTAGGCTTTATGCCTGCAGGTAAGCTTATCGGCTCAACAATTGCTGGCAGCGATTACAAATATTTGCTTATACCTATCGGCATAATTATGGGTTATTTTGTAGTTTCGGCAGAGCCTGCAGTTCATTCACTTAAAAAGCAAGTTGTTGAAGTTACAAACGGCGCAATTTCACAAAAATCCGTGGGCTATGCATTGTCAATCGGTGTGGGTATTTCTGTCGGAATTTCAATGCTTCGTGTGCTTACGGGTATTCCGCTTTTGCCGTTTCTTATTGCGGGCTATGCCATATCTCTCATTATAAGCTTTTTTGTTCCGCCAATTTATACAGGTATCGCTTTTGACTCGGGCGGAGTTGCCAGCGGTCCGATGACCACAACATTTATGCTTCCTCTTGTGATGGGAGCGTGCGAGGTGCTCGGCGGAAACGTGATGACGGATGCTTTCGGTATCGTGGCAATGGTTGCTATGGCACCGCTTATTACCATACAGGTGTTGGGCTTCAGTAGTAATCTTAAACACCGCAGAAGAATTCAGAAGGCTCGCGATGAATTTATGGCGATTACAGATGATATTGTTTATTTTGAGGAGGAGTGTATATGAGCAAACGCGTTATGACCTTGCTTTCCACCGTTGAACGCGGTAAGGGTAAAAAGCTTATGGCAAAGCTTGATAGTAAAAATATACGTATGCACTTCCAATGTGTGGGCTTTGGCACGGCACCCACTGAAATGATGGATATTTTTGGTTTAGGCAGTAATGACAAAGACATCATCATAAGCTTTGCCGCTGAAAATACAGTAAAAGAGCTTATGGCGGATTTCGGGAAAAATTTCAACAGCTATTCCGAGTTCGGCGGGCTGATGATTGTATTGCAATTGACTGCCGTAAACCGTTTAATTTCAGAGATACTTAATCATAATTTACCTGAAGACACATTAAAAGGGGACGAAACTAAAATGAAAAATGAACATAAGCATAACCTGATTATGATAGCTGTAGGGCAGGGATATGTTGATGCCGTAATGGAAACTGCTAAAAAAGCAGGTGCCACAGGCGGAACGGTAATCCGCGGAAGATTAGCAGAGTCAGAAAAGATTAAAGAAGCTGTACAGATTGACATTGAAGAAGAGAGAGAAATTATATTTATTCTCGCTCCCGCAAATGTCAGCAATCAAATTATGGATGATGTAAACAAGAATTTCGGGCTTCGTACAGAGGCAAGAGGTATTTTGTGCACTGTTCCCGTTGAAAAGGCATATAAGATATAAAAAACTTTAACATCAAAAAAGCTCCGTCATGCTTTGTGACGGAGCTTTTTGCTCTGTATATAGGTATTTTGTCTTAATGTGTCAAAAGAAGCATTGTAATAAAGAGGAATGCTATTACCCATGAACTGCCTTTAATCTTTTTAATATCACCACAGAAAATGCTGATAATAATATAAGAGATAAGACCGAAAGCAATACCATAAGAAATATTGTATGTAAACGGCATTACTGAAAGTGTGAGGAATGCAGGAACTGCAATTTTCAAGTCCTCCCAGTCAATGTTCTTGATTGATGCAATCATAAGAAATCCAACATAAATGAGTGCCGCCGCGGTAGTACAGCTTGGAACAAGCTGCGCAATGGGACTTAAGAACATTGCAATAAAGAAGAAAATTCCACAGAAAACAGATGTAAGACCTGTGCGACCGCCCACCGCAACACCTGCGTTAACCTCGCTGAAGGTTGTAACTGTTGATGTGCCACAGATAGCCCCTGCAGTTGTCGCAATGGCGTCAGAGAGCATACCCTCATTCATATTAAGTGGCTCGCCGTTTTCGTCAAGCAAGTTTGCACGCTCGCAAGCCGCATAAAGAGTGCCGAGAGTGTCGAACATATCAACCATACAGAAAGCAAGAGCGGTTGTAACGATTGTGAGAATAAGGTTTGCAGTACCATGTTCAGCCTTGAAAGCAGAGAAATCAAAACCTTCCTTGAATACTGCGAAAAGTGACTGTTCACCGAATTCTTTAAAAGCTTCAACAGGACTTACCATATTGAGAGTAAAGTTTTCATAAAATCCGTCAACGGTAAGACCTAATAAATAGTAAAGAGCCATACCGCCAAGCATACCTATAAGCACAGCACCCTTGATTTTCTTGTGGCTCATAATAACAATTGCAAGGAGTGTGAATATGGTTACGACCATGGGCATAATGTCGCCCCAGTGCTGAGTAAGCAAGTTGAAAGATGCTAAATCAACGCAGGTTGAAGTGTCTGCAACAACAATTCCTGCATTCTGAAGCCCCAAAAGTGCTATAAAAAGTCCAATACCCGAGGGGATTGCAATTCTTACTGCGTGGGGCAGAGCATCAAAAATCTTTTTGCGAAGTCCCGTTACGGTAAGAAGAATAAAAACAATACCTTCAAAGAGCACAAGCACCAATGCGTTGGCATAAGAAAGACCAAAGCCGATACAAACGGTGTAAACGAAAAACGCGTTAAGTCCCATACCGCTTGCCTGCGCCAAAGGCAGATTTGAAAGTAAACCTGCGAGGATTGTTCCTACAACTGCAGAAATAGCAGTTGCAATGTAAATTGCACCGTATGAAACACCAAGGGGATTTGAGCCGTCACCGAATGGGTCTGCGAACATATTTGCGTTAACCATCAGAATGTAAACCATTGAAAAGAATGTGGTCATACCTGCAACAAGTTCGGTTTTTACGGTAGTTCCGCGCTCTTTCAGCTTAAAAAACTTTTCCATATCATTCATTCTCACTTTCAGAATAATTAGAATAATTATAGCATATTTTTTACAATTTTCCACCATTTTCCCGTTTTTTTATCATTTTTTATACGCATAATAAAAAAGTTCCCAAGGAAATTCCTCGGGAACTTTAATTTTCATTATGTATTAAGCAAATCATCAAAAAGGTGAATGTTCTTCTTTTCAGCTTTGAGCTCACCGTTCTGAATTTTCTTGATTATCTCAACAATTCGGTCATTTATGGGAGTTGCAACGCCGTATTTTTTACCGAAATCGCAAACAACACCATTGATTGCATCAACCTCGCAAGCCTTGCTATATTTCCGCCTCATAAATACCAATGCACTCGCGCCCCGTAAGATTATTTGACACATTTCGTGCATTGAAATAAAGCCTCAATTTCCCATTGTAATATGTCATGCAGCATGCATAAACATATTGTGCCATCCATTTGTTTTCACCACATACTTGTGGCGCCAAAAACGGCTTTACAAATTCAAAATTTATTCCGTCATCAGACCTTAAAAGCATAATTGCCGAGTGACTTTTGCCGTTTTCTTCAAAAATTCCGTTTTGCAATCCGATGTAACAATCTTTTAATTTGTAAACCTTTAAGCAACCTGAACAAAGATTAAGGTATTGAACATTTTTGTCGGGGCTGATAATAGGCTTTTCCCTTGATACAAAGCCTGTTGTAATGTTTTCACTTTCTGCAAAACTAATGTGAGTAGGCTCACAAAAACCGCAGTCTTTAATAAATGTCTGCCCGCAGGAGTAGTACATTCTATATTTGTTATCAATATTCATCAAAAATGGATTTGAAATAGCGAAACCTTTATTATACTCTTCATAATCACGAGTTTTAGCAATAACTAAAAATGGCTTTGACCAATCTTTAAGATTTTTTGATGTCACACAGTATATCTCCGATTTCCATTTAGCCCCCACAAGGCTTAAAAGGTTAAAAATCACAGGTCTTGTACGCTCAAAAAACAGATAGTACGTGCCATCAATGTAATTTATATTCGGTCGCATAGCCCGATTTACGATTTTGCCCTTGTTTTCAAAGCTTATGCCGTCATTACTTTCATATCTGTAAACACCAAAAAAGGTATGACAGAATAAATGCCATTTTCCGTCGCGGGATATTTCGGGTGTCAATACACTCGGGTCAGCAATTACAAAGCTGTTAAGGGGATTTTTAAGCACAGGATTACCCTTATAAAGCTTAAAATCAGCATTAAGAAAATCATTAAATGTAATATTCTGCATCTCGTCACCAACTTTCATATACATTTTATCACTAAAGATAATTTTTTACAATAATCTTATAAGTCTTAAGGGTATCAATAATAATCGTCAGGGGAATACTACAAAAAACGGAGGCGAAATTATGGATATTCTTAAAGTAATTCTCACATCAATACTGTCGGCGGTTGCCTTGTTTGCAATCGCAAAAATATTAGGGCATAAGCAGATGTCACAGCTTGACTTTTTCGACTATATAACGGGCATCACAATCGGTTCAATCGCTGCAGAGTTGGCAACAGAGCTTGAAAAACCTTGGAAACCGTTGATTGCAATGGTGGTTTATGGCACAATAACAGTAATTCTAACACTCGTGACAAGCAAATTGCCAAAAACCCGTAAATTTATAAACGGTACCCCCACAATAATTATGAATAACGGCAAGCTTTACCGCGAAAATATGAAAAAGGCAAAGCTTGATTTAAGCGAATTTATGGTGATGTGCAGACAAGAGGGGTATTTTAATCTTGACGATATTCAGACCGCTATCTTTGAATATAACGGCAGACTGACCATCTTGCCAAAGAGTAATAAACGCCCCGCTAACCCCCAAGATATGAACCTTTCACCAAATCCCGAGTATATCAGTACAGAAGTGATTATGGACGGAAAAATCCTCAATGAAAATCTTCAAAGAATGGGACTAAACGAAATCTGGCTCGAAAAACAACTTGAAAATCAAGGCTATAAAAATGCAAAAGAAATATATCTGGGACTTTGCGACGAAAATAAGCAATTAACCCTTTTTAAATCATCATAATCATACAAAAAGGCTTGAAATCAAACGACTTCAAGCCTTTAATAGTTTGTTTCTTAACCAATCGCAATTTTAAAGCAAATTGGTAAATCGTTTTTGAATTCACCTTTAAGTTTGATAGTGAGTGCCTTTTCATCTCTTGTAAAGTTTATTTTTTCGTCACTACCTAAAAGCTCAATACTTTCAATAAGATAATCGTGTGGAATATGCTTGCGAAGTGTCTTGATTTTAACGGTTTTTGACGGACGCATGCTCAAATTCTCTTACGCTCTTGTCGTACATACCTCTTGAGTACCACTCGTTGCCAAAAGCAGGCACTGAATAAACACCCCAATGGATAAACACACCTAATTTGTCGTGCATATACCATTCAGGCACTTTGTGATGAGCAAGAGAAGACCAATCAGCCTTAAATTTTCCGTTTTCGTTCACTTCATCAATAAGTTTTAAATAATCTTGTGTTGTCATAAAATCCCCATCCTTTTTATATGGAAAAATATGATACCATAAGCAATTCGAAATTGCACTATTTTTATTTACAAAACACAAAAGAAATGTTACTATTTTTATGGTGATTGTATGCATAACAACAAATATTACCAAAAGTGTATAACCTTTGGCAGAGCTCAAGAGGGGCTTCGGTGGTGAAATCAAACAAATGATGCAGAAAATCATTGAAATGTTCCTTGACCTCAGAATTGCATAGGACATTTTGGTATGGTTACCCGTGATGGTTGGCTCGAACAAATCAAACTTGCAAAGAATAAAAATGTGTTCATTGAAAGCGGTGGCATAACCTGGCTTTTCAATGAGGAGTTTTATCCATACCCATCAGCAGTCAAAGCTATAAATGAAGCCGCAAGTCTTGTCGGCTTTGAAAAGCTTATGTGGGGTAGTGATTATCCACGAACAATGACGGCAATTACATACAAAATGAGCCTTGATTTCATTGAGAAAACAACAAAGATTTCAAAAGAAAACAAATTGTTGCTTCTTGGTGAAAATGCGAGAAAATTCTATAATTTTACAGATATTCCAATTCCACAAAAAATCAAAAATATGGTTGAAGATTAATCATTTATAAGGAGCAAAACCATGGAAAAGTATTTAATCAATCCTAATCAAAAAATCAGTAAAATCAGTAAAGACATTTACGGTCATTTCAGTGAGCATCTCGGAAGATGTATCTATGAGGGACTTTATGTAGGCGAAGACTCACCCATACCCAACGTGAACGGTATGAGAAAAGACATTGTTGATGCACTCAAGGAAATGGGTATTCCCGTTCTGCGTTGGCCAGGTGGTTGCTTTGCTGACGAATACCATTGGAAAGATGGCATAGGTCCGAAGGAAAGCAGAAAAAAGATGATTAACACCCATTGGGGCGGAGTTGTTGAAGATAACTCTTTCGGTACTCACGAATTTTTTGAGCTTTGCCGTCAGCTTGGCTGTGAAGCTTATATTAACGGCAACGTTGGTTCAGGCACAGTTCAGGAAATGAGTGAATGGGTTGAGTATATGACCTTTGACGGAGTTTCTCCTATGGCAGAGCTTCGCAAGGCTAACGGACGCGAAAAGCCTTGGAAAGTTAAGTATTTCGGCGTAGGTAACGAAAACTGGGGTTGTGGCGGTCATATGCACCCTGAATTTTATTCCGACCAATACAGACGTTATGAAACCTATGTCCGTAACTATAACGGCAACAGTCCTATTTACAGAATTGCCTGCGGTGCAAATGTTGACGACTACAACTGGACAGATGTACTTATGAAAAAAGCCGCAAGCAGTATGAACGGTCTTTCACTTCACTATTACACAGTACCCGGTGAGTGGAACAAAAAAGGTAAGGCTCTCGAATTCACCAAAGATGAATACTATACCACTATCGAAAAAGCTTACAGAATGGAAGAGCTTGTACGCCGTCACGGTGATATTATGAACCGCTATGACCCGAAAAAGCGTGTTGGTATGATAGTTGACGAGTGGGGTACATGGTATGATGTTGAAGAGGGTACAAATCCCGGCTTCCTTTATCAGCAGAACACAATGCGTGATGCTATTGTCGCAGGTCTTACTCTCAATATTTTCAATAAGCACTCCGACAGAATCAGAATGGCTAATATTGCACAGACAATAAACGTTCTTCAGTCCGTGGCTCTTACCGACGGTGAAGATATGCTCCTGACTCCTACATATCACATTTTCAGAATGTATAAAGACCACCAGGAAAACACTCTCCTCGGCTCATACATAACCACTCCCGACCTTTCTGAAAAAGGTACTCTGCCGAAGCTTATTGAAAGTGCATCAATTAAAGAAGACGGCACGATAATCGCAACGATAGTCAACACATCAGTCGATGAAGAAGCAGAAGTCCACTGTCAGATAGCAGACTTCACTCTCAAAGACCTTTCAGCAGAAATTCTTACAGGTGAAATGCACGATTATAACAGCTTTGAAAACAAAAACGCTGTTGGTACAAAGGTGTTCAGCGATTTTGAAATGCTTTCAGACGGTTTTAAGACAACTATCCCACCTTGCTCTGTTGTAAAATTTGTGATTAAATAATATGCAAGAGTGTAGAAGATGTCTGCTACGAGAAATGGCAGAGGAAGATGTTCTTGAAAGTATAACCACAAGAATTGATAAACTCTCACCACAAGAGAAAACCGATGATGAGCTTTATGCAAAACGCTTGAACGAGTGCAAAAACTGTGAGCATTTAATTTCAGGTGTGTGTATGAAATGTGGTTGCTATGTCGAATTCAGGGCAGCTTTCAAAAAGAATAATTGTCCCAACACCAAGGAAAGAAAATGGTAAAACGAACCCCCACAGGATTTTAGTTCTGTGGGGATTGTTTATGTATCATAGGGTGTTTTCTTAAATTTTTTATATATGTGAATCTTTTCCCTTGTTGCTTCATCTACACTTCTACCTGTTATATCACAGTACATTTCAGTAACAATTTTTTTAAATCTTTCGGTTTCTTGATGTCGGGTTGTTTTGGTTAACTTTTCTGTGCTCAACTCATAAGGAATACCGATTTTTATTTTGGGACGTTTTCGCTTTAATCCAAAAGTACGATGAATAACTACGGGCAATACTCTGACGTTTGCATTTTTTGCAAGTAACAGAAAGCCTGGTTGAAAATCACTGATTTCTTGAGATTTTAGTGTAGTTCCCTCTGGAAATAAAATTATGGAGTTACCGTTTTTCAATTCTTCAGCGCAATCACGTGCCCATTTGGTTGATGCAGAAAAACGATCAACAGGAATACAGTTAAGGTCTTTCATAAGAAAATTCCAAGGAAACTTTTCCATAATATCTTTCGCTGCCAAAGAACATACGCCTTTATTCAAAAATGCATATCTTACAAGAGGTCCGTCTGCTTCAGCAACACGGAACTTATTTGTTTTTCTTGTGTGATTGCAAATTATTACCATAGGTTCATTAAGTTCTCTGCCTTGTATACTTTCATCTTCAAACAGTATTTTTGGGTTGTAGCAAAGTTTCACAAGAAAATATGCTAATTTTTCCTTAAAGGTTTCTAACTGGTACATTTTATCCCTCCGCATTGAGATAAGATTTTAACTCGCACATTTTTTTCTTTGTATCGTTATATCCTAAAAAATATAATTTCACAAGCTTAGATAAGTCACTTTCAAGGGTATCAACTTCTATAGGAAGTGTAGCAGATGCTCTTACAGCTTGGAAAATATCTTCACATTGACCTTTTTATGTATTGTTATAATTAAGCGATTTACCAGAGAGCGGAGATTTGCTATAAATTCATCAGCATTCATGTCGTTGTGAGACAAAAGCCATCTTACTAAAGCACACATTACACCGTCAGCGATAAACTGCACTTGAATTTTATCTAATGACGTTCCAAAATCTTCTTCGTCAAACAAAACTTTCAGTTCGTCATAAAACTTCTTATAAAGGATGTCGTATAAATGTGAACGGAAAGAATTTTGTCCGTCCATTGCTAATGCTTTGCGATAAAACTGGCGATTCTCATACAGATAGTAGCAAAGACTAAGCATTAACTCCCAAGTTTCAAGACTGGATGAACGAATTACAAATTCTCGAAATTCTGTATCAAAAATCCAGTTAAGCAGGTCATATTTGTCTTTGAAATGGTAATAAAAGCTTTTGCGATTCATATTACAACCAGCACAAATGTCATTAACGCTGATTTTGTAAAAAACCTTCTCTTGCATTAGTGCTTTAAGTGAATTCGCCATTGCCATTTTTGTAATGCTTGAATCCGCCATATCTTCTCAACCCTTCTGTAATAAAAAAAGACAAAACCTACCTGTGAAAACAGATAAGTCTCGTCGTTCCGGATGATGCCAGGAATAAATCCATACTGTTGACTTCATCGCACCTATGTGCCGACTACTCCCTTATTTATCTAGATTATAACAAGAAAAAACAAAGTTTTCAAGATTTCTGCTTTAGACAATTTTGCACAAGTGTCCAAAAATTTCTGAAACAGATATCAACACAAATTGATGGGTCGTGGTATCTGATTTTACATTAATTATGCTATTTGATACAATTCGTCATTTTATGTGGTGTGTTGTAAAACAAGTAGTATAATTTTATCATCCATTTTTGTTTTAAGTAAAATTGACGACATATTATCACGTATAATAAAAAAGCTTGATTTTAATTCAAATATCGTATTTTAACAAATGATTGTCAAAAAGAACAAAGACGAGGTGGTTTGTTGACACCACATAAGGCAGTAATTTCAAAACACTAACTTATGGGCGTTGCAAGGTAGGAAATCAGAGAGAAGTTTCGGCTTCTCTCTTTTTCTTATATTTGCACATTAGACAAATCCTTCTTTAATTGATACAATTCAGTTTTGTTTTTTGTGTATAGCTTTTGATTTTGATGATTCAATTATTCGTT
>CAYWFB010000020.1:0-25608 GCA_964457415.1 uncultured Eubacteriales bacterium | reverse complement strand
GCGTGGGTCTGCAAAACCCTGATTCATCGGTTCAAATCCGATTGTCGCCTCCAAAAAAATTCCAAGTCTTTCGACTTGGAATTTTTTTATCCATTGCGAAAGCAATGGTATATCATCGCCGTAGGTGCATTGCTTTCGCAATGATGATATACAAAACTGCGTTTTGATGATATGCAATGCTTCGCATTGATTTATTCAGTGAATACCCACACACGATTGTAATTTCGCATCAGGTGTGATATAATCATCCCGAAAAATAAGAATTTGTTTAGCAGAAAATATAAAAACAAGGAGCAGATTTTGAAATTTGCTCCTTGTTGATTATTTATAGAAATGTGTATCGTCAGTGGATTTTTTTAAATTTTTGTCATTTCTTCATATTTGCTTTCAGTTTTTTATTAATGTGAAAAACTGAAGGGACAAAATCCAAAGATTCATTGTTTTTGCTTTGAATAATTAATAATTCAATAGCGTGGATTGATGCAATTGTGCAGATTACAGCCATCCAGACTGCTCCGTCAACCACCTGCATTGCAATTGGCAAAACGAATACTGCTCCACCGAAGATTTTGCCTAAATATGTGTGGGGGAGATACATTTTATTAAACCGCTTTTTTGATATAAGGGAGCAAATTCCAAAAAGAACACCTGCACTTATAATCCAGATAAGAATCCAACCGGGTACAAGTTTGTTTTTAATAAGAATTTTAGTCAGTGCAAGATATGTTCCTACATCACCAACCGTGTCAAGTGTTGCACCCAGGGTGCTTGAGCTGTTGGTTTTTCTTGCGATTGGTCCGTCTATTAAATCTGTAAAACCACATAAAACATATACAATTAAAAAAGTTGTCGTAATATCTTTGCAGAAAAATAAAACTATTGCACCTAATATTCTGCTTGATGTTACTATATTGGCTAAATGCTTTTTCATAAGTTACCTACCTTGTTAGCTTGTATGAGCAGTTAGATTGTAACACATAAACGGATTTTATTCAACAGTAATGTTGATTTTACAGAAGTTTTTATTATAGAAATATTGTAATACATATGATATAATTGCATCAGTAAAATCTAATTTGTCGAGTTGCTTTAATTTACTTAACCTTCTGCATTGAAGCATACAATTTTGAAATTAACAAACCTTGGTTCTAAAGTGAGACGTACTGCAAAAAGCAGAAACCATACAAATGGATGATTGTTTGTTTTACTTGTAATTTCAAAACTTCCTCACAAAGCTACATTTTTTGCAAAGCTCTTCGCAGGCGGTGCGGTTTGAAAATCCGTTATAAATCTTTTGTGCCTTTTCGGAATTTATAATATCTTCTAAATCTTCTTCAAAAACATTTCCTAAATTGATTTCACCATTATTATCAAGGCAACAGGGCACAACCGTGCCATCGGCAAGAATGCCAATCTGGTCGCGGAGCCCATAGCAGAAAACATTTTCACTAACGCTATTACTTTCAAGTGTGGGCCAATCGAATTTATCCCCATATTGCAAAAAGATTTTATTGCCTATTCTTGTGCCGTTCCGTTCTTCATTCCACGGCTTCGGGAAGTAATTTTCAAGGATATTCAAAATCTCATCATTCAAACTGTCTTTACCGCCGTTGTTCCAAAGCCTTAGAACAACGATTTTTTTATTTTCGGCAGATTTTGCGTATTCAAAGCAATCCTTTAAATAGTTCTCAAATGAATTTTTGTTGTTATTTGCCTCAAAGGAGTGCAGTGAAATAACCGTTTTGTAATGAGAAATTGAATTCAGAAGTATATCCGCATTTTTATTTAATAAAGTTCCGTTTGTGGTGATAATCACCTTAAAATCCATATTTTCCGCAAGTTTCAAAAAGCTTTCAAGCTCGGGGTGGCAAAGAGGCTCACCCAACAAATGAAAATATATATAATCAGTATAAGGCTTGATTTTATTTAATATTAATTCAATTTCATTAACATTCATTCTTCGGGGCACACGGACAGTGCCCGGACAAAACGAGCATTTCAGATTGCAGATATTAGAAATTTCAATATATACCTTTGCAAATCTCTTCATTTCAAATCTCCTACTTTTAGTAAAACAATTATATCATACATTCCTCAAATATTAAATAAAAACTTATTTGTATTATTGAAACAATTATGTGCTTGTGTTAAAATGCATATATCAAACATAAAGCAGGTGCCATTATGCCATATTTATTCACACATTTTAAAGAAAAAATCACTCCCGACGGCGAGCAGGTTTATTTCGGTGTCAGCCGTGACGGGCTCAATTGGGAAAAGGTTAATGACGGCAATCCAATTCTAACCGCGGAATTGGGCGAAAAAGGTTGTCGCGATATTGAAATCGTGCGACTTCACACGGGTGGATTTGTAATTCTTACAACGGATTTGTGCGTTGCATATCGTTATGACGAAAATCTCAGATTGGATTGGTCAAATATCAACAGTACGGGCAGTAAGTGCCTGCGTATGTGGAAAACTGATGACTTGGTGCATTTCAGCGAAGAGAAATTAGTCCATTTCGGTCGCGATGATTTCGGTTGTATGTGGGCTCCCGAGGTGTTCTTTGACGAAGACACGCAAGAGTATTTAATCCATTGGGGCTCAACGGTGGCAGAGGATAACTTCAAGCATATGTCAATTTATTGCTCAACCACCAAGGATTTTGAGACTTTTTCAGAGCCCAAGCTCTATTTTACAAAGGACAACGAAATTCTTGACACCCATATCACCAAGGTGGGTGACACATATCATTTGTTCTATAAGAATGCTCACAATCCGCCAATGAATATGCACGCAACCTCAAAGAGCCTTTACGGACCTTTTGAGCACGATGCAGAATTCGAGAAATACATGGCTGAAGAGGTTTATTGGCCCGGCTCTTACGAGGCCCCCACGGTTTATACCTTGCCCGACGGCAGATGGTGCCTGATGCTTGATTTCTTCGGTTGCGAGAAAGAAAAAATGGGCTATGTTCCCTTTTTTTCAAACATGCCCGGCGATGCACATTTTACGCGTCAGCCCGAACTCGTTTCATTCCCCTATGGCTATAAGCACGGCGGAGTAATCGAAATCACCGACGAAGAATACGAAAGACTTAAAAATGCAAAATTCTGAATGAAAGCCTCCCTTGTTAAAGGGAAGGGGACCGCGGTGGAGGGATTCAAAACTCAAATACAACCAAAAACGGACTACCAATCGGTAGTCCGTCGTTGTTATTCTTCACTATTCTGATTTTTTGTATTCTCGTCTGTCTTTTCTTCCGTTTCGGGTGGGGCGACAATCTCGTCAATTGATTCTACAACTGCGGGTTGGGTCATTTCTTCTTTTTGCTTTTCAACCTTTTCGTCGAGCCAGTCGATAATATCAATATAAACCTCACCGCGATTGATTTCATTGAGAATTTCGTGGCGGGCGCCCTCATAGATTTTCATTGAAACATTTTTGTGTCCCGTCTTTTTGAGCGTCCTATAAACTTCGTTAACGCCTTTGCCGTAGTCACCCACAGGATCCATTGAGCCCGATATGAGAAGTATTGGCATACTCAAGGGCACCGAGTTATACCAACGGCGTGACGAAACCTGCCTCAAGGTTGTGAAAAGCGCCTTCATACCGCTTACGGTGTATTTGTATCCGCAAAGCTCGTCCGCCATATATTTGTCAACCTCTGCCTCGTCGCGAGTGCCCCAATCGTAATCAGTACGCTTTTTAGTCTTGCGGTTGTATGCGCCGAATGCTATTGTGTCAAGCAACTCTGAACGGTGCATTGGTCCGTTTTCTTTAATCAACGTATTTGCAAGCTGAATTCCAATTCCCAAAGCGGGATTTTCGCCACTTGTACCGCTATAAATTACGCCATCAAGCAAATAGCCATATTTCGCCGTATATTTGCGGGCAATAAGACTGCCCATTCCGTGACCCAACATAAAAAACGGCAGGTGAGGATATTCGGCTTTGATTTTATCGGTCAATGCCTTTAAATCCTCAACGAAATGCTCTTCGCCTTCGGTTTCGCCGAAAAATCCAAGCATATCACGGTCTGTAACTGACGAGCCGTGACCTATATGGTCGCTGATAAACACTGCATAACCCGCCTTGCAAAGCTCAAGGGCAAATCGTGCATATCGGTTTGAGTATTCAGCCATTCCGTGAGAAATCTGTATAATTCCCTTGATTGAGCCGTAGTCAATTGGTGCGGCGCTCTGGGCATATATATCGCACAACCCCGAATGTGAGGGGAATGTGTATTCTTTGGTCAAAAATTCCAAACAAATCACCTTAATGAATTTATTGGATATTATTTTAGCACATAAAAAGCAATTTTTCCATAACTCAAAGCCAAAATAGGCATATCTTACAAAGCAGACACCGTTTTGTTGGGCATAAGGCACAAACAGAAAACTATTGAATTTTTAATAAACTTGTGTTACAATAATTGAGCATTCGGGGGCGTAGCTCAGCTGGGAGAGCGCTTGAATGGCATTCAAGAGGTCATCGGTTCGATCCCGACCGTCTCCACCAAAAAGGACTTGGCAAGTTGTCGAGTCCTTTTCTTTTAAATCAATACTTGACAAATGCTAAAATTTCTTCTACAATAATTTGTAGAACATTTGTTCGATTGATTGAATGGAGGAATTTAATGAATATAAACCATATTAAAAAAACTATTGTATATTACACAAGTCCCGTTATAATAGAAAAAGGAGCATTAGACACTTATATACCCGTAACAGTTCAGAGTGTTAATTATAAGAATTGGAGAACGATTCTTGATTTGCGTACTTGCATGGAGTGTCGTTCTCTGCACGGAAAAATTTATGATATAAATGAATGGAAAATCATAGAGCCACCGTTACACGAGCGTTGCCGTTGTAAAATTGAGCCTATGGAATCGATTTTTGCAGGTGGAGCAACAAAAAATGGTGAAGCCGGTGCAGATTTCTGGTTGAAGAATTTTGGTGAATTACCTGATTATTATGTAACTAAAAATGAGTTAGTTGCATTAGGTTGGATAGATGGAAAGAAAGTATCAAGATTTGCACCAGGAAAAATGTTCTCAAAAGGAATTTATGATAATTATGATGGGCACTTGCCACAAGCAGAAGGTCGTATATGGTACGAAGCAGATATAAATTATTATGAAGGAAAAAGAAATAAACATAGAATTCTGTGGTCAAATGATGGATTAATATTTGTAACATATGACCACTATGCAACTTTTTATGAAATTATAGGAGAAAATTATGGAAAAGAAAATAATTACATTAGACTTAACTGATTGTAAATATTTAGGTGAATTGCACGAAAGAATTCGTGTTGCTTTTAATTTTCCTGAATGGTATGGGGCAAATTTAAGCGCCTTCGATGACCTTATGAGTACTGAATGTGATGCAGATGAACTCGTGATTTTGGGTGTTAACACATTAACAAAAGAGTTAAGTGAATATATGACTAAAGTGAAGAATGTCTTAGATAAGGTGGTTAGAGAAAGGGAGTATTACAATAATTTATATAATGATGTTGAAGTGTTTTCATATCACATAGAAAACTGATAAAGTTTTTATGAAATTATAGGAGAAGATTATGGAAAGAAGAAAATAATTACTTTAGACTTAACTGATTGTAAATATTTAGGTGAAATACACGAAAAAATTAGAGTTGCCTTTGATTTTCCAGAATGGTATGGTGCAACCTGGGATGCTTTTTGGGACCTTTTATGGAGTGAGTGTGATGCAGATGAAGTTAGAATTTTAGGCGAAAACACTCCTTCGCCAAAGTTTGAAGAACATATTGCGTTGATGCACAAAATGTTATCCAAGTATCAACAGGAGAGAAAATCCGATAGTGAAAAACATGATGATATCAATCCTTTTAAATATGTAATAGAAAGTTGATTGGAATAATTTCGGGGGATTAAATCCGTCTGTTCGGGAGAGCGTTTGACTGGCAGTCAAAAGGTCATCGGTTCGATCCCGACCGTCTCCACCAACAAATCCAAGTCGAATGCACGGGGTTGCTAAGGACAGTTTATAAAAACAGTTATTTAACACCGTGCATTGCAGAAGGAAAAGAAGTAACCAAGAGCGAGTAAAATCTTTCTTGGTTTTTCTTTTTATTGACATTTGCACATTAGACAAATCCTTCTTTAATTTGTACAATGAAAATACAAAATTTAAAGGAGGACTTTTTATGTCAAACAAAAATTCTATCAGCTATCGCAATGTTGGTGATTATCTCATCCCGAATCTCATCTTACCACCTGAAGAAGCAAGTGTTACTCTCGGTAAATGGGGTATATTACACAAGGATTATCTACTGAAAAACAAGAAGATGGTATTCACAACACTACTCACCCAAGGCAAACTTTATCAGCACTGTGCAGAAGTTGAAAGTTAGGCACGGGATATGTTCGAAACTCTTGTTGAGCAGATGAAACAGACAGAAGGTGTAACCGAGCAACTGAAAAAAGATAATCAAATGGAATGGGTATGCCGTATGCAAAATATTGAAGCAAGGGCAAGAGAAATTGTAAATACTGAACTTATATATGTATAACAAGATATGGTCACCGAGATTTTTTCTTTCGGTGACCATAATTTTTGCATAAAAAAATGAAAGAAAATCTTTACTTAATCTTAACTCTTATAATATTGTACTAATTATAAATTTTAAGGTATAATAGTTCTATATCGTAATGAGAGGTCTGTTATGAAAAAGATTTTAGTGATTGAAGATGATATTTATATCGGCAATATGGTTGAAGAAGCTTTAAGAAAAAACGGATACGGTGTATCAAGAGCATATTCGGGTACTGAAGCTCTTTTGATAATAAAAGACGCTGTTCCCGATTTGATTTTACTTGACCTTATGCTTCCGGGGATTTCGGGTGAAGAGCTATTACCTCAAATAATGAATATACCTGTAATAGTTGTAAGTGCAAAAACTGATATTATAGGTAAAGTGGAACTACTTTCGGGCGGTGCTGTTGATTATATAACTAAACCTTTCGATATAAGAGAGTTGCTTGCAAGAATTGAAGTTCAGCTTCGCAAACCATCAATAAAAGAGACGAGTATAGTTTATAAGGATGTTACAATGAATATCTCAGCTCATTCTGTTTTGGTCGGAGATGCCGATATCAAACTGACAAAAACCGAATACGCCATTCTAAAACAACTTATGATAAATCCTACCCAGGTTATAACAAAATCTCATCTTCTTGACCTCATAAGTTTTGATACCCCTGATTGTACTGAAAGTTCACTTAAGGTTCACATAAGCAATTTAAGAAAAAAGCTAAGTGATGTTTCCGGCGAAGATTATATTGAAGCTGTGTGGGGTATCGGGTTTAAAATGAAATAAATCTTTACTGCATCTTAACTTTTTCCTTTACCGTTTTCTTAACTGTTATGTTTTAGAATATCGGTATCTTGTTAAGGAGGTTAATTATATGGAGTATATTCTTCAAACCAGTGCTTTGAGTAAAAAATACAAAGACTGCAAAGCATTGAACAATCTATCTATGAATGTCCCTAAAGGTGCAATCTACGGTTTTGTCGGAAAAAACGGTGCAGGCAAAACAACACTTATCCGTATCATATGCGGTTTGCAAAATCCTACTGACGGTACATATTCTTTGTATGGAAAGGACTTTAAAGATAAGAATATCTTGAAAATTCGCAGAAGAATGTGTGCAATAGTTGAAACACCTGCGATTTATCTTGATATGACCGCAAAAGAAAATATGTATCAGCAATATCGTATATTAGGTATCCCGTCCTTTGATGATATTGATGAGAAGCTGAAGTTAGTGGGTCTTGAAAATACGGACAAAAAGAAAGCTAAAAACTTTTCTCTCGGCATGAAACAAAGACTCGGTATTGCAATATCCCTAGCAGGTGACCCTGATTTTTTAGTTTTGGATGAGCCTGTAAATGGTCTTGACCCTCAGGGTATCATTGAAATACGAGAGCTTATTTTAAAGCTTAATAAAGAAAAGCAAATAACCGTGTTGATTTCAAGCCATTACCTTGATGAGCTTTCAAAGCTTGCAACGCATTACGGTTTTATTGATAAAGGCAGAATCGTTAAAGAAATTACTGCTAAAGAGCTTGATGAAGCCTGCAATAAATGTTTAAGAATCAAGGTAAGCAATAAAGAAGCATTGGCCCGTGTTCTTGATGAAATGAAAACTGAATATAAAATTGTCTCTCACAATGAAGCAGATATATACGGAGATATCTCTATATCTTTAATAACATCAAAGCTGCTACAGCAAGGCTGTGAGGTTATTTCAATTCAAAATCACGATGAAAGCCTTGAGAGCTTTTATATCAATCTTGTCGGAGGTGAAGATAATGGCTAATTTGCTTTATGCTGATTTCTATAAATTACGCAAAGACAAACTATTTTTGTTGTTTTTAGCGTTTGTTACCGGCTTTTGTTTATATAAAGGTATAGTTACATATTCATCATTTTTACCCACTGAAAATGAATACATGGTATTTCCTCTTCAAGAGATTCCTATTATTGCCTTTGTGGTTTCGATTGTTACAAGTTTTTTTGTTTGTACCGATTATAGTGACGGTGTGATAAGAAATAAAATTATAACCGGATGTTCCCGTAAAAACATTTATCTGTCTAATACAATTGTAACTTCTGTTATAGCTCTTTCAATAACACTTGCATTTCTGTTTTGTGGTATCGGCGTTGTTTTACAGAAGAAAATACCTTTAAGTATTTATTTGATTTTCATACTTATTGCGTTAGTAACTTCAACTGTATTCAGTGCTGTATCAACATTTATTTCGACTTTAACAACAAAAAAAGCTGTTGCTGCAGTTCTTTGTATAGCTGTTTCAGCTACTATGTTTTTTGCTACTTCATATGTCAGTGGCGAGCTTGGACAACCTGAGTTTAACCGTGAGATAGCAACTGTAAACGGCGAAGAATACGACGGATTTAGTATGATTCCTGAAAATTCAGCGTTAACTTACCGTGAATATCCGAATCCAACTTATCCTACCGGAACTAAAAGAATTGTTTTGGAGTTTGCTAATTCTGTTTTACCTACAACACAACTTTCTGCCATTGCAAATATCTGGGTAAACAATACGGATGACAGCATATATATTGTCAGTAAATTTTCCACCAAAGGTGAAGGTGATGAGCCAATTGTATCACCGCTTGATGTGTTGGCAGTAGCTAATCCTATATATTCTTTATGTTTCTCAATATTTATAACCGTTTTGGGTGTTTATCTTTTCAAAAGAAAAAGCATCAATTAAAATCAAGGAGCTTTGTTATGAAATACTTTCTCTTTACAGTTATAATTCTGCTCTTTTTGGCAGTCATGTTTCTTGCTGTCAAATTATATCTTGTAAAAAGAACAGCAAAAGAAATTGAACATAGCTTTAAAGAGAAATTGAGACAGGACACAAATACCCTTATTGATGTTTCTTGCCGTGATAAAGATATGGTTTCTTTGGCCAACACTCTCAACAAAGATTTAGCTCTCATCCGTGAATTGCGCCACCGTTATAATCAGGGTGATATTGAACTAAAAAATGCAATAGCCAATATTTCTCATGATTTAAGAACACCTCTAACTGCAATTTGCGGATACCTTGAGCTTTTGGAGGAAATAGAAAAGCCTGATGAAGTAGAAAAGTATTTAGACATTATCGAGAACAGAACTAAAAGCCTTAAGCAGCTTACCGATGAACTGTTTAAATACTCTGTTGTTACTTCGACGGATGATAAGCTGAAATTGGAAAAAATATCTTTGAACAGTGCATTGGAAGAAAGTATTGCAGAATACTATGTGGCTCTGCAAAAAAGAAATATAACTCCTGAAATCAAAATAACAGATAAAAAAATTGAAAGAACTCTTGATAAGACAGCACTTTCAAGAATTCTCTCAAATATATTGAGCAATGCGGTTAAATACAGTGACGGTGATTTACAGATAGAACTGAATGATTCAGGTGTAATTTCCTTTTCAAATACCGCTTCAAGCCTTGATGAAACACAAGTAAAAAAACTGTTCAACCGGTTTTATACTGTTGAAAACGCAAGAACATCAACTGGTTTGGGGCTTTCTATCGCCCGTACACTTGCAGAAAGAATGAACGGAGATATTTCGGCTACATATACCGATTCTAAACTTGTTATATGCATAAAATTCAATTAAAATCTTTATAAGAACGGAGACTACAAATGAAAATTCTTGATAATAGCGACAAACATTTACTAGCAATCTTACCCGATATTATCACTGAAAAGCTTAATAAAGAAGCCGTTAAAATTAAGTTTATCGGCGGTGGTAGTTACGGCAGGGTTTATAAAGTTGTTCTGTCTAATGGTGAAACCATTGCAGTCAAAGGTTACAAGCTTCAGAAAATGCATACCGAAGAAGCCTATCAGCTTGATTTTCTAGCAAAGAACACAAGCGTTAAAATGCCCACGGTGCTTTTTACATACGAAGACGATAATACTGCAATTTTAGCTATGAGCTTTGTTGAGGGTCAAAATGTATTAAATCCCGTCTATTTATTAAAAAGTAAAAGTCAAAAGCAACGATTTGCTGATGAGGTTATTTCAGGTATGCTTGAATGGCACAGTGTTACAAACGATAAGTTTGGTTCTTTATCAAACCCGACTTATGACAGCTGGTATGACTATTATAAAACAGAAAGACAGGAGCCGTGGCTTATAGCATTGACGGAATTAAGCAACAATGGCAAATTTAGTAAGAAAAAAATGGATTTGCTTTATGAAGCGACAAAACTTTTTAATAATCTGCCTCAGGAAAACACCACTCCCGTACTTATACATGCCGACCTTAATATTATGAATATAATGGCTGACCCTAAGACATTTAAACTTACTGCTTTTATAGACCCTTGTGGCAGCATTTGGGCAGACAGAGAATATGACTTATTTCAGCTTCGTAACATGTGGGGCGATGCTTACGGCTTATATGAAACCTACAAAAGAAGGTACCCACTTTCAAAATTTACTGATTTCAGGGTTGCTTATTACGGTGCAATGCTTGAAGCCTCAATGAGACTCAAAGGCGGACATGTTATACCTCTTTGGGAAGACCTCAATTTTGCACGACTGAAAAAAGAGATGAAAAAGATAATGCACAATTAAAAAGTACAGTATGAGATTTCTCCACCGATAAATAAGTCGGTGGAGATTTTTCTGTTTTTTGTAGGCAAAAGGCGGGAGCATAGCCCCCGCCCTACTGTGATACCAATTGGTTATCCTGTTAGACAACCTCCAATTTATCTAACAAAAAACTCCTCACAGTTTGCGAGGAACTTTGTTATTTGATTTTATTCTGTAACTTCCTGCAGTGCTCTGCGTTCTTGGAGTTCTTTTTCAACCTGTGCTTTTTGCTCGGGTGTGTACTTGATAAAGAGCAACGGAATTATATAAAGAAGTGCGGCGATTGCGGGGGTGAGCATTGTAAGCGGCCAAATCCAATCTTCAAATGCTTGTGTCTGAGTGCCTAAGAATACTGCGCCGGGAACGTCGGCAACTTCTTTATAGTCAACAAGTGAAAGTGCAAACATTGCAAGTGCGCCTGTGATACCGCTTGAAATTTTTGTAAAGAAGGTCTGCATAGCAAAGGTAACACCTTCTGTGCGCTTGCCGGTTTTCCATTCCATATAGTCAACACTGTCACAGAAAAGCGAGGTCTGTGCAATACTTGCTGCACCTGACGGAATAGCACAAAGAGCCATAATTATCATACCGATAAGAATGTTGTTGCCCTCAAAGCCAATAGCCCAAGCAAGGACTTTGCCGACAATTGTGCAAATCTGAATGAATATAAGAAGATTTTTATAACCCTTGAATTTAACCTTGAGTTTATCTGCAAAAATCATACCCAAAAAGCTTGGAGCATAAGTTATTGCACCATAGATAGTTGTAAGTGTCAACGGTCCGAGAACAATGCCTGCAATTGAAATTTCAGGCATTTTGTATTTGAAGAAGTATGTAACAAGACTATTGCCGAATGCCAATGCGCCGAAAAGATTTGAAAGTGTAATGAGCATAAGCATTTTGTTCTGGAATAAAAGCTTAAAGCATTCAAAAATTGATGTCTGCTGAGCTTCGGGCTGTACCAAACGAACTCTTTCCTGTGCTTTATAGCATTTTGCGCTTACAAGGGCGCCACCAAGACCAAAAATAGCAGCAAATAAAACAGTCATAAGTGCTAAGGAGTTTCCTGATTGCTTAGCAACCATTTCCATAATCATGGGAACAACGGCACTGAAAACACCATAGAAAACAGAGCCGACTGTTCGTGCCATCTGCACAAATTTGTCGCGTTCGTTTGAGTCAGGCGTAACAACTGCGGTCATACCCCAGATTGCAACGTCTTGGAGCGTATAGGCAATATCCCAGCAGAGATACATAATTACAAAATAACCAACGCGAAGCCAAAGAAGATTTTCGGCAGTTGAGAAAACAACAAATATAAGAACGGTGAAAATGCCCACGGGAACAGGTGTGTATTTAAGCAATGGGCGAAGTTTTTCACCATTCTTAAAGCGATGACGGTCAACAATTGAGCCTACAATCGGGTCGTTAACACCGTCCCATACTTTCATAAGAATGAGAAGTACTGCAACAACACCTGCGGGGAATTGCGCAATGTCTGTTAAGAAATAGTTGAAGAATGAAGCACCGATAAAGCAGTAAACAACATTCTGACCTGCAAGACCGGTTAAAAAGCTTCTTTTCTCTTTCTTGCTGATGTAATTCATAAAAACACCTCTTAAACTGTTAGTTGTTTAACCTGTGATTAAATTATACATTATGTTAAATTATTTTCATATAGTGAAAATTGATGAAAAACCGACAAAATTTTTTACATATTAAATATCTACTTTGTTTGACATCATTTCGGTAAAGTGATAATATATAATTAGTAAATTTTAGGGGGCTTATTATGGAAAAATATGATGTTTTGGTTGTAGGCGCATCAACCACAGGTTGTTGGTTTGCAAACAAAATGGAAGAGCAGGGATTTAAGGTTTTGGTAATCGAAAAGCGTCAGCCCGATGATGTTTCCCGCGAATATGATGTGTTCCATATGGGCAAGGCGGATATGGAGCGTTTTGATTTGGAAATTCCCGATGAAGACAGTCCCTTGCGTGAATTCTGCTTTGCACATTCAACAATGATTTCACCCTACGGCAATCACCCCAAGGCTTGCGCTGAGGCTCCTGTAATCGGACTTCACAAGCACAATTATATTATGGCAATGGCAGACCGCGCAAAGAATAACGGTGCTGAAATCATTTACGGAGCATCATTTGCAGATTTTATTTATGAAAATGAAAAAATAGTAGGTGCAAAATACCGGACTGCCGACGGTGAAAATGAAGTGTATGCCCGAATTGTTGCTGATTGCTCGGGTATTCCCGCAGTTGCACGTACAAAGCTCCCCGACACATCGGTTGTAGGCAATTTTAAGCTCACACCAAAGGATATTCTCTACGTTGTGCTTTATTATGCAGAGCATCTTAACAAGGATTTTAACCCCCGAGAGCTTGACGGCTTCTTTATGCAGTATAAATCCTGGTCTGCACCGTCGGATAATCCCAACGGCGCAATTCTCGGTATCGGTGCTTTTTATTCATACGAATATGCAGAATGGGTGTTCAAAAATCATTTTATGAAGAACACTAATTTTCCTGAATACAAGGTTGAAAGAATTGAAAAGGGTATGACACCCTATCACATTTCTGTTTATTCACTTGTTGATGACGGATTTATCGCCCTTGGCGACGCAGCTTGCCATACAAAGCCTACCTGCGGTGAGGGTTGCACATCTTCACTTGTAGCTGGCGAAATTGCAGTTGAGGTTATTTCAAATCTCTTGAAATCTGATAAATATCTCACCAAAGAGAGAATGTGGAGCATCAACAAGCGCTATATGACCGCACAGGGCAAGGATTTTGACGCAATGCGACCACTGCTTATGGGTGTAATTTCAATGAATTATGATGAGGCAGAATATCTTTTTGAGAATGATATTGTTTTCTGCGAGAAAATCCTCGGCGGTATGGATGCAGGCATTAATCTGACAAACGAGGATATTGCAGATATGGTCAAGGGTATTGCAAACGGCGTTGCAAAGAAGAAAATCAAGCCCGCGACCATCGGCAAGCTTTTAAAGGGCTTGGCACAGAGTGCGCAGGTTGGTGCTCTTTATGACAAATATCCTGAAAACTATGAGGAGTTTGAAGATTGGAAGCAAAAAGCAGATAAGCTCTGGGCAGAAATCGGTCCCGTTGCCGCAACCTGTGACCCTGAAATTCTTAAAGCAGTTGGAATAGAAGAATAATTTAATTATATAAAGAGGTTTAATATGGCTTACAAAATTACAAATCCCTATGAGAGCGTAACTACTCTTTTAGGAACAGAAGAAAATCACTATAAAACAAATTTGCATACTCACTCAACTTACAGTGACGCAAATGACACAATGACCGATATGATTAAGGGCTTTTATGACAATGATTTTGACATTCTTGCCTTTGCCGAGCACGGAATTTTAGGCAAATATTGGAATGAAAAGCCCACACATATTCCGTTCTTTAATTTCCAATATCTCTGGCATGGTAAACGCAGTTACCTGACCGAAGAGCAGTACAAGGCAATCAAAGCGGGCACATACAAAACAAAAAACAATACAAGAACAAAAAAACGCGGACTTGAGGATGTCCCCAATGCAATCGAGTGTAATATGTTCACCATTATGAAAAACCACGTGAACGGTTACTTCACCGACAATGCTTATGAGGGTGTTCAGGGTCTTGAATTCGATTATGAAATCCCGCTCGGGCTTATTGAAAAGAGTGGCGGTATTTCTCATATCAATCACCCCACAGATTTATTACAGGCAAAGAAAAAGCCCGATTGTGCAAAGGTTCCCGAAAATATTGAATATTTTGCTGACCTTTTAAGACGCTATAAGTCCTGTATGGGTATTGAAGTGCTTAATATGTATGATATTCCAAACCGTAGTGACCGAATTTTATGGGATGAGCTTTTAAAAGAGCTGATTCCCGAGGGCAGACAGGTTTTTGGATTTGCCAACAGTGATGCTCATCAGGTTGACCAGATTGACACTGCATTTATGGATTTCATTCTTCCCGAATATTCACTGGATACACTTCGCCATGCTATGGAAACAGGCACATTCTTCGCAATTGCCCGTTACGCAAAGAACGAGCTGGGCGAGGATTTCAAGGGCGAGGGTGCCGTGCCCGTAGTTACAAAAATCGCAGTTGATGACGAGGCTGACACAATCACAATTACAGGTAAAAACTGCAAGGAGATTGATTGGATTGCCGACGGTGAGGTTATTCAGACAGAATCACTTGAGGCAGACGGCGAAATTACAACAACAATCAAGCTTGAAGACCACGCAGATAAAATCAGTTGCTATGTCCGTGCACAGCTCAAAGGCGACGGCGGTATCTGTATGACACAGGCATTCATCTGCGACGACGGCAATATGGAACGCTTTAAAAAGAATATCCAGCCCAAAGTTCTCACTCCCGAAGAACAGAAAAAGAGAAAATTCTATAGCAAAAAGCGTGGCGTAATCTACGGTAAGCTTACAAAGAAAATATAAACAAAGATATGGCGGGAGTTTACTCCCGCTTTTTTAACCAACATATGTTCATTATTTCTGTAGCCTATTGAACGTTTTGTGTCAATAGTGTATAATAATGGCAATTTACAGAAAGAAAAAAGGTAAATTTATGGATTGGAAAAAAGAGTATTCTAAAAAGCTCGTGACGGCAGAAGAGGCAATAAGTCAGATTAATGACGGCGATAAGGTTGTTATGGCATTTGGTTGCGGTGAGCCTCGCGGAATTGTTCGTGCAATGCGTGAAAATTATCAGAATTTTAAAGATGTTCAGATAATAAATATGCTCCTTTTAGGTGAAACACCTTGGGTTGACGAAGAGGTTAAAGGGCACTTTTCATATAATTCATTCTTTGCCTCGGGTACAAATCGCAAAGCGATTTCAACGGGAATTGCAGATTTTACAACCTGCTATTTGTCAGAAGCCCCCATGGTGCTTCGCGACTATGTTAAACCCCGTGTAACTGTTATGTCAGTTGCCCCGCCCGATGAAGAAGGCTATGTTTCACTTGGTACAAATGTTGACTATATCGAAACAACGCTTTCACATTGTGAATTGAAAATTGCACAGGTCAATGAGAATGTGCCTTATACATACGGCAATGCAAGAAAGCATATTTCAGAATTTGATTATTTTGTTGAGTGCAACGAAGGTTTACCTGAAGTACCCGCACCGCCCATTACTGAGGTTGAAATGCAGATTGGTAAAAATTGCGCGTCACTTATAAATGACGGTGATTGCATTCAGCTTGGCATTGGCGGAATTCCCAATGCAATCTGTGAAGAATTAAAGCATAAAAAGGATTTGGGACTTCATTCTGAAATGGTTGGCGACGGCGTTGTTGACCTTATAAAAAGCGGAGTAATCAACAATTCCAAAAAGAATTTCAACAATGGCAAAACAATTCTCGGCTTTGCTTTCGGCACTAAAAAGCTATTTGATTTCTTAAACGGCAATAAAGATGTGCTGATGACACCTATGGATTATGTAAACAATCCCGTAATCATTGCACAGAACGACAATATGGTGTCTGTAAATTCCGCAATTGAGATTGACCTTATGGGTCAGGTGGTAGCTGATACAATCGGGCTTAATCAGTTTTCGGGCGTCGGCGGTCAGGTGGATTTTGTACGCGGTGCCACTATGAGCAAGGGTGGACGTTCGATTATTGCAATGCCCTCATCCGCAAAGGGTGGAACAATTTCGAAAATCGTGCCCAAGCTTACTGATTATTCTGCGGTCACAACTACAAGAAACGATGTGAATTATGTTGTTACCGAGTATGGTATTGCTCAGCTTAAGGGCAAAACAATGAAAGAACGTGCAAGGGCACTTATTGCAATTGCACATCCTAATTTCAGAAATGAACTTTGCGAAGAGTTTGAAAAAAGATTTAATGAAAGGTTTAATTTGACGTAGTAAAGCAAAAAAGTGAAAAATGTGAAAAATACGGCGATTTAGTAGTTTAAACTCTTTACAAATCGCCGTTTTTTTATTACAATATTATGGTATATAAAATGGAGTAATATTTAATTACGCGAAAGGATGAATAAAATATGACCTCAGAACAGTTGAGGGTATTTCTTGCAATGGCGGGCTATATGCTTGTTGTCATCGGTATAGGTGTTTTCTTTGCCCGCAGAGCAAACAAAAACACAGAAAACTATTTCCTCGGGGGCAGAAGCTTAGGACCTTGGATTGCGGCTATGAGTGCCGAGGCATCAGATATGAGCGGTTGGCTTTTGATGGGCCTTCCCGGTGTTGCTTATTGGTGTGGTCTTGCAGATGCTACATGGACTGCAGTTGGACTTGCACTTGGTACATATCTTAACTGGCTTATCGTCGCCAAAAGACTTCGTAACTATTCAGCAGTCTGCGGTGATGCTATTACAATTCCTGAATTCTTCAGTAATCGTTTTCACGAGAATACAAAGGTAATCAGAATAATCGCATCTCTTTTCATTCTTGTGTTCTTTACAGTTTATGCAGGTAGCTGTTTTGTAACCTGCGGTAAGCTTTTCAGCACACTTTTTGGTTATTCATACCACTCAATGATGATTGTTGGTGCAATTTTCGTTATTCTTTATACTTTCCTTGGCGGTTTCCTTGCGGAAAGTGCATCTGACTTTATGCAGAGTATTGTTATGATTATTGCTCTTGTTTCAGTTCTTGTGTTGGGAACAGTCAACGCAGGCGGAATTGATGCAGTACTTCAAAATGCACAGGGTATTGCAGGCTATTTTTCACTCACAGAGATTGCAAACCCAGTAACAAACGAGGCGGGTATGCAGTTGGTTGAAAACGGAGTTCCCGTATTTGGTGCGGAGTCACCTTACCCAATGCTCACAATCGTTTCAATGCTTGCTTGGGGTCTTGGTTACTTCGGTATGCCTCAGGTGCTTCTTCGCTTTATGGCAATCCGCGATGCAAAAGAACTTAAAAAGTCAAGAAGAATTGCAACGGTATGGGTTGTTATTTCACTCTTTGCCGCAGTTGCAATCGGTATTGTAGGCCGTGCAATGCTTCCCGCTGCAGAAACACTTCTCACAAAGGGCGGAGCAGAAAATGTGTTCGTGCTTATGAGCGAAAATCTTCTTCCACCTCTTCTTGCAGGCGTAATTATGGCAGGTATTCTTGCTGCAACAATCAGCTCATCTGACTCATATCTTCTCATTGCATCTTCAGCACTCGCAAACGACGTTTTCAAGGGTGTAATCAAAAAGGACGCAAAGGATAAAACAGTTATGTGGGTATCCCGTATCGCGCTTATGGTAATCGCACTTATCGGTATGGTAATTGCTTGGGACGAAAACAGCGTGATTTTCAATGTCGTTTCATTCGCTTGGGCAGGCTTCGGTGCAACCTTCGGTCCGCTTATGCTCTTCTCACTTTTCTGGAAGAGAGTAAACCGTGCGGGTGCAATTGCAGGTATGGTTTCGGGTGCCGCGACAGTATTTATCTGGAAGCTTGTGCTCAATCCTCAGCTTGGCGGTGTGTTTACAATTTACGAGCTTCTTCCCGCATTCGTTGTTTCTTCAATCTTTATCGTAGTTGTTTCACTTCTTACAAAGAAGCCTTCAGCTGAAATTGAAGAAGAATTTGAAAAGGCAAGAATTACACAGTAAAATTTTCACAATAATATATAAGAAGGAATGATTTCCAAATGAAAAACACAGAAAAAACACTTGAAAAGCTTGTAGCTCTTTCAAAGGGCAGGGGCTTTGTATATGCAGGTAGCGAAATTTACGGCGGACTTGCAAATACTTGGGATTACGGTCCTCTTGGTGTTGAACTGAAAGAAAACATCAAAAAGGCTTGGCGTAAAAAGTTTATTCAGGAGAATAAATACAATGTAGGTCTTGATTCAGCAATCCTTATGAATCCGCAGACTTGGGTAGCTTCAGGTCACCTTGGTGGCTTCTCTGACCCTCTTATGGACTGCTGTCAGTGTAAAACACGTCACCGTGCAGATACTCTTATTGAGAACTTTGACGGCACAAATGTTGCAGGCTGGTCAAATGAGCAGTTGAGTGATTACATCAAGGAGCATTCAATTCCTTGCCCCGATTGTGGTGCTCACAACTTTACTGATATTCGTCAATTCAATCTTATGTTCAAGACTTTTCAGGGCGTTACAGAGGATTCAACTGCCGAAATTTATCTTCGTCCCGAAACTGCACAGGGTATTTTCGTAAACTTCCAGAATGTTCAGAGAACAACAAGAAAAAAGGTTCCTTTCGGTGTTGCACAGATTGGTAAATCTTTCCGTAACGAAATCACTCCCGGTAAGTTTATCTTCCGCGTTCGTGAGTTTGAACAGATGGAGCTTGAGTTCTTCTGCAAGCCCGGTACAGACCTTGAATGGTTTGATTATTGGAGAAGCTTCTGCCGTGATTGGCTCTATTCTTTAGGTATGAGTGCAGAAAACCTTCGTCTTCGTGACCACGACCCCGAGGAGCTTTGCTTCTACTCAAAGGCTACAACAGACTTTGAATACCTCTACCCATTCGGTTGGGGCGAGCTTTGGGGTATTGCTGACAGAACAGACTACGACCTTACACAGCACATCAACACAAGCGGTAAGAGCCTTGAATATTTTGACCCCACAACAAATGAAAAATATGTTCCCTATGTTATTGAGCCATCTTTGGGTGTTGAGCGTCTTTTCCTCGCTCTTCTCACAGAGGCTTATGATGAAGAGGTTGTTGACGAGGCTAAGAATGATAGCCGTGTTGTTATGCGTTTCCACCCTGCAATTGCTCCCGTTAAGGCAGCAGTTCTTCCTCTTTCAAAGAAATTGGGCGACAAGGCAGACGAAATTTACGCAATGCTTTCAAAACATTTCAATGTTGAATATGACGATGCAGGCTCAATCGGTAAGCGTTATCGCCGTCAGGACGAAATCGGTACACCATTCTGCATTACTGTTGACTTCCAGACAGTTGGTGATGATGAAACACCCGCAGACAACTGTGTAACAGTTCGTGACCGCGACACTATGGAGCAGGTAAGAATGCCTATTGACGAGCTTGTTGCTTATATTAATAACAAATTGGAGTTTTAATTAAATGAAAAAGCTTTTGCTTATTGTGAACCCCACCGCAGGCAAGCGCCGTGCAACCGATTATCTTCCTCAGATTACAAAAAAGTTTGAAGATGCAGGTTTTGAAGTGAAAACACGTTATACAGAAATTGATAAGAATGCCACCGCCGTAACCTTGCAGTACGGAGAGGGAAAAGATTTTATAGTCTGTGTCGGCGGTGACGGTACTCTCAAAGAAACAATCTGCGGAGTAATAGAGAAAAATCTCAAGGTGAAAATCGGTTATATCCCCCTTGGCACAACCAACGATTTCGCCCATTCCGTTAATATCCCCACAGAGGCACTTGAAGCAGTTGACGCTATAATCGACGGTGACGAAATGCCCGTTGATATTGGTGATTTCAATGGGGAAGAACAGTTTATCTATGTTTCATGCTTCGGTAATTTTTGTGATGTTTCTTACAAGGCGAAGCAGTCATTGAAGAACAAAATCGGCAGAGGTGCTTATTATTGGGAAACTCTTAAGGAAGTTCCCAAGCTCAAAGGCTATAAGGCAAAAATTGAGTGCGATGACGGCGAGATTATAGAAGGTAAATTCTTCTATGGCGGAGTTTCAAACTCATATTCAATCGCAGGCTTCCCCGTGCTCACAAAGGCGGGCGTAAAATTTGATGACGGATTTCACGAATTGGCACTTATCCGTATGCCAAAAAACCCTAAACAATTAGTATCCATTGTCAAATCAATGTTTGTTACAAAGGATGTTCTCCAAAATGAATATCTTGTGGTAAAACGAGGCAAAAGCTTTAAATTCTACTTTGACGAGCCGGTCGACTGGACTCTCGACGGTGAAAGTGGCGGAATACACAAATATGTTGAGATAAAAACCAAAGAGCACGCCGTGACCATAATGGTAGATGATTAACAAATGAACAAATCTGCACAGACCCCGTTTCTGTGCAGATTTTTAGTAAAAGAGATGTTTTTTATGGGAGAAAAAATTAAAAAAGCTATCGGTGTAAAGGGGGACTTCAAAACCACTATTTTGCCGATGATAAATTACAGCTATGCAAATATGTATATGGGCGGTGCAGGTTACATTATCGGTATGTATTTTACCGTTTTCCTCACTGATGTTGTAAATTTGTCGCTGAATCAGGCGGGAATTATCGTCATGATTGCTACCGTTTGGGATGCAGTGACCGACCCCGTTATGGGTCTTATTACCGACAGAACACGCTCAAAAACAGGCAAGCACAGACGTTATCTTCTTTGGGGAATTCCACTTATGGTTGTTTCATACACACTTTTGTGGAATTCTTTCGGATTTAACGGCAGTGAAAATCCGCGTATGGCAATGGCTTATTTCACTATTGTTTATATGCTTTATAAAACGGCATATACAATTATCGGCGTGCCACACACCGCAATGCTTCCCGAACTTGCCCCCGAATATAATCTCAGAACTCAATATAACTCTGTAGGTTATCTTTTCAATTCTGCAGGTATGGTGCCTGCTTTCGGTATTGTGGTTGTTATACTTGCTCTCTTCGGCTCAAGTGATAATCTTACCTCACAATCGAAAGCCCCGTTCCTTGTAATAGGTTTGGTTCTGTCTGTGTTTTTCGGTATTGCCGTAAGCCTTACATATTTTAAGACGAGAGAACCCAGCTCCCTTAATAATAAAGTTGAGCCTCTTGATATTAAATCTTTCTTCAAGGAATACGCACTTGTATTTAAAAATAAGTCTTTCAGACAGTATTTCTTTATGAGTCTTGCTTATCAGTTCGCAACGGGTTTTTATGCAAACTCAAAGGTTTATTACATTAAATATCTCGCAAATCAATATAGTAAATATGCACTTTTCAATGCGGTTGCAGGTGTTGCTGAGGCAGGCGCATTCCCACTCAATTACGCACTGACAATGAAGCACGGTAAGAAAAAGTGCGGTAATATTGTGACACCCTTAATGGTGGCAGGTCTTGCAATAGGTCTTATTATGCAAACAGGCAGTGAGGGCGGAAGCTTCATCTGGTCGGCACTTATGATGATAAGTATGATACTTTATCCTTTCGGTATGTCGGGTCTTGGCTTTGTTTCAACAAATATTTTCCCCGACCTTACAGATGTTGACGAGCTGATAACGGGCAGACGCCGTGAGGGTGTTATTTCAACCTTCAGTACCCTTATTAAGAAAAGCATCAGCGGTGTTATGGCCGCAATGGTTGGCTTTACCTTGCAGGGCTTCGGACTTGTGACAGGTGACACAGTTTCAAATTATGAAAAAAGTACGGGTCAGCTTTTCACTCAGTCTGACAGCGCAATTTTAGGTGTGCGTATCTGCGTTGCGGTTATTCCCATAATTGCGGCGGTGATAGCTCTTATTCTTCTCAAAAACTTTAAGATGACGAAAGATGACCACACAATGATTCGTGCTGCTATTGCCACAAAGCATAAATATGGCAGTGTAACTCTCACCGATTACGAAAAAGAGCGTTGCTACGCTGTTTCGGGTCAGAAGTTTGAAAACACTTGGCTTGGTAAAGATAACGATGAAAGTCAGGGTCATACACTTGAGAAAAATGAAGACGGCGAGTATTTAATTCTCATTGAAGCCGAAGAAATGAAAAAGCAACTTATGGCAAGTGTAGAATAGGGGAGTTATTATGAGCAATATTGATATAACTAAAACTGAACCAACAGTTAAAAGAAGTAAATTATTTGATGTTGTTTTTTATCTTATTCAATGGACTTGGGGACTTCCTGTAAACCTTGTGGGCGGAATAATATACCTTATCTGCACAAAGGTTTTGAAAAGACGTCACCAGAAATTCGGATATTCAAATATAGTTTATCTGCCTTGGAAACAAGGCGGTTTGTCCTTGGGGCTTTTCATCTTTATGCGTGATAATCACGAAAGCGAAAAATGGACTTACAACACCCGAATTCACGAATACGGTCATACTTGGCAATGCTTACTGCTTGGCCCTCTTTATTACCCCGTAATTGCAATTCCGTCAGCAATCTGGTGTAATTGTTTTGCAGGATACCGCAAAAAGAACAATGTTTCTTATTATAAGGTTTATTGCGAAAGCTGGGCAAACGCATGGGGACAAAAATTCTCACAAATGACAATGGATTTATAAAATGCACAATGCAAAGTGTAGAGTGAAAAATGTAGGGGATGCCGACTCGGCGTCCCGTAAAATTCAACCACAAAAACAAAAGGGACTTCACACGAAGTCCCTTAATTTATTAACAAATCCTCAAAACTGACATTCAACACTTTTGAAAAGGCGATTATTTCAATATCTGTTACAAACCTTTTGCCACATTCAATTCTCTGTATTGCATTTTTGTCAATATCAAGACCGATTAACTGAAGCTTGTCAGCCAATTCTCTTTGTGAGATTTTCATATCTTTTCGGTATCGTGCAATATTCTTACCACAAACGTTATTATTGCCGTCCGCACTTTTGTTTATAAACATATAAATCTCCTTAATTTGACATTTAGTGCTTGTCAATAAAAAGATTATATGATATAATTTAACAAAATATGACATTCACTAAATGTCAAAAGAGGTGTTATTATGCAAAGTAAAACAGACAGAATGATTTGCGGTACTTGTGAATATTGGACAGGTGACAGAGAACCCGTTTTCGATAAAAACGGAACTCCCAAAATCAATATTTATGATAATTATGGAATTTGTTGTAAGGTTGACTGCAATTTTACTGACAAAGAGCGTAAAAAAGATGCATATTGTATGAAATATTCAAAATGGACTGAAATTTTATAAGGGTGAGAAAAAATGAAATGTTGTATTTGTGGAGAGAAGACTTCTGCATTTTCTGTAATTTCTAAAGTTTCTGCTACTACTGGATATAAAATCGAACAAATGTTGGAAGAAATGAAATCTAAAGAAGTATATTAACCTATGTTCCATCATTATGGTGATACCTTTTGTCTAAGTTGTATTCAGCACCTTTCATTTTTATACACAACACATCCTATGTTTATGAAACTTGAACAACAAAGAGACGAATTCATTAAAAATGGAATCAAAGGATTTAATTATCTCTATGATTGTGTTGAAAACGAGAAATTATCTAGGTGTTTTGATAAAGAAAATTTTGAAGAATTTCTTTTGTTTTATTACAATAGAATAGTTGGTTATCAGTTTAGTGAACAAACAATTATTAAAATAAACGAAAGCATAGATGAAAGATGGAATTCTATTAGTCGTAAATATCAAAATTTATGTTTTCCTAAATTAGAAAAACATCATCACGTGTGTGCAACACGATATAAAGATAATCTCATTTTAATAGAAAATAGTACTCCAAAGATGAAAATTGAGATGAGTGATACAAAAGAATATAGTGAAAAAATTTTTAATCAGTTTAATAATACTGAAAATGAAAATCTTTTCGCAATCAGTGTCATCCCTCTTGAAAATATTGTGAGTTACCAATTGATAGGCGATGTAGAACACGTAGCAATGGTATCAGGTGGCGGCGGTCGAGGCGGCCAGCCAAATCTGACAGGTGCGGCTATCGGCGGGATGTTGTTTGGTGATGCGGGTGCAATTATAGGTGCACAAACAGGATTTTGTATTGACCCGATAAAATCCACGATTACTGAATTTGATTCTCGTGTGACAATGTTAAACCTCAAAAACGCTGAAGGTCAGGTGGAAATTAAAGAATTGCCGTATTATTATTCAGAAGTTTTTATGAAGGTTATTCCCGAAAAGGAATTCAATTTCTTGCAGGCTAACAAAAATACAGAAGCACCTGTGCAATCACAAACTGCCCCTGCATTGAATATGGTTGAAGAAATGAAACAGTTAAAAGAACTGCTTGATTTAAATTTGATAACTCAAGAAGAGTTTGATGCGAAAAGACAGCAAATTTTGAAATTGTAATCTGTTAACAATGTAACGGTCGGGCACGGAGACCCGACCCTACAAGGTGAAAATAAAACCGAGTAAGCAATTTGCACACGCCACATAAGGCAGTAATTTCAAAATACTAACTTATGGGCGTTGCAAAAGGGCAATCCAATAAATACCGAGAAGAACTGTAAAAGGTTTTTCTCGGTATTTTTCTGTTTATAGCGGTACATTCGACTATTACACCGCCTTTGAGTACAATTATGGTAGAAAATCAAAGGAGGTAACAATATGGGCAAATTTATAGAAGAATTTTACTACGGCAACATTGATCCGCAGGCACGAAGCACCAAGCAGAACAAAGCCGTGCAGAAGCAAATGGAAGTGCTGATGTTAAACGAGGAATTTCTGACCGAAGCACTTTCCGGCGAGAACAAGAAAAAGTTTCTTGATTTCGTCAATGCGTGGGGCGTGGTAAACGGCGA
>CAYWFB010000019.1:0-26482 GCA_964457415.1 uncultured Eubacteriales bacterium | reverse complement strand
GCAGATAAACAATATATTTGATGTGTCAATCTGAATAAATTCCTGCTGCGGATGCTTTCTGCCACCCTGCGGAGGCACATTTGAAACTGTTCCCTCAAGAATTTTGAGAAGTGCCTGCTGAACACCCTCACCGCTTACATCACGCGTAATTGATGGATTTTCACTCTTGCGTGCAATCTTATCAATTTCGTCAACATAGATAATTCCGCGTTCTGCCTTTTCAACGTCAAAATCTGCCGCCTGAATAAGCTTTAAAAGGATATTCTCAACGTCTTCACCAACATAGCCTGCCTCAGTAAGAGTTGTAGCATCTGCAATAGCAAAGGGCACATCAATGATTTTGGCAAGGGTTTGCGCGAGTACGGTTTTACCCACACCGGTGGGACCCAAAAGAACAACATTGCTCTTCTGAATTTCAACATCACTTTCGCATCCGTGATATATTCTCTTGTAATGGTTATAAACCGCAACGCTTAAAGCCTTTTTTGCAGCCTCCTGCCCTACCACATATTCATCAAGAGCCGCTTTGATTTCTTGTGGCTTAGGAAGAACCTTTTCTTCAAGCTTAACCTTTTTGCCTGAGCGTTTACGGGACATATCCGCATTTTCGTCAATTATGCCCATACAAAGCTCAATACACTCGTCACAGATATAAACGCCGGGACCGGCAATAAGCTTATCTACCTGTTCCTGAGTTTTACCGCAAAAAGAGCATCTAACATTTCTCTCTTTATCGTTTTCTCTTGCCATAACAAATCTCCTTGTTGGTAAGATTATCTCTTATAAAACACTTTATCAACAATACCGTAATCCATTGCCTCTTGTGCTGAAAGCCAATTGTCACGCTCTGTATCAAGAGCAATCTGTTCAATGGGCTTACCTGTATTTTCAGCAAGGATTTTATTAAGCTTTTCTCTTGTGCGTAAAATATGCTCTGCGGCAATCTTGATGTCAGACGCCTGACCCTGAGCACCGCCAAGAGGCTGGTGAATCATAATTTCACTATTGGGAAGAGCATATCTCTTGCCTTTTGCACCGGAGGATAAAAGGAATGCACCCATACTTGCAGCCATACCCATACAGATGGTTGAAACATCACATTTGATGTACTGCATTGTATCGTAAATTGCAAGTCCTGCCGAAACTGAGCCACCGGGGCTGTTAATATAAAGGCTTATATCTTTTTCGCTGTCCTGTCCCTCAAGATAAAGTAACTGTGCTACTACAAGAGAAGCTGTTGCATCATTAACCTCATCCGACAAAACGATAATTCTGTCATTTAAAAGTCTTGAAAAAATATCGTACTGTCTTTCCCCACGATTTGTCTGTTCAACAACATATGGTACAAGTGCCATAATATAACCTCCTTAAAATCCTTAAAAGCATTAAAGAATCGCCCTTTGATTATTGGACAATTCTTCAACGCTTATACATATAATTATTTACTGATAATTATTCCTCGTCAGCCTTTTTCTTTGTTGTTTTCTTAGCTGCGGGCTTCTTTGCAGGTGCTTTTTCAGCTTCTTCGCCTGCGTCTTCTGCCTTTTTCTTAGCTACGGGCTTTTTAGCAGCAGTCTTTTTCTCTTCTGTTACAACTGCATTAGCCTTAACAAGCTCAATTGCTTTTCTTGACTTGATGTCGCCTGCAAGAGTTTCAGCACCGATTGCCTTTTTAATCTGCTCAACATCCATATTATATGTCTTTGCGAGCTTTTCATATTCTTCATTGAGCTCTTCTTCAGTAGCTTCAATGTTTTCAGCCTTGATGATTGCTTCAAGAGCAAGCTGAAGCTTAACCTGAGACTCTGCATTTTCTTTATAACCGTCTCTGAACGCCTTCATTTCCATACCTGTGTACATAAGGTATGTTTCAAGGTTCAAGCCTTGAGCCTGAAGTCTGTAATTGAAATCGTTAACGATGTTGTCGATTGCTTCTTCAACCATAACCTCGGGAATTTCAACCTCAACGCCCTTTACAACCTCTTCAAGAAGGTCGTTTGTTACCTTGTTGTCAGCGTCAGCCTTTTTGTTTTCTTCAAGCTGAGATTTTACGCTCTTCTTGAGCTCGTCAAGTGTATCGAATTCGCTTACGTCCTTTACGAAATCATCATCAAGTGCGGGAAGCTCCTTAACTCTGATTTCGTGAAGCTTAATCTTGAAAACTGCATCCTTCGAAGCAAGATTTTCCTGATATTCTGCAGGGAAAGTAACGTTAACGTCGAACTCTTCGTCTACCTTATGACCGATAATCTGCTCTTCAAAGCCGGGAATGAATGAGCCACTGCCGATAACAAGTTCATATTTTTCAGCCTTGCCACCGTCAAATGCAACGCCGTCAACGAAGCCTTCAAAATCGATAACTGTTGTGTCGCCATTCTTAACTGCACGGTCACTTGCGTCAACCATTCTTGAGTTCTGCTCCTGCATTCTTGCAAGCTCTGTCTTCACCTCGTCAGCTGAAACCTTGCATGAGGGTTTTGTAGCCTTAAGTCCCTTATACTCGCCAAGCTTTGCTTCGGGCTTAACAGTAACCTTGAGAACAAGCTCAACACCATTTTTGCCGATTTCAGGAACATCAAGGTCGAAAGGCATACCAACAACGTCAAGACCTGACTCTGTGATTGCTTCGCCTACAACCTCGGGATAAAGGATTTCGAGAGCATCTTCATAGAAAACGCCTTCGCCGTAAATTCTTTCAATAAAGTTTCTGGGTGCCTTACCCTTTCTGAAACCCTTGATAACGATGTCTTTTCTTGCCTTGAGATATGCCTTCTGAACAGCAGCCTCAAACTTTTCACCGTCAATTGAGATTTCAAGTTGGTAGATATTTGTTTCTACCATGTTTGATGATTTTAACATTAAATATTCCTCCTGAATACTTTGTTTACTGTATTTGCAATACCGCAATATTCACAATATTATATCACAGAAAAAAATTAAATACAATATTTTCCTTAAGTTTTTTCTTTAACATTTGAGAAAAACAGAGGTATTTTGGTGCAAAATCAGTCTAAACTGATAAGGAACGGACAGAATTCAAGATAATCTGCCGAAATAAGACGAAATTTCACGCCGTCTTTTTCACCATTGAGTGCAAGCTTTGTAGCTCCGCCGTGGAGATGGCCGTAATAACAACGGTTGATTTCATTTTTCTTAAGCACTTCAAAAATCGGGTCGCAATCTTTTGTAAGACTAACGGGTGGATAATGAAGAAAAACCACAGTTTCACCGCCGAGTTTTTTTGCCTCGTCAATTGAGCGTTGAAGTCGGGCACATTCGCGAGCCATAATTTTATCTACATTTTCTTTTTCGGCATCAAAGAACCAACCGCGCGAACCTGCAACTGAAATATCACCAATTCTATAGGCGTTATTATGCAAAATCTTCAAAGTATCAAAGCCTTTTTCTTTGAAAAACTTTTCCATTTTTGTTACAGTATTCCACCAATAATCGTGATTACCCTTAGAAATAATTTTTGTACCGTTAAGTCTGTTTAAAAAATCAAAATCCTTTTCTGCCTCTTCCAAGCTCATTGCCCAGGAAATATCGCCGTTAATTATAACAGTATCCTCGGGCGCGACCAATCGTTGCCAATTATTCTCAAGGCGGATAGCATAATCATCCCAGCCCTTGAAAATATCCATTGGTTTATCGACAGAAAAAGACAAATGAGTGTCGCCGATGGCATAAACAGACATAAACTAAAATCTCCTATGAATAATCGAATAAAACTTTCAAAAAATACATTTGAAAGGAGGTTAACAAAAATGGATAAGAACAGAAACATTACCTGCGACGCAGAGCATTGCACCTATAATGACGGACAAATGAACTGCACTGCAAGCTCAATTAAGGTCGGCACACAGAACGCTTGCTGTTGCGACGACACAAGATGTGCAACCTTTAAAATGAAGGCTGAAAACAAATAAGTAAAATATAAACAAAAATGCGGAAACCTGAAACAAGCTTGTCGGGTTTCCGCAAAATATTTTCAGGACTTAAAGACCTAACATATCAAATACTACTTGTTTCATATCCTCTTTTTTCGCTACATTTGTAAAACGCGGTGTTTTGCCCTTAAGTGTTGCAAGCTGTGAGGGTACGGGCTCATTTGACTTTTCGAAAAGCTCTTCTACCATATCAAACTCATTATCTGCCTTGATTTCGTCTGTAATTGCAGAAAGCACGCTTGCAGAGAATTTATACGGGTTAGCAGTTGATGCGATTACAGTAGGAGTATTATCCCCTGTTTTCGCCTTGTAATCGTCATAAACCTTAACCGCAACGGCTGTATGAGTATCACAAAGATAATTCTTTTCAGCAAAAACCTTACCGATTGTTGCCTTGGTTTCATTATCGTCACAGCAACCTGCGGCAAAGAGTGCTTTTACTTCGTCTGCAACATCTGCTGAAACAGTGTATTTACCGTCTGTTGTGAGAGAATTCATCCAATCTGCAACCTGAACATCATTCTCACCGCAAAGGTGGAAAAGAAGTCTTTCAAGGTTACTTGAAATAAGAATATCCATTGAGGGTGAAGTTGTACAATAAAAATCACGGTTTTTATCATAAGTGCCACTTGTTAAGAAATCTGTAAGAACATTATTTGCATTTGATGCGCAAATAAGAGTTTTTACGGGCACACCCATTCTCTTTGCGTAATAAGCCGCAAGAATATTACCAAAGTTACCTGTGGGAACAACAACATTCATAGGCTCGCCGTTTCTCAATTCACCATTTGCGAGCATATCGCAATAAGCAGATACATAATAAACAATCTGAGGAACAAGACGACCCCAGTTGATTGAGTTTGCAGAAGAAAATGCAAGTCCGTTTTCCTTGAATTTCTTTTCGATGTCTTTATCGGTGAAAATCTTTTTAACACCTGACTGCGCGTCATCAAAATTGCCCTCAATAGCACAAACACTTACATTTGAGCCCTCCTGAGTAGTCATCTGAAGCTTCTGCATGGGGCTTACGCCGTCAACAGGATAAAATACAAGAATTTTTGTATTGGGAACATCTGCGAAGCCTTCAAGCGCAGCTTTACCTGTATCACCTGAAGTTGCAACGAGAATTACGATTTCAGTATCCTTAACCGTTTTGCCTGCTGAAACTGTAAGAAGATAAGGCAATAACTGAAGAGCCATATCCTTAAATGCGCAGGTAGGACCTCTCCAGAGTTCAAGAACATTGGCAGTATCTGAAAGTTTATAGAGAGGTGCAACCTTTTCTGAACTGAATTTACCCTCTTTATAAGCACCCTCAACGCACATTGAAAGCTCATCATCGGTAAAATCTGTAAGATAGAGCTTTAAAACTGCTTTTGCACGCTCAATGTAGCTTAAGGGTACAAGGCTTTCTATAAAACCAAGAGAAATTGCAGGGATTTCTGTGGGAACAAAAAGTCCGCCCTCTGATGAAATTCCTTTTGCAATTGCCTCAGCCGCAGTAACTTTAACTGACTTATCTCTTGTACTTGTATAATACATAAAAACACATCCTTTTCGTGTGGTATTCTAACATATAACAAAATGTTTTTCAACATTAAATTGTTGTTGAGTCAAAGGCATTAATAATGTGATTGATTTTTACAGGCTCGTCATTTTCAAAATAAACCTCAACAATATCATATCTTGGCTGACGGTTCATTTTGTAATCCTTTAAATAAAGCTGTGACGCGGCAACTATTTTTTGTCTTTTTGCAATGTCAACCGCATCGGCAGGTGCATATTTCATATTTTCACTTCGGGTTTTAACCTCCACAAAGCAAATATGCTTTTTATCTTCTGCCACCAGGTCAATTTCACCCAATCGGCAGTTGTAATGGGCAGAAAGAATTAAATAACCGTGCTGACGAAGATATCTTGAAGCGAGGATTTCACCGTAGCGACCTAATACTCTTGAATCCATTACTTTTCACCGTAAAGCTTTTTAAGGAAAGTCATTCTATGTATGGGAGACGGTCCATGCTCAAGAATTTTTTCATAGTGAAGCTTTGTACCGTAGCCCTTATGCTGACTGAAGCAATATTCAGGATATTTTTCAGTCATCTGGAGCATGAAGCGGTCACGGCTTACCTTTGCAAGAATTGATGCCGCCGCGATTGACATACTCTTGGCATCACCCTTAACAACAACCTCTTCTTTAATATCGGGATTGATATTGGGATAACGGTTACCGTCAACAAGTGCATAATCGGGCTTAATTTCAAGCCCCTCCACTGCCCTTTTCATTGCAAGAAATGTAGCATTGAGAATATTTATTTCGTCAATCTCTTTTTCTGTAGCAATACCTACAGAATATGCAATTGCCTTTTCGCGGATTATATCAAAAAGCATTTCACGCTTTTTTTCACTTAATTTCTTTGAATCGTTAAGTCCCTCGATTTCAAGTCCTGTGGGCAGAATAACTGCCGCCGCATAAACAGGACCTGCAAGTGGACCTCTGCCTGCCTCATCAATTCCACAGACAGTTTTATAGCCATTTAAAATAGCATTATTTTCATAAGAATAATCCATAAATTAAATCTCCGGTCTTTCAAGAGAAATCGTACCGAGCTTTCCACCACGGTATTCGTCAAGAAGCATTACTGATACACGCTCTGTATCAATTTCGCCGCCGCGAATCATCATTCCGCGCTTTTTGCCAATCATTTCAAGAACTTCCCAAGCCTCTTTATCAGCAAAATCAGTGATTTTATAGCGTTCTGTGAGCCTATCGGGATAATCGGCTACCATAACCTCTAAAAGTCTTACAGCGAGAGTTTCAATATCAAGAATTTCATCTTTAACTGAGCCGATAAACGCCAATCTGTCGCCGACCTTCCGGTCATCAAATTTAGGCCACAAAACGCCGGGAGTGTCAAGAAGCTCAATGCCGTTACCGATTGCAAACCATTGGTTATTGCGGGTAACGCCTGCCTTATCGGCAACCTTTGCCTTGGCAGATTTTGCCATACGGTTAATAAACGAGGATTTTCCGGTATTGGGAATTCCCACGACCATAATACGAAGTGCTTTACCGGGCATTCCGCGGTCTTCATTTTTCTTAATTACATCTTTAAGAACTTCACGCACCGCAACGATATAATTGTTAAGTCCTTTACCTGTTCGGCAATCAACGGGAATGGCGCGTACACCTTTTTGCTTATAATATTCAACCCACTGATTTGTGGTGTTTTTATCTGCAAGGTCACATTTATTAAGCAACACTATGCGGGGTTTATTATTGATTAATTCTTCAAGCTCGGGGTTTGAGCTACTGTATGGAATTCTTGCATCAATGATTTCTGTTACACCGTCAACAAGTGAAAGACTTTCTTTAATTAGACGGCGGGTTTTCGCCATATGACCGGGAAACCACTGAACTATTTGTTTTTGACTGTCAGCCATTTAATATCTCCTCTAATTCGGAATTGAATAAATTTAAATCCCCAACTCTGTACTTAACCTCGCCCACGACATACCTTTCATCAATCATACCTATATACATATCGCGACTGTCGGCAGATTCGTTTCTGTTATCACCCATAACAAAAAGCATACCCTCGGGAACAGTATAGCTCTTTGTCATTCCATAGGTAAAATGCATATTCTCTTTGATATAGGGCTCATCAATCTGCTTGCCGTCAACTACTGTCTTACCTGTGATGTGGTCAAAGGATATTGTTTGTCCTCCAACAGCAATCACTCGCTTTATAAGCACTTTTTCGTAGCCATTAGGTTGAGAAATAACAACCACATCGCCATATTCAATATCAGAATTAATGGCACTGATTATTACCGTATCACCGCCATGGAGGGTATTTTCCATAGACTCGCCCACAACGGTTGAAATTTTAAAGAAAAATGTGAAAATTACACACACTGCAAGCAACGCAGATACAATTATACTTGCAAAATCATATACTGATTCAATATTTTTATTTTTGTTCTCACTCATAATCATTAATGTTCCAATCACCAAATGGGAAAATTCTTACCTGGGCAACCCCAAGAACATAGCGCTCGTCAATAAGCCCTATGGTATCAAAACGGCTATCAAGAGAGTTGTTGCGGTTATCACCCATAACAAAAAGCATACCCTCAGGAATTACCATTTCACCTTTAAAATCACCTTTACGGACAGTAAGCTCTGCAATATACGGCTCGCTCTGCACTTCGCCATTAACGGTTACTGTACCCGTTGCAAAATCTATATTTATTGTATCGCCACCCTTGGCAATAACACGTTTAATAAGAGGCTCATTGAGAGTATTAGGTTGAGTGACAACCACTATGTCTCCCCTATCAACCTCGGTTGTAACCGCACTTACAGTAAGCCAGTCACCGTGTTGAAGTGTGGGCATCATAGATTCACCGTTAACACCCACCACGCGCACAAAAAAGGTAAATACTATTAAAATAAGAAGAACCGCATATATAGGAGAATCAAGCCATTCATAAACTGTACTCCAGAGGCTTCTTTTTATTTTTTCTTCAGTTGTTTCAAAGGAGATTTCAAATTCTTCTCTTTTTCTCATTATATCACCTTTAAGCTTCACTTTATCTGTTTAGAAATATCACATATTTTTTTAAGTCTGTGATTAACGCCTGAGCGGGTTATTGAGGTTGTAAGATTCTCGCAAAGCTCGCGCAAGGACATATCGGGATTTTCTAATCTTATCTCTGCAATTTCTTTTAAATCATCACTCAAATATGAAAGCCCTACAGTATTTTTTATATGTAATATGGCATCAATCTGCTTTGAGGCGGCATCTATGGTCTTGTCCAAATTTGCACTCTCAAAATTCAACTTACGGTTGACATTATTGCGCACATCTTTATACATTTTAACGCCCATAAGCTCAAGTGAGGAGTTATAAGCACCCATAACAGTCAATAAATCTTCAATGGACTCGCTGTCTTTGAAATAAATTACATAGTTTGAGTTTCTGTTTATGGTCTTGGGGATAACAGAAAGCTCATCATAATCATTTATAAAAAGCTTTAAATCCTTGCTCAGATTAAGATAAGGTACCACAAATTCAAAATGATAATTCTTATTGGGGTCATTGACTGTTCCGCAAGTGAGAAAAGCACCTCTTAAAAATGCAATCTTGCAACACTCGTCAGAGATGTTACTCCAGTTAAGTCGTGATGTACCGCTTTTTTTGTCATAGCCAAAGGTCCGTAACACCTTAAGTCTATCTTCTTTTTTTACTACTTCTACCTTATATTTTCCTGCTTCTGATTTAACGAGCTCGGGAGTTACATCACATACTCTTTGCATAAGCTCGCTATATCTTTCGGCAATTCCGCCATGCTCGGTAAGAAGCGAAATATCATAATAAGAAAAGGCACGGGAAAAAAGCATCATGCCGTATGCCAGAGCATGAAGACAACATTCATTTTCTGTTTCAAGTGAAAGTAATTCATTTTTTACATCTGCTGAAAATGACATTTTACATACCCTTATCTGTTAATATCACGATGATAAACTGAAACGTTGTATCCCTTTTCTTTGATACTGCTATAAACAAGCTCCGCAAAAACAACTGAACGGTGTTTACCGCCCGTACAGCCTACCGAAATTGTAAGCTGACTTTTGCCCTCTGCTCTGTAAAGAGGAACAAGATAATTGACCAAATCCAAAAGCTTGGGCTCAAGCCCCTGAGCCTGCTCAAAGCTCATAACATAATCACGCACGGGAGCTTCAAGTCCTGTGTGGTGTTTAAGCTCGGGAACATAAAAAGGATTGGGAAGGCAACGCACATCGAACACCAAATCACTGTCTTTTGGCATTCCATATTTGAAACCGAATGAATTCACATTGATTTTAAGTGTATTTGTTACATCATCAAGGAAAAGCTTTGCAACACGCTCTTTAAGCTGTGATGCATTCAAAAGAGATGTATCAATTACATAGTCTGCAATATCGCGTGCTTTTTTCAGTATTTCACGCTCTTTTACAATAATATCCTGCAACTCCTGTGCAGAATCATTATGTGAAAGCGGATGTTTTCTGCGGGTTTCCTGATAGCGACGAAGAATAACATCATTCTCGGCATCGATGAACAGAATTTTGTATTCACATTCCATCTCTTTAAGTTCTTCAAGAGCCTTAAAAAGATGTGAAAATGAGCCGCCAAGTCTGATATCCGCGGCAATTGCAACCTTCTCACGAACCTCGGAAGAGTCATTTAAAATCTGCACAAAGGTTGGTATTAACTGTGGTGTCATATTATCCACGCAAAAAAATCCGATATCCTCTAAAGTGTCAATAGCTCTTGATTTTCCTGCACCGGACATACCCGTAACAATTACAAGCTGCATAATTTGTATCTCCTTTACTCGCCTATAATTTTAACTTCTGTTTCAAGCATAACGCCGAATTTTTCATAAACTATATTCTGCACATCGCGGATAAGAGTAATAACATCAGTTGCCGTTGCGCCATTCTTATTTATGACAAAGCCTGCGTGTTTTTCACTTACCTGTGCACCACCAACGGTATAACCTTTAAGACCACTCTGTTCAATCAAAGCACCTGCAAAATAACCCTCGGGGCGTTTGAAAGTACTACCCGCGCTACCGTATTCAAGTGGCTGTTTTTCTTTTCGCTTGCGAAGTTTATCGTCCATCGCTTCTTTTATTTCTGCTTTATCTGCTTTTTTAAGCTTTAAAATTGCAGAAAGAATTGTATATCCGTTATCTGAATAAGCACTTCGACGGTAGCCTAAATCCAAAGAGTTTTCATCAAGATTTCCAACATTTCCGTCTGAATCAATATGAGTACACTCAAAAAGTACATCTTTCATTTCTCCGCCGTAAGCACCTGCGTTCATGTAAACTGCACCGCCGACGGTTCCGGGAATTCCGTAAGCAAACTCAAGTCCCGAAAGCGAATTCTCAAGGGCAAACATACAAAGGCTCTTCATTGAAGCGCCTGTTTCACAATAAATGGTTGTTTCATCAAGAAGCTGGAGTTTTGATATTTTTGAGCCGATTTTAATTACAACGCCGTCAATTCCGCCATCAGTCACAAGCAAATTTGAACCATTACCGATAATCAACGGATTAATGCTTTTTGAATAACAGAAAGTAATAATCTTTTTAAGATTTTCACAAGAATCAGGGATAATCAAAAGGCTTGCATTACCGCCACATTTGAAGCTTGTGTATTTACTCATAGGAGCATTTGGGATAACCTCTGCGCCCAACTCCTTGGCGAATAAAGCAATTTCCTTATACATTGATTTACCCTCTTTCTTTAATAGTTTTGCCAGATGTCAATTTCTTTGGCTTTTGGCTCATAGCCGTCATCCATACCAAGATGGTGAAGAAGCTCGCGAGCCGCGTTATAGCCCATTTTTTTCTGACGGTTGTTCATTGCGGCACATTCAATAATTACCGCAAGGTTACGACCCGGTTTAACGGGAACAACGGTCAGCGGAATTTTGATGTCCATAATATTTATGTATTCATTATCAAGGCCCATACGGTCATAAACCTTTGAGCTATCCCAAGGCTCAAGCTGAATAACCATATTGATTTTTTCTGTAAGCTTAACGGCACCCATACCGAAAAGTCTGCGGGCATTAATTATTCCTATGCCGCGAAGCTCAATGAAATGACGGATATTGTCGGGTGCAGAGCCCACAAGAGTTCTTGAAGATGTTTTACGAATTTCCACTGCATCATCAGCAACCAGACGGTGACCGCGCTTAATAAGCTCGATTGCGGCTTCACTTTTACCAACACCGCTATCACCGACAATGAGAATACCCTCACCGTAAACCTCAACCAAAACGCCGTGGCGGGTAATTCTTTCGGCAAGTTCTGTACCGAGGAAATAGATAAGAGTTGCCATTGCGCCCGAGGTGGAATCTGCAGAGCGCAAAATAGGAACCTGATATTTTTCGGCAAGCTCAAGCATTCCGTCAATGGGTTCGAGATTTCTTGTAATGAGAATCAAAGGAGGCTGTTGGCTTATAAGACGTTCAAGACTTTCAAGCTGTTTTTCTTTAGGCAATGTATTGATAAAATGCATTTCACCATTACCAAGGAACTGAACACGTGCAGGGTCAAAATAAGGGTCTGCACCTGCAAGCATAAGACCGGGTCTGTTAACCTCTTTAGAAGTGATTGAAAGTGCGGAAGCGTCACAGGGTAAATATAAAGTTTCGTACCCGTTTTCATTAATTACTTTTTCAAGTGTAACTGAGTATTTTGTTACCAAAACGCCTACCTCCCCTTTTACAGATAATATTTAATATATTATATAACAATGTTAATGATTTTCCAATACCTTTTTTATATTTTTTTGCAAAAACTGAACCCGACAGGTATTCCCGTCGGGCTCTTTTAATTTTAAGAAATAGTTTTAGAAAATAAGGTTATTTCATATTTTCTTCGTATGACTTAATCATCTTTTTAACCATCTGGCCGCCGACAGAACCTGCCTGCTTTGAAGTAAGGTCACCATTGTAGCCCTGCTTAAGATTTACGCCTACTTCAGAAGCTGCTTCCATCTTGAAACGGTTGAGAGCCTCACGAGCCTCGGGTACTACGTTCTTATTTGACATCTGAATACACCCCTTATCAATTAAAGTTTTATATCAATTGCGTTTGCAGTAGTAGTTTTGACTTAATACTCATTTTTATTATTGAAAAAATTTGTCAATTACCGTAATCTCTTAAAGACTTGAATTCATAGCCCTGTGCCCTTGCGCTGTCGATTATATCGGCTAATGCATTGGCATTGTCGGGCGAAACGGAGTGTAAAAGAATTACTGCGCCCGGGTGAATTCGCGACATTACTGTTTCGTGTGCGTAATCGGCACCCTTTTGATTATTCAAATCCCAATCGGCATAAGCTAAAGACCAGAATACGCCGGTATATCCCAATGAGCCCACAAGGTCAAGGGCAGACTCACTATACTCACCTTTTGGGAAACGAAAATATGGTTCACAGTAGTTAAAGTTTTCTTTCAGATAGCTTTCCATACCCTTGATTTCTTCGGTCATCTGACTTGTTGAAATCTCGGCAAATGACGGATGAGTTACTGAATGATTGCCCACAATGTGACCATCGTCAATCATTCTTTGGATTAACTCTGGATTTTCTTTTACCTGCGGTAAGGTACAGAAAAAGGCCGCATTTACATTTTTCTCTTTTAATACATCGAGAATTTTTGAAGTGTAGCCGTTTTCATAACCGCAGTCAAAGGTTAAATAGAGAACTTTTTCCGTAGATTTGGTGTCGAGACAAAATGCATTGAAATTATTTGTTTCAAAAAATTTCTGTGCATTTATTGAAATCTCATTGGCAACACCGTTTTTTGCTACGCCGTAGCTATGGGCAATTTTCTCGTTTGAAAGGCTTTTGCTTTCCGCCATAGGCTCGGGTGAAACTGAAGTTTCGGTGACATTTCGTTCTTGGTTTTCGGTTGTTGATGCGTTATTGGTTGTATCTTCTGCTATCTCATACTCGGGATTATTGGTACACGAGCACAATAATGATAAAATTAATACGAGGCAAAGGATTTTTAAATATTTCATTTAAACGCCTCGTTATTTCATCATACTGTTCATATTGTCAACCACATTTGAGAAGGTATTTACCGCCTTTTTAGCGGTTTTCTTCATCTTTTTCTTTGTTGAACCATTTGACATTGCAGTTGTCATAGCTAACGCAGCTGTACCTGCAAGCATACCTGCACCGATTGCCTTTTTTGTTGTATTATTCATTTTTCTTCCTCCTTTTTTCATATTGCTCACATTTTAATGAGCAATAATATTTTTTGAAAAAGGGGCAAAAAAATTATGAAATTGTATTTAAAATTATTTCTAAAAATGTTATACTATTTTTGGATTTAAAATTTGAAAATTTTAAGGTGATTTTATGACATTAAATATAGTTATGGTTGAGCCTGAAATCCCGCAGAATACGGGCAATGTAGCGAGAACCTGTGCCGCAACGGGAGCAAGACTTCATCTTGTTGGTAAAATGGGATTTACTCCTGACGATAAAAAGCTTAAACGTGCGGGACTTGATTATTGGTATCTGCTTGACATTACTTATTATGATTCTTTAGAGGAATTTTTTGCGAAAAATCAAGGCGGAAACTTTTTCTATTTTTCAACAAAGGCACAGCACAGACATTCTGATGTGAAATATCCCGATAATACATATCTTGTATTCGGTAAGGAAACCGCCGGATTACCCGAAAAATTGTTATATGAAAATGCCGAAAGATGTGTTAGAATTCCTATGATTGACGAAGCGAGAAGTCTTAATCTTTCAAACGCGGTGGCAATTGGTGTTTATGAGGCATTGAGACAATGGGATTACCCTACTTTGCTCGAAAGTGGCGAATTGAGAAATTATAATTGGGCGGACCAACAATAAAATGCAGAATGCAAAGTGCAAAATGCAGAATTATTGTATAAAACAAGAAAAACGCACCTGACATAAAAGTCGGGTGCATTCTTTATTTTATTCACTTAATGGGAATGCGAGGCGGACTTTGAACAGGTCGCCGTCGATTTGGATATCAAGCTTACCTTTTTGTACTTCTGTAAGGCTCTTTGCGATTGAAAGTCCCAAGCCGCTGCCCTCGGTATTTCGTGAGCTGTCGCCACGGACAAAGCGTTCCATAAGCTCGTCACCCGAAATATTAAGCGGGTCTTTTGAGATATTGCGGAAGCTGATTTCTGCAATCTGATTTTTGCGGTTTGCGTCGATGTAAATTCTTGTATTTGGCTGTGCATATTTTGCAATATTGTTGAGAATATTATCAAAAACTCGCCACATATGGCGGTTATCTGCCATAACAAGAAGCATTTCATCGGTTTTATTGAGTACAACCTGAAGATTGTTCTTCTGGAAGCGTTCTTCGTATTCGCCGAGGGCTTGGGTAAGCAGAATTCCCAATTCGAATTTTGAAAGATTTACGCTGATATTACCCGTTGACGCTTTTGAGGCTTCAAGTAAATCTTCAATAAGCTTTTTAAGTCTTGCAGACTGACGGGAAAGAACCGAGATATATTCCTTTGCGGTTTCGTTCTCAATTTCTTCCTTTTCAAGCAAGTCAACATAGTTGATAATTGAGGTTAAAGGCGTTTTGATATCGTGAGAAACATTGGTAATAAGCTCTGTTTTGAAGCGTTCGCTCTTCATTCTCTCTTCAACGGCTTTTGCAATTCCGTCGTTGATATTATTGATATTTTCTGCGTGGTCTTTAAAGTCAAGGAACATATATTTTGTATTGATTTTCTTATAAATATTACCCTTTGCGATTTCTTCGGTGCCTTTTTTAATCTGTTTGAGGATTATTGCAATAAGAATTGCACAAACGCCTAAAACTATATTGATTATCCAAACCGCAGGCCACCAATAGCCCCAATCATAAGATAAAATAATAAACTCTAAAAGGATTATTGCAATAACTACCGCAATAGTTTTCCAGACAAGTGGGATTTTGCGTAAAACTCTGCCTGTGAAATTAACGGATTTTCTACAGAATTTGCAAATGGTTTTCCAAATCATTTTAAGAAATTTCCAACACATTTTAAGGGTTTTCCAGCAGATATTAAGTACTATAAAAATCAGAGTTGATTTTATGTATGTACGGGTTTTAAGTCGTACGGCAGTTGTCATTGAGAGAATTGCAAGGAGCACAAAATCGAGCAAAACACCTATAATAAAAAGACCTACCAAAAACGGTATTGCGGCATTCATTGTGGCATCATAATAATACCACATCATATAATAATTAAATTCTTCATAACACCAGACTATACCGTAGCCTAAAAGAATAGTCAAACCGATATATATTGCACTTAAAATGTCAACCGGGAAACGGTCAAATCGTGAAATATGAATACCTTCAACCTCGTCTTTATGACCCGAGGCGCACATCAAAAAGATGAAAAGTACCACCGAAAGAACTGCGGAAATTATTGCCGTTACAGAAAGCTTTGTTTCATTTCCCACAATAAAATCGAACAATTCACTTACATAGTAAAAAGTATCGTGGGCAACTAACTCTTCTTTTAGACACAAAGTTATTGAATAACTTTTTTCATCATAATATTTATCTGTACTCTCATTCGAATTCATGTGAACAGCGGTTGCTTGTTCACCAAGGTCATTAGGCAATGTTTCTTCGTAGATTATTTTTGAATCTTTGTATTCATCTTTCAAAACTGAAAAGCCATATTCATCGCGGATTTGGATATCTCCTGCGGTTTCGTCCATATTAGAAAATATGATTTTACCGTCAGCATTTTTGATTTCATACAATACATTTTCAGAAATTGTAAAGTAGTAGTGATAATCTTCGCCTTCATCTTCATAAAACTCGGCATAGTCTTTTAACTCACGTCTTATTATGTTTGCATTAGACCACAACATATCCCTCATAAGAGATTGCTTGTATTCTTGGCGTTCTGCATCTGTTGTGAATGTACCTGTGGCAATACCAAAAACAAGACATACGGATGACAATAATGTAGCAGTTAAAAATACTGCAAATAGTACAACCGCGATGCATTTAACGGCGAAATTACTTTTAAAACTCATTATCTCACACCTCTTTCAATCTTATAACCTTGTCCCCACACAACTTTAAGGTAGCGGGGCTCGGCAGGGTTGATTTCGATTTTTTCACGGAGGTGTCTTATATGTACTGCGACCGTGCTCTCTGCGCCGTAGGGGTCGTCTTTCCACACCTTAATATAGATTTCGCGTGGTGAAAAGACTTTATCGGGATTTTGCATAAGAAGTCGCAGAATGTCATATTCAGTAGGTGTCAATGAAACCTTTTCGCCGTCAACGGTTACCTTTTTAGCGGTGTCGTCAAGCTCAATTCCGCCAATGCGGATATTTTGCTCGCTAATTTTTCCACCACCAAGCATCAAATACCTGCGAAGCTGGGATTTAACACGCGCCATCAATTCCACGGGATTAAATGGCTTGGTGACATAGTCATCAGCACCAACATTTAAGCCGAGGATTTTGTCGGTATCCTCCCCTTTTGCAGTAAGCAGAATAACGGGAATATTGCTGATTTCACGAATTTTCACCATTGCGTTAATTCCGTCTAAAATGGGCATCATAATATCCATTAAAACAAGGTGAATTTCTTCGGTCTGCACTTTTTCAAGTGCTTCTAAACCGTTGTAGGCAAGAATTGTGTTATACCCCTCTGATTTAAGATAAATGGCAAGGGCATTGACGATATCTTTTTCATCATCACAAACTAAAATATTATACATATTTTCAACCTCCAACGGTATTGTAGAATAAATTGAATTAAGATAAAAGTGAGTAAATTATTAAGAATTTATTAAGATAAAAAGCAACGGCGGGAGCAAGCCCCCGCCCTACTATTATCAAAGAATATCTACTTTCAATGTAGCGTCATTGTATTTATAGAATTTTCTGTCTTCCAGAGCCCAGAGGCGATTTGTGAATTCGCCTTTATTCACTCCGCTGACCGCGTCCATAATCTCATAAACTCTTGCGTCCATCAAGTCGAGCTGTGAAAGAAGCTCTGCCTCAAGGAATAACGGGCGAACTGCCGCGCCAAAATCGGGCTCACCGTGGTGAGAGAGCACCATATGCTGTAAAAGAAGAGATTTTTCGCTATCCGTACCCAATACTTTTGCGGCATCGGCAATCATCATTGCGCCTTTAACAAGGTGACCTATAAGATTACCCTCAACAGTATAACCCGAGGCAATGCCTGTGTCGCGCACATCAAACTCAACTGTTTTTGCAATATCGTGGAGAATAGCACCTGAAATAAGCAATTCTCGGTTAACAAATGGATAAACCTTGCAGATAGCCTCGCAAAGCTTTACTATTGACGAGGTGTGCATTAAAAGTCCGCAACGGATTGCGTGGTGAAGTCTGAAAGCGGCGGGGAAATAAAGAATCTTCTCTTTATTGTTTTCGAGAAGATATGTGACGATTTTCTTAAGGTCTTCGTCTTTAAATGCGTTAACGGTGTTTATAAGGAAATTATACATATCCTCGCCCGAATAATCCGCTGATTTAACGTAATCTGCCACATTCACATTGTCACTTTCTGTTACGGGGCGGATTCTTTCAATTCTCAGCTGGTCGTGACCGTTATACTGTGAGATTACACCCCTCACCTTAATGAACATATCATTTTCATATTTGCCGTGAGAAACCTCGTTATAATCCCAAAGCTTTGCAAAGATTTCACCGTCTTTGTCAGAGAGAACCAAATCAAGATAAGCATTGCCGTTTTTTGCCATTTTTTTGTCGCACTGTTTAATGACTGCAAAGCCCTCAACTAGTCCGTTATTGTTAATTTCTGTAAAGTTCATAAATATATCCGCATAAAAAATAGCTTTTACGCGTACAACCTTTCTGTAATATACATTTAGATTATACAATGTAAAAGCCGTAATTGCAATATTATTTTAAGTTGAGATTTTAACCAAAAAGCATTTTATCAGTATTGCTTTGTGCAATAAAAACACCGCAGAAAATAAGCGTTGTGAGCACCGTGACAATTACCGATAAATAGTAGCTTCTTATGATTTTGGAAAGTTCTGTCATATTTCATATCCTTTCAATAAATTTGACAAAGCCTCACCGAAAAGGTTTGCAGAATTCAACGCCTCGGTCAGCGTATTTGCGTCTGTACCGATTTCAATGTGCAAGGCACAAGGCATTAAATCCATATTATATTTTCTGCCTGCAAGAGTTAATGGGCGCATTAGTGACGGGGCTTCACGGACTAAGCTTTGTTGAAGATTTAGGGCAAAAGTTAGATTTTTCTCCCAATTGGGAAAATCCGTAACATTACCATCTTCACAGCCTGTTGTAATCATTATTTGTGCTACCTTTTCTCCGTTAATCTGTGACACGGTTTTGACTCTTGTGCCGTCTTTGAGATAAATTGAATCGCGGTGAATATCAAGCACAACCTGAATTGACGGATTTTCCTTTAAAATTTTGCTTATATTTTCTCTTGCGCGGTCATATGCACCGCTGACAGTTTCATCATATACAGTTTTGTCGTGAATAGTTTTATAGCCGTTATTTTCAAGCACTTTGCAGATTTCTTCGCCTATTCTCACCATATTTTCTGCTGAATTTTCACTACGGGTGCTACGCTCATTGGTATAAAAACCGCGGTCCAAAAGCTCGTAGGTTTCGCTTGTATGGGTATGATAAATGAGCACGGCAGGTTTATCGCCATCAACATTCGCCTGAACTTTTTTATTAAGATATTTTGCTATATCAATTTCGCTTTGATTTTGAGTAGTATTTCGCAGATAAATGCCGTTATATTCTGCAGTTGCATTTTTAATACTGTAATCCTCGGTAGAAATTGCACCGTCGTTTGAGGACTTTGCGTATTTTTTCTCTGCCTCATCGACGAGTTTTTTAATATCAGAAGAAACCGTGAAAACTATTGAGGAATTCACAGTTTGGGTTTGAGGATTTTCGTTTTCAACTATGTTTTCTTCGTTTGATTTTTCTTCGGGTTGATATTCAGCATTAAAAATACTTAAGGGATGAGAAAGAACAAAGCTTGTTGTCAATAGCTTTTCTGCTACACTCCCTGCCCCAAAAAGCACAGTTGAAAGGCAGAGGGTTATGGGCAAGGCGGTTTTTATTATAAAATTTAAAACTCTATCGCTAAAGTTTGTCCTTTTATTCAAAATATCAGCTCATTTCAAAATATATTCACAAAAATATATGCCGATATTTTTGATTTATGATAGTGCTAAAAATGTTTCGGGCTCAATTTCGGGTTGCAATGCGCAGTTTATGCTCAGGGCAAGAAGCCTTGCGGCGCGGTCGATTACTGTGTCAATATCGCGTGGTGTTACCATCATTTCATCTGCTTCAATTGAGATATTTTGTGAGTTTTCGCTCAAATCGTGGATTAAGGTTCTGCCGTCTACCACCGTAGGAACTCCCATTGAGATTACTGGTACACCGAGAGTTGATTTATCGATGGTTTTTCTGTAATTTCCGACGCCGGCACCGGGGGTTATGCCCGTATCTGAAAGTTGAACGGTTTTGCCGAGGTTAGAAATCCTACGTGATGCCAATGCGTCAACTACTATTACTGCATCGGGTTTAACAATTTCTGCAACACCCTTGATATATTCAGCGGTTTCAATTCCCGTTTGACCAAGAACACCCGTTGAAACAGCGACTACGGGGCGAAGCTTAGGCAAATCAAGCTCTTTTTCCATTCCTTTTTCAATATGTCTTGTAGCAAAAATCTGCTTTGCGCAGATAGGTCCTAACGCGTCGGGCGTAATGCTTTCATTGCCCAAGCCCGCAACGAGCACAGTTTCAACGTTGTTAGGTAATAAATCTTTTATTGTTTTGGTTATTGCAGAAAGTCGGCTGTCGAGCAATTCGCTTTGATGTGAGAATTCGGGCAAATCAATTGTTATATATTTTCCTTTTGGCTTACCTAACGCTTTTTCGCCTCTTTTGTCGAGGATTTCTATGGTTGTAATTACAGCTTTTTCGCTTTCTTCTCTTTCAAAAAGCACACCCTCGCATTTGTTGTCTTTTAATAATTCGTGTCTTTCAACCGCTAAATCTGTTCTGCAATTCATATAAAACTCCTCATTTCTGTCTATATTATTGACGGCGAAAAAAATAATAGTCATTTTGTAAAAAAAACTTGATTTTTATTTTACTTCGTGGTAATATATGTATCTGTAATGCGAAGGAGGTGTAACGAATATGCCAAATATCAAATCAGCTAAAAAGCGTGTTCTCGTTAACAAGACAAAGGCACAGCGCAATAAGTCAGCTAACTCAGCTCTTAAAACTGCTATCAAAAAGGCTAACGTAGCAATTGAAACTAAAGCAGAAAACAAGGAAGAGCTTGTAAAGGTTGCTGTTAAGAAAATCGACCAGGCTGCTGCTAAGGGTCTTCTTCATAAGAATAATGCAGCTCGTAAAAAGTCTGCTCTCGTTACAAAGCTTAACAAGGCTTAATCGGAGTGAGTTTACTCTATACGCAGTTCTTTGCCGTTGATGAAAGTCTTCGGCATTTTTCTTTTTATTTACATTTTTCTTTTTATTTACAAACTATTCATTGACTTTTAATGGGTAATTATGTATAATTATTAAAAAGATATTTTACGGAGGAATATTCTATGAAAAAGGCACTTAAAGTTATCGCAACTATCGCCGGCATTGCTGCTGTTGCAGTTGCCGCTTATGTAATTATCAAAAAGTATGTTGACAGTAAAAAGGTTGTAATCGGTCACGACGCTGAAAACTATGTTTCATGCTCTTACTGCGATGACAGCTTTGTTTCAGAGACTGTTGCCTAAAGATTATAAAAAATGAGGACTACTCGGTTGAGTAGTCCTTTTTTATTTAGATTTTGCTCTTGTGACGAATGAGACTATAAGTCCGCAGACCATTGCGACGGTAATTCCCACTGCCGAGGAGCTTAAGGGTCCTGTAAGAATACCGAGAGCACCGTCCTGGCGGATGGCTTCTTTTGTACCCTGTACTAAGTTGTTACCAAAGCCCGTAAGGGGAACTGTTGCCCCCGCCCCTGCCCATTCAACTAAAGGTTGATAAAGACCTAATGCGCCTAAAACAACACCCAAAACAACAAACATAACAAGAATTCGCGCGGGGGTAAGCTTTGTAAGATCAATAAGCAACTGACCAATAAGGCAGATAATTCCACCCACTAAAAACGCTTTCAAGAAAATCATAAAAATTCCTCCCGACTTTATTTTGTCGGGATTTGTATTTTTTATACAAAAAAACACGGAGCAAAAAGCCCCGTGCATTTTATGTATTTATTCAGCTTTCATCTTTGCAAAGCATTCGCTGCAATAAACAGGACGGTCATCCTTCGGAACAAAGGGAATCTTTGCTTCGCCACCGCATGAAGCGCAAACTGCTGTGTGGTATTCTCTTGCACCGCTCTTTGCATTTTTACGTGCAATACGGCATTCTTTACATACCTTTGGCTCGTTTACAAGTCCCTTCTCTGCATAGAATTCCTGTTCACCTGCTGTGAATACAAATTCGTTACCGCACATTTTACAGGTGAGTGTTTTGTCTTCGTACATTTTTGCTACCTCGCTTAAAGTTTTTTACCCTGCTCCTTTTTCTGAGAAAGGGCATATAATAAAAGGTTTTCACCTAATATCGCGAATTTTTTTGCGAATACGCTGAATTGCATTATCAACTGATTTTTCAGCACATTCAAGAATATCAGCAATTTCTGAATATGACATACCCAGCAAGCTGAGCTTAAGCACTTTTTTTTCGGTTTTGGAAAGCTTGGCTTTGATAAAACTGTTTATTTTATCAAGCTCTTCGTTATAAATAATAATCTCTTCGGGTGTAGGTGCGAAGGATAAGAGATTATTCTCTTCTTCAATGGAAATATAAGAACGAAGCGGAAGATTTGATTTATTATTGGACTTTTTAAGTGCCGAAATCATTTTTCTTACCGCAACGGTTACGGCATAGGTTGAAAACGGGATTTCGCGGGTTTCGTCAAAGGAATAAACCGCGGCGACAAAGCCCATCATACCCTCCTGATACAAATCGTCACTTTCAATTCCGCTTAAGCCCTTAAAAGAGCGTGCTTTTTGAAGAATTGTATCGGAATAGCGTTCTAAAAGTCGGGTGAGTGCCACGGTGTCACCGGATTTTGCCTTCGACACAAGAGAGTTATCATCTTTTGCATCGATTATGGACACAGAAGCCAAAAAATCACCTCAAATAGTTAGAAATCAACAGAATATAAGTATGTTTATATAAAAGTATATCACAAAAATTTCTAAAGTCAATAAAAATTTTTGTATAAAATGGATAAATATTTGTAAATATTTGTATTTCGACAAGGAGTGACAAAAAATCCCCCGCAAGCCTTGAAGGTTTACGGGGTAAAATTTACATAAGTATTTGCAAGAGGATGGACGCTGTACTCATAATCATTAATACAGCAAGGACAATTGCAACAATTTTAACGATTTTTTGTTGTTTCATTATTATACTCCGAGAATTTGTGAAATGCTTTTTGAGATTGCTTCAGTCTTTGCTTCAGAATCTGCACGTGAAGAACCAAAAGCGGTAATATATGCCTTGATTTTTGGCTCTGTACCTGATGGGCGTACGATTACCTTGCTGTTATCTTCAAGTGAATAAGAAAGCACATTTGATTTTGGCAATGTGATTTCAGCTTCTTCGCCTGTTACAGTATCCTTTGTAACACTCAACTTATAATCGGCAACTTTTATTACCTTTTTACCTGCGATTTCTGTAGGAGCATTTGCACGAAGCGAGGTCATCATATCGCTCATTTTCTGCATTCCGCTTGCGCCCTCAAATGAGAAGTTAAGAACAGAATTGAGATACATACCGTATTTCTCATAAATGCCGTCCATAAACTGTTTAAGAGAAATTCCCTTGAGCTTGTAATGAGCCGCCATTTCACAGATGATGAGAGAGGCTACAACAGCATCCTTATCACGTGCGTGAGCACCGCGAAGATAACCGTAAGATTCTTCCATTCCAACGATAAAGCGGTTTTCTTCACCGACTTTTTCGAGATTTGTAACAAGCTCGCCGATATACTTGAAGCCTGTGAGCAAATCTGCAGTTTCTGCGCCGTAAGAAGATGCAATTGCCTCAACAAGAGGAGTTGTAACGATTGTCTTAACAACAACAGGGCTTGCGGGAAGTTTACCCTGCTCTTTAAGTGATGAGAGAAGATACTCGCAAAGCATTGCGCCGACTTCATTACCACTCATAAGTACATAATCGTCACCGTCGCGAACTGCGATACCAACGCGGTCGCAGTCGGGGTCAGTTGCAAGAAGCAAGTCAGCATCTGTGCCCTCTGCGGCCTTGATTGCACATTCAAATGCCTGACGGATTTCAGGGTTGGGATAAGGACAAGTTGGAAAATTACCGTCGGGCTTTTCTTGCTCTTTTACGATAATTACATCGCTGATACCTGCTTTTTTGAGAATTTTGCGAACAGGCTTATTGCCCGTGCCGTTAAGAGGTGTATAGACAACTTTAAGCCCTGCTTTTTTGATTTCATCGGGATTTACACGGCAATCGAGAACCTTTTCATAGAATTCATCCATGAGCCAATCTTCAATGAAATCAACCATATCCTCTGCGAGAGCATCGTCAAAATCCATTGTTTTAACGCCTGAGAACATATCGATATTCTGAATATAGTCATAGGTTTTTGCCGCTGCCTCATCGGTCATCTGATAGCCATTGGGGTCATAGCATTTATATCCGTTATATTTTGAGGGATTATGGCTTGCCGTAATGATAATACCTGATGAGCAACCAAGTCTTCTGACTGCAAATGAGAGCATTGGTGTGGGAACAAGCTCGGGATAAATATAAACCTTGATTCCGTTAGCGGCAAGAACGCCCGCCGCACTCTTTGCGAATTCTTCTGACTTAATTCGTGAGTCATAAGCGATTGCGATTGATGGATTTTCAAAGTTTTCATTAAGATAATCAGCAAGTCCCTGTGTTGCCTGATTAACGGTATAAACATTCATTCTGTTTGTACCTGCACCAATAACTCCGCGAAGTCCTGCGGTGCCGAATTCGAGATTTTTATAAAAACGGTCAAGAATTGCTTCCTCATCCCCTTTTATAGCTTCAAGCTCGGGAATAAGGTCTTTATCTGCAACTGCAGATGTGAGCCACTGTTCATAAAGTTTGTTGATGTCGTTCACGATAACGCCTCCTATTTTTCTAATCAAGATTATTTTACTCCAATTTATGTAAAAAGTAAATATAAAAATATATAGGTAAAATCGGTTGAAAATTAGTTATTTTATAGTTATAATTATTTCAGTTATATTTTGAGGTGATTTAATTGTTTGCAAGGGTCACAAGTCTCGGGCTTTTCGGCATTGAGGCATACAAGGTTATAGTTGAGGCTGATATTTCAGGCGGGCTCCCCCGTTTTGACATTGTAGGACTTCCCGACACGGCAGTTTCGGAAAGCCGAGAGAGAGTACGCTCTGCCATAAAAAATGCAAATCTGCAATATCCCGTAAGCAGAATTACGGTGAACCTTGCACCTGCGGATATGAAAAAAGAGGGACCTCTTTATGACTTACCCATATTCATATCACTTCTTTGTGCCAACGAGCAATTAAAGGGTGTTACTGATGATATGGCGTTTATCGGCGAATTATCCCTTGACGGACAGCTTCGCAAAATAAACGGCGTTTTGCCGATGGTTATATGCGCGCAGAAATCGGGTATCAAAAAAATATTTATTCCTGCGGAAAACATAAGCGAGGGTGCTGTTGTTAAAGGAATTGAGGTTTATCCCGTTAAGAATGTATTCCAATTGCTTAAACACCTTACAAATATGGAACAGATTAGTCCTGTGTCGGCTGAAAGCTACACAGAATACAGAAATCCGCTTAACATTCCCGATTTCGCAGATGTGCGAGGTCAGGAGGAAGTTAAAAGAGCATTAGAAATTGCCGCGGCGGGCGGACACAATGTACTTATGGTGGGCCCTCCCGGTTCGGGCAAGAGTATGCTTGCCAAGAGAATGCCGTCAATTCTACCCGATATGACCTTTGAGGAGTCAATTGAGACTACTAATATTTATTCTATTGCGGGTGCGTTGCCCTCGGGTGTTTCGCTATTAAGGTCAAGACCTTTCCGCTCACCTCACCACTCGGTATCCCCTGCGGGACTTTCGGGTGGCGGTGCAATACCCAAGCCGGGCGAAGTGTCACTTGCACATAACGGTGTTCTTTTTCTTGATGAATTACCCGAATTCACAAGAAATACTTTAGAGGTATTGCGTCAGCCAATTGAGGATGGTGTTATCAGTATTTCGCGTGCGGCGGCAAAATTTCAATATCCTTGCTCGGTAATGGTTATTGCGGCTATGAACCCCTGCCCCTGCGGATATCACGGTCACCCCACACGCCCATGCTCTTGTTCTACGGGTGCGGCACAGAGATATTTAAACAGAGTAAGTGGTCCATTGATTGACAGACTTGATATTCACGTGAGCGTTCCTCCCGTGGATTTTGAAAACCTTTCAAGTGACCGTAAATCAGAGCCATCAAGTGAGATTAAAAAGAGAGTTGACAAAGCGAGAGCCATTCAGCACGAGCGCTTTAAGGGTACAGGAATTACCTGCAACGCAAAAATGGACGCGGCAAGCACGAGGGAATACTGCAAAATGACCTCGAACGCTATGTATATTTTGCAGGCGGCATTTGAAAGACTTTCACTTTCAGCACGAGCTTATGATAAGGTGCTCAGAATTGCAAGAACAATCGCAGACCTTGATGATTCGGTGCAAATTGACACAAAGCATATTACGGAAGCGATACAATATCGCAGTTTTGATAGAAGATTTGAGGAATAGGATATAATAAAAGGGGCTGTAAAAAAACGCCCTGAAAAAATCCGAGATTCGTGTAAAAGCGAG
>CAYWFB010000018.1:0-26695 GCA_964457415.1 uncultured Eubacteriales bacterium | reverse complement strand
TAAGCTCGGAGGAAAACTCGCCCTCAAGAGGAAGAATATTCTTTCCGTCGCATTCGATTCCGAGAGATTTAACGTAGGTTTCGATGATAGGATCAAGCTCCTCGATAACGACGACTCTCTCAACGGATGCGGCAAAATCGCGGATGAGTTTTTCAGGGAGCGGATTCACAAGACCGAGCTTGAGATATGAAACACTGTTGCCAAACGCTTCCTTTGCATATATGTAGGTCGTTCCCGCAACGATAACGCCTATCTTGCCGCCGCCCTTCTCAACTCTGTTGAGGGGCGTCGTCTCTGCGTATTCACGGAGACTTTCAAACTTATCTTCGAGAACAGTGTGGCGTCCCTTTGCGTTTGCAGGCATCATAACGTATTTTGCTGCGTTTTTTTCATAAGGAAGCACTTCCTTTTCAACGCGGTCGGAAAGAGTCACCGCGCTCTGGGAGTGAGCAATGCGGGTAGACGTGCGGAGTATGAAAGGGATATCATATTTTTCGGAAAGCTCGTAGGCAAGCTTCGTAAACCCAAGACATTCCTCGGAATCGGAAGGCTCCACCATAGGAAGCTTTGCCGCCTGTGCATAGTGACGGCTGTCCTGCTCGTTCTGGGAAGAGTGCATACCGGGGTCGTCGGCAACACCGATAACGAGACCTGCGTTTATACCAGTGTAGGAGGAAACGAAAAGCGGGTCTGCGGCAACGTTGAGACCAACGTGCTTCATTGCAGAGAAGGCACGCCCGCCGCCGATAGCGGCGCCCATTGCGGATTCGAGAGCAACCTTTTCGTTGGGTGCCCATTCTGCGTACATTTCTTTATAACCGGCGGCATATTCCGTTATCTCGGTGCTGGGGGTACCGGGATAGCTGGAGATAAAGCGAACTCCTGCCTCGTAAAGACCTCTTGCAACGGCTTCGTTGCCAAGCATAAGTTTTTTCATAATATGTTCCTCTTTATATTTCGGTTATTTAACGAAGTCAAATTCAAAATCGTAGATAGACACGGTGTCTCCGTTTTTACATCCGTGCTGTTCAAGAAGGTCGATAACGCCGTATTTCGTCAGCACTCTGCCGAAATACGCGAGCGATTCTCTGTCGTATGGATTGACCTGACCGAGAAGATTATAAAGCCAATCACCCTCCACGATAAAGGTCTCGCCCTCACGGCGGACGGTGGTCTCAACACCCTTGACCTCAGGCATAAGCTCTTCCTCCGCCTCGTATACGGTAACGGGAGGGAGATCCTTCAGCTTTTCACCAACGGTATTAACGAACGTCTTCATATTGTCGCCCGTTGCCGCGGAAATGTAGATGAGATCCCATCCGTTTTCACGGACGTAAGCCTCGAAGCGTTCAACATCGACCGCATCTTTATCGAGAGCATCACATTTGTTTGCCGCTATCATCTGCGGACGGGATGCAAGCTCCGGCGAATAACGGCGAAGCTCCTCGTTGATCTTTTCAATATCCTCCACGGGATCGCGTCCTTCAACGGATGCGATATCCACAACGTGAACGAGCATACGACATCTGTCTATATGGCGAAGAAACTCGTGACCGAGACCCGCGCCGTCTGCCGCGCCCTCTATAAGACCGGGAATGTCTGCTGCAACGAAGCCTCCCTCACCGTAGGAAACGACGCCGAGATTGGGGGAGAGTGTAGTAAAATGGTATTCCGCTATCTTGGGTCTTGCGGCAGAAATAGACGCAAGAATAGACGATTTGCCAACGCTGGGCATACCGATAAGACCAATGTCTGCGATCATCTTCAGCTCAAGGGTCACGTTGCGTTCCTCACCCTTCGTACCGCCCTTCGCAAAGCGGGGGATCTGACGGGTAGGGGTTGCAAAGTGTCTGTTACCCCAGCCGCCTCTGCCGCCGCGGCAAAGAACGTAGGGTTCGCCATCAGACATATCGTGAATAACTCCGCCAGTGTCAGCGTTTCGAATAATAGTTCCTTGCGGAACCATTATAATGAGGTCGTCAGCAGACTTGCCATGCATCTTGCCGGGTTTTCCGGCTTCGCCGTTTGCAGCTATAAACTTCTTTCTGTATCTGAACGCGAGGAGAGTGTTGGTTCCTTCGTCTATTTTGAACACAATATTGCCTCCGCGTCCACCGTCGCCTCCGTCGGGACCGCCTTTTGCAACGTATTTTTCGCGGTGGAAGGAAACGCATCCGTTTCCGCCGTCGCCTGCCTTAACGTAGATCGTTACATTATCTATAAACATTTTTGTTGTTATGCCTCTTTTCCGTGTCAAATAAATGCATATTCATTTTATTATATCACGTTTCTTTCACAAATGAAAGAATAATCACAGATTTTTTGCGTTTCGCCGCACAAATAAAGAGTTACAACAAAAAAGCTCCCGCGAAATTTCGCGGGAGTTTTAAGCTATTGATCTATACGGATCTTATGTATGAATCAGCGCTTCTTGGAAACGATGTAAGCGCCGGAGCCGACAGCAACTACCATGAGAGCAGCGGTGATGAAACCGGTCTGAGTTGCTTCTTCGTCTTCTTCGGGATCGTCTACGGGAGCATCGGTCTCGGGAGCTTCAGTTTCAGGAGCTTCAGTTTCGGGAGCTTCGGTTTCAGGAGCTTCAGTTTCGGGAGCTTCGGTTTCAGGAGCTTCGGTCTCGGGAGCTTCGGTCTCAGGGGCTTCGGTCTCGGGAGCTTCGGTCTCGGGAGCTTCGGTTTCAGGAGCTTCGGTCTCGGGAGCTTCGGTCTCGGGAGTTCTTTCTGCGTAAGTGAGCGTAAGCTCAATTTCAGAGATGTTAGCAGTCTTGGAGATAGTGCCTGCACCGAAACCGGAGGGGCAAGCAACACCAACGGTGTATTCGCCTGCTACTACGTTCTCAACAACAGTCTCTTCATAGAAAGCGGTCTGATAATTGCCGCCGTTGCCTTCGTTGTCTCCGCCGACATCGTCAGCCACGATAGCACCGTTCCAACGAATTGCGAAATATCTTGCATCGTCGTTGCCGTGATACGTAACCTTGATAACGATAGCAGTGCAATCAGCATCAACAGTAACGGGAACTTCAAAATAAGCGTTTGCCGCTGCTTCGGGAGTCTTGTCAGTTGCCTTTACGCCAACCTGCTTGATCTCGCCCTTTGTCTGTACAGCGGGATCGGAAAGAGTGTGGCCTTCAGCTACACCTATAGCAAGCTGTTCAGCATCAATGGTGATCTTGGTAGTGTCTGTTGCAAATACGGAAACGGACACGAAAACGGACATAACTGCGATCATCATAACGGCGATCGCAACGGTGAGAAATTTCTTCATAAATAAGATCTCCTTCTAATTATTTATTTTCAGCCCTCTCGGCAAAAAATCTATTTTCATAAATGTTATTGGTGAACATTCACAACACACACGCTCGGCCAATCGGCTGTTAACAGCACATTTACTTAATAATATTATAGATCATCAGCTCGCATCAACTCAATGTAGTATATTTGTCATTTCACGCGCATTTGATGTAAATTCTTTAGGTTGACAACTTGTTTTTTGTATTTTTTTCGTGTATCATTATGATACCCCCAAATGACGAACGGCACGGAGCTATAAAATGACAGAATCCACATTTATAGAATATTTCAGATTCAGAACCCCCTCCCCCATAACGAGCATTCCCGAAATGATACTCCCTCAGTCTTATTTGGTTTTTATGATCGACGGATGTATGGAATTCATCGTTAACGACATACCGCTTACCATCTCCGCGGGTGAAGCACTTTTCTTGCCTGAAGGGACAAAACGCGAGCGCCGCCATCAGAACGTTGCGGCGAAGTACTATTCAATTCTTTTCAAGGGAGGCGACAGCCGTGACGTGGATCACATCCCCACCGTTTTTGATCACGAACGAACGTCAGAGATACTCCGTTGTCTTTCCGATATCGAGAGATCTTATATGTCACCGTATTTCAGTGCCGACGATAGTTCTTCTTATATGAGAAGATGCTCCATTCTGCTTATGCTTTTACTGAATCTTTGCGCCGACGTGAGCCGTCAGCCTGCGGCAAATCCTTACATCGACAGAATAACGAAATACATTCGCGACAATTACAAGAGCAAGCTCTCCCTTGAAGCTATTGCGGAACACGTTCATTTGAATCCTTCATACTGTGCAACTCTTTTTCGGGAAAAAACGGGCGAGACCATCGGCAGTTTTATAAAAAACTACCGTCTCGTGCTGGCTAAGGACGAGCTCTCACGGGGAAGTAACGTAAAAGTGGCAGCAGAGTCCGTTGGATTTTCAGATCCGTATAATTTCAGCCACTGGTTCTCAAAGAACACGGGGCTCACTCCCAGCGAATACCGCACGAAGCACAGCGTTAATAAAAAGAACGCTAAATAGCGATGCTTTTCTACATTTGAATAACAGAAAAAGCGCGATTTCTGCATTTGTAAAAATCGTGCTTTTTCAATATTACTGACGATCAACTTCAGATCTCAACCATTTCACCGATCTCAACAGCGTCGCTGTACGTAACTTTACCCGTATATTCAACACGCGCTATCTTACAGCCTTCTCCGATAATGATATCTTTGCCTCTCACGACGTTCGCGCAGGTATATTCGAGGGATATAGTATCGCCTTCAATGGTGTCGGTCTCAAAATAAGTCTCCGCGTCGCGGTCGGGGAAGAACGCCTTTCTCACGTCAACGACGAAACCTCTCAAGGCTTCTATTATATTTCCGCCGTCGCTTTCGTTCTTACGCTTTACCGTGATCTCGGCGCCTCCCACTGCCCCTGCTTTGCAGCAGTTTCCGTGAGTGAGGGCGATCTCGATTACCTCGCCGTTTATAAGTCCTCCCACGTCACAGGCGCCCGATATATATATCGTTTCTGCGGAAATGCCGCCTTTGACGAGCGTTTTTCCCGAGGAACGGAATTCGCCGCCGGAAGTGATACTGCCGTCGCATTTTACCGATCCCGACACCTTGACAAGATCACGGCCCGCAAGCTCCCCTCCGCAGCTAAGAGAGCCGGAAACACCAACCTCCCCCGCAGTGATACCACCGCCTGCGGAAAGTGCGCCCGAAATTCTCACGGTGCCCTCACATTTCAAAGCGTTCAGCTTTGCAGCACCGGAGCAGCCAAAGCTTTCGCATTCAAGGTCTCCGTCCAGATGTGAAGATCCCGATGTCTTATACGACTTACAAATGACGTTTCCTTTTATCTTGCCCGATCCGGATACGGAAACTGTGTTATACGTACCGCCGGTAACACTTCCGGCGCCGCTGATTATCAAATCTCCCATAGTTTTTGCCTTTCTTTATTTTGTTGTTTTTTGATCTTTCAGAATACTCACGATCTCGTCGATGCCAAGGGTCTTACCGCCGCCCGTGATCGTGATGTTTTTTATTTGTTCGAGGGGGATCCTTTCCGCGCCGTACCCCGTTTCTATAACGAGGATCATCTCCTCTTCAGCTTTACCGTTCACGATGGCAGCAAGCTCCTCAAGGGATGCGGTATCCTTTCCGAGGATAATGTAATTCACTCTTTCCGTGATAAGGTCCCGTGGGAAATAAGTCTCCTGCCCCGTCTCCGTCGATTTTTTGATAAACCACTCCTTCGGTATCAGTCCCGTTCTTTGCCAACGGTAAAGCGTACCGTAAGATATGCCGTAGGTCTCAAGCAGTTCTTTTTTTGAAATCAGCTCCTGTACCATACGCCCTCCTTGTTCGTAACATTGTTACTATTATAGCGTAACATTGTTACATTGTCAATATAGCCAAACATTTTTTTAATAATTCAGTCGTCAATTCGTTTATAGCGTAATTTTTTCCGATTATTAACAACAATCCGATTGCGAAAAAGCGAATGTTATTGTATAATAATATATAATATTACAATTCTCCGAGGTAAAACTCTTATGAAACGCTTGATCGCACTCATTTTATGCATTGTTATGCTCATGTCTCTCGCAGCTTGCAGCGGAAACGATCCCGCAGACACGAATTCTGATACCGATCTCGGCATCGAAACCGGCACCGAAACCATTGCCGAAACCGTTGCCGGCACAGAGACGGAATCCGAAACCGAAGAGATCGTGGAAGAAGAAAAACCGGAATATTACGGCTATCTTTTCGCATTCTTCATCGGCAACTCCCCCGAACAGGAGCGCATATACTTCGCTCTCAGCACCGATGGCTATAAGTACAAGGTGATCAACAGAAACAAGCCTGTCATTATCTCCCAGAGCGGCACCGAATGCGTTCGCGACCCCTATATCTTCCGCGGTGAAGACGGCTGCTACTACATGATCGCCACGGATATGAGATCCGAACTCGGTTGGTCCAGCAACAGAAACATCATCACCTGGAAATCCGAAGACCTTGTAAACTGGACGGATGAAACGGTCATAAAGATCAACAACACCTCCGAGGTTACGAAAAACACCACCCGCGCATGGGCACCTCAAGCGATCTGGGATCCCGAACGCGGCGAATACATGATCTACTTCGCTCTCTGCTCCAACGCAACCAACGGCAGAACGCTTATGTATTACGTTTATTCCCCCGACATGAAGACTCTATCTTCCGATCCCGAGCTTCTTCTTGCCCCCACAAACGGCAACTCCGCTATCGATGCTGACATCATCTATCACGACGGTCTTTACTATATGTTCTTCAAGGATGAGACCTCCGGCGGCATCAGACTCACCACTTCCGAAAAGCTCAACAGCGGCTATTCCTACAACAGATCCAAGCTCGTTTCCCCAGCGGGACTTGCCGTTGAAGGCTCCACCACCTTCGAGCTCATCGACGGCAGCGGCTGGCTCCTTATCTCCGACGCCTATACCAGCGGCTATTTCGTAATGGAGCACACCACCGATCTTAAGAACTTCGAGGTTCTCGACAGAAGCGAATACCGTTTCAATTTCAACCCTCGTCACGGCAGCGTTATTCCGATAACAAAGGCCGAATACGACGCGCTTCTTGACGCGTTCCCCAGATGATCTTTCTTTATGAAACGCAATTACACGGCTTATTTGTTTGCTTATTTCACCGATAACGAAAACGAAAAGCTTTACTACGGCATCTCCCGCGACGGCTACAATTACAAGTCCTTAAACGGGGGAGAGCCTGTATTCGTTTCAAATATAGGCACGGGCGGCATACGCGATCCTTTCGTTTTCCGCGGAGAGGACGATTACTTCTATATCGTTGCGACCGATATGAAATGCCGTCTCGGCTGGACGTCACAGTCAACCATCGCTGTTTTCAAGAGCCGTGATCTCATCCCAAAAAACGGTGAGTTTGACGACTGCATCCTCATTGATTATAAGCGTTTTTACGGATACGAGACCTGCAACCGCGCCTGGGCACCGCAGATCGTATGGTGTCCGGAAAAAGATGCGTATATGATCTATCTCACCCTTCAGTGCGCAAAGACAGAGACCTCTGTCGGCACCGTTATGTGTCGCCACTACGCACGTGATCTTTTTGATCCCGAGACCTACACCGTACCGGAGATCATGATAAACGAAGACAGCGTTATTGACGGCGACATCATACGGGATGAACTGCACGACCGTTATCTTATGTACGTCAGCGGACGCAGGATAACGGTGTCGGATAGCCTCACGGGCAATTTCCGTTTCCTCGACGATGAGATCCCCTTCGTCACCGATTCCGGAGATCGGATGCTCGTTGAGGGAAGCAACGCATATAGGCTCATCGATAAAAACAAGTGGATAGTGTGTGCCGACGGCACGCCTTTCAACGGACACAAGTACGTTATGGCGGAAACAGAAGATTTTATACATTACCGTCAGCTTTCGGACGGCGAGTATTCCTTCGACTTCACGCCCCGACACGGCTATGTGATCCATATCACGGAGGAGGAGCTATCAGATATTATCGCAGCTTTTCCCCTTGAAAGCATTTCATCAAAGGATTCTCAATAAATGAATTTCATCAAACGCATTTGCAGAAGATACTTTATAGACGCTATGAGCGCCATGGCAAAGGGACTTTTTGCATCCCTCATCATAGGCACGATCTTAAAGCAGTTTGCAACAATATCATTTCTTTCGTTTTTGGCACCTCTCGCCGAGGTTGCCACGTCAACTCACGTAGTTGGCGCCGCTATCGGTGCGGCTATAGCGTGGGGACTTGGCGAAAAGCCTCTCGTTATTTTCTCCTCCGCCGTAGCCGGTGCTATCGGCTACGTTCACGGCGGTCCGGTAGGTGCGTATATCGCCACCCTCGTCGGAGGCGAACTGGCATCTCTCGTTGCATCAAAAACGAAGCTTGACATCATCATCACCCCTCTCGTCACCATTGTCACGGGAGGTCTCGCGGGTATTTACGCAGGTCCCTACATCAACGATATGATGACAGCACTCGGTGAATTTGTGAATTCGGCAACGGAGTACGCCCCCATACCGATGGGAATGGTCGTTGCCGTCGTCGTTGGTATGGCGCTGACAGCGCCCATATCGTCCGCTGCGCTTTGTGTAATGATCGGCATCGACGGTGTAGCTGCCGGCGCCGCCGCCGTTGGATGCGCTTGCCAGATGGTGGGTTTTGCCGTTGCATCCTATCGCGACAACGGACTTGGCGGTGCCATCTCCGTTGGTGTCGGCACCTCGATGCTCCAGTTCCATAACATTCTCCGTCATCCGCAGATATGGATCGCTCCCACCCTCGCGTCGGCAATTCTCGGTCCCATCTCGTCTGCACTTCTGAAGATGACAAACACATCTATGGGCGCCGGAATGGGTACGTCCGGCTTCGTGGGTCAGTTTGGCGCATACGACGCTATGTCAGGCACCGCGCATCCTGCGCTTATCGCCGCTGAGATATTGATGATGCATTTCGTGCTTCCTGCCGTTCTGACACTTATGTTCGATTTCGCGGGACGCCGTCTCGGATACATAAAGCCGGGATATATGAAACTTGAACAATTCTAAGAGAGCAGCATCCAAAAACGCCCCCGCCGAGACTTCTCGACGGGGGCGCATCTCCGCAGCAACAACCGAAAGGAGGCAAAAAATGAACGGACTTACCATCGGAATACTTGCTCACGTTGACTCCGGCAAGACCACCCTTGCCGAGGCTATCCTTTATCTCTCGGGTAAGATCAAGCGTATCGGCCGTGTTGATCACGGTGACACTCATCTCGACACGCATGCTCTTGAACGGGAACGCGGAATAACAATATTCTCCGCGGCGGCGACTGTGCACACCGAAAGCGGCAGCTTTACGCTTCTGGACACCCCCGGTCACGTTGATTTTTCCGCCGAGGCGGAGCGCACGCTATCCGTTATCGATTATGCCATTCTCGTTATAAACGGCGCTGAGGGCGTGCAGAATCACACGAAGACGCTCTGGGAGCTTCTGGCACGCTACTCCGTTCCCACTTTCGTTTTCGTCAACAAAATGGATCTTCCCACCGCCGACAGAGAAGCGGCGCTTCGCGATCTCACAACACGTCTCGACGTCGCCTGCGTTGACTTCACAAGCTCCAGCGAGAAACGAGACGAGAATATTTCCCTTCTTGATGAGGAGCTGCTTGAGGTCTTCCTTGATACGGGCAGGATCTCCGATGACGAGATCAGACGGCTCATCGCCGAGCGCAGGCTCTTCCCCTGTGCGTTTGGCTCAGCGCTGAAAAATGACGGTGTGGAGGAATTTTTACGTATCATTTCGGAGTACACACGCCCCTCGGAATACGGCGCTGAGTTTGGCGCCCGTGTATACAAAATATCACGGGACGAAAAAGGCGGCAGACTCACCCACATAAAGCTGACGGGAGGTACGCTTGCAGTACGCAACACCGTCACTTATCCTGCTGACGAGGGCGAGGTCTCGGAAAAGATCACCGGTATCAGAATTTTTTCCGGTGACCGCACCGAAGCCGTCACGGAGGTTACGGCAGGTACGGTTTGTGCCGTTTCAGGACTTTCATCCACATACCCCGGTCAGGGACTTGGCACCGAAAGTTCTGCCGCCGCCCCCACTCTTGAACCTGTTCTTGAATACCGCCTGCTTTTGCCCGAATACTGCGACGTGCGGGAATATTTCCCCAAACTCCGTCAGCTTACGGAGGAAGACCCACAGCTTCATATCGTTTATAACGAGCGTCTCGGAGAGATCAACGTCCGCCTTATGGGAGAGGTGCAAACGGACGTGCTGAAGCGCGTGATATACGACCGCTTCGGTATTGACGTTACCATCGACTCAGGAAGAATAATGTATCGCGAGACTATTGCCGCACCCGTTACGGGCGTCGGTCACTTTGAGCCTCTGCGCCACTACGCCGAGGTACATCTTTTCCTTGAGCCCACGGGTCCCGGCACGGGACTCACTTTCCGTTCCGCCTGCAGCCAGAACGCCCTTTCACGAAATTGGCAGAGACTCATTCTCTCACATCTTCGCGAGCGAACTCACCGCGGTGTGCTCATCGGTTCTCCCATAACCGATATGCGTATCACCCTTATTGCAGGCAGAGCGCATCCGAAGCACACGGAGGGCGGTGATTTCCGTCAGGCAACGTACCGTGCCGTCCGTCAGGGACTGATGTGCGCCCGTTCAATTCTGCTCGAGCCCTACTATTCATACAAGATAACCGTCCCGTCTTCACAGATAGGACGGGCAATTAACGATGTTCGTGCCATGTGGGGAACCTTTGGCTCCCCCGAGGACGAGGGGGACGGATTTTCCTCCATTTCGGGCAGAGCGCCCGTTGCGGCAATGAGAAACTACGCTGCAGAGCTGATCTCATACACACACGGAACGGGAAGATTCGCCTTTGAGGTGTGTGGATATTATCCTTGTCACAATGAAGCGGAGGTAGTCAACGCCGCCGCTTACGATCCCGAAGCAGATCTCTCGCACACTCCCGATTCCGTTTTCTGCGCTCACGGCGCAGGCTTCAACGTAAAGTGGAACGCTGTCAGAAGCTATATGCATCTTGATCCCGGTGCTATGAAGTCCCTATCTGATGAGTTTCCTCCCCCTCGGATCATCGCGAAAAATCTCAAGATAGACGACAAAGAGCTTGAGGCTATAATGGAGCGTGAATTCGGTCCCATCCGCCGCCCTCAATACGGCGAACGCCGCCGCGTTGATTACAGCACGAAAGAGACAGTTGCCTCGAAAAGCAGCGCGCTTTACTACATAATCGACGGTTACAACGTGATACACGGCTGGGACGCTCTGCGCCCTGACGGCGCCTCCGGTCTTGATCTTGCAAGATCGCGTCTTGAAACCATGCTGGCAAGCTTCCGCGCATACAAAAACTGCAATATCGTGCTCGTATACGACGCTTACAACGTATCCGGTGCCCTTGAGCGAAAGCTTGACCGTGACGGCATAAACGTCGTCTATACGTCAGAGGATGAAACAGCCGATGCCTACATTGAACGCCTTGTTCTAAAAATCGGCAGGAATTATAACGTCCGCGTCGTTACCTCCGACGGACTTTTACAGCTTTCCGCTGTCGGTGCAGGCGTACTGCGAATGACGAGCCGCGAATTTGAAGCAGAGGTGACTGCGGTGCGCAGCGAGATCACTGCGTTTCTCGAGGAGCTTGACCGCCCCTTATCCAAGGACACCATACGCCGCAACATTGAATTATACGAAGAGGAGAAATAAGCATGGCAACTCTCATAATTGCCGAAAAACCGTCACTGGGGCGCAACATCGCCTCCGCTATCGGCAAGGCAGAGCGACGCGACGGTTATCTCGAAAGCGGCGACTACATAATCACCTGGGCGTTCGGCCATCTTTTCTCCCTTGCGGATATCGAAGCCTACACCGGCAGCGCGACACGTCGCTGGCGACTCGAGGAGCTCCCCTGCTTCCCCTCGGAATTCAAGTTTGAGCTGAAGCACGGTGACGGCGGAAAGATCGATCCCGGTGTAAAAAAGCAGTTTGAAACGATCAAGAAGCTCTGCCGCCGCGAGGACATTGACGTTATCGTTAACGCCGGAGACGCAGACCGTGAAGGTGAGATCATAGTACGCCTTTGCGTGGAAAACGCCCTTGGCACGCGAGGACTTGCTAAAAAGCGCTTTATGCGTCTTTGGCTCCCCGACCAGACTCCGCAGACGGTGCGCGCCGCACTTTCCGATATGAAACCCGAGTCCGAATACGAGGGTCTTGCAAACGAAGGCTTCGCACGCACCTACATTGACTGGCTTTACGGAGTCAATCTCACCCGATACGCTACCATCCGCGCAGGCTCTCTTCTGCGGGTAGGCCGCGTTATCGTGCCTATCGTCAAGGCTATATACGACCGCGACATGGAGATACGCAATTTCGTGCCGAAGAAATATTTCGGTATCGCGTCGAAAACAGAACACGACGGGGTCCCCATCGAGCTTTTATCGAAAAAGAAATTTGAGCCTGAGGAATACGAAAAAGCCGCCGCTTACGCCGCTAAGCTGAACGCGTGTCCCGGCAGGGTCACCTCCGTTTCGGAAAAGCGCGAGGTGCTGAATCCAGGCAAGCTCTATTCCCTTTCCAAGCTCCAGAACGTGCTTGGTAAGAAATATAAAATGTCCATGAAGGAATCTCTCGATATCGTGCAAAGCCTTTATGAAAAGGGATACCTTTCATATCCGCGAACAAACTCCGAGTATCTTGCCGAGGCCGAAACCTCCAAGGTGAAGGACATTCTCGCTCTTGTGAAAAATCTTGGCTACAACGTGGAGTTCAAGCATAAGAAGTCCATCTTCGACGATTCCAAGATAGAGTCTCACTCTGCCTTGACGCCCACCTACAAGATACCCGATAAGTCAAAACTCACAGAGCGTGAGATGCAGGTGTATTCCACCGTATTCCGTCGCTTTGCCGCCGTTTTCTGTGCTGAGGACTGCGTGATACTTAAAACCGCCGTAAAGTTTGACTGCGGCGGCGGCACGGAGACCTTCACGCTGAAGGGTACAGTTATGCTTGAGCCGGGCTGGACGCGCTACGACGACTACTCAACAAAGGATAAGCTTCTGCCGAAGCTTTCCGAGGGTGACGAGATCGCGGTCGATTTCAAGCCTACGGAAAAGGAGACTCAGCCGCCCAAGCATTATACTATCGAAACTCTCAATTCTTATCTGAAAAACCCCTTCCGCGACGATAAAAAGTCGAAATCGTCCGTAAAGGACGATGCAGAAGCAGAGGACGACACCGCCGAAAACGACGATGCGGAATACCGCGCAATGCTCTCGGGTCTTGAGCTTGGCACAGAGGCAACGCGCACGGGCATCATAGATAACGCACGAAGATCCGAGTATATTGCGCTCACAAAGGACGTTTACACCATCCTTCCTATGGGAGAATATATGATCGAATCCCTCTCCCGAATGGGCATCGGAATGGACAAATACAAGACCGCTGAGGTAGGCGTTTCATTAAAGCGCGTGTTCCGCGGCGAGGCGACGGTGCGCGACAGCATCGCCGTTGCAGAAAAGGAGATCCGCGCTGTGTTTGATTCACAGCTCGAGTTCACTCCGTCGCCGCCGCCGACCGCTGCGGCAACCGAGGAAGCAACGGGCGAGACCGTTGGCAAATGCCCCCTTTGCGGAGGTGACGTGAAGCACGGAAAATACCGATACGCCTGCGAGAAATACAAAAATGGCTGTGACTTTTCGATCGGTACCAAGGTGTGCGGAAAAGCTATCACGGAGGCTATGGCAAAACGCCTTTTATCCTCCGGCACCACGGGACTTTTGAAAGGCTTCACCTCAAAGGCGGGCAAAAAATTCGATGCAACCCTCAGACTTGAAGGAAACGGCTTCAAATTTGAATTTCCCGAAAGGACCGCCGCCCCCGCAGGGCCCATCGAGGTCGCCCCCGAGGACGCCCCTCTCCCCGAGCCGCCTCCGGAGTATTAACTTCCCAACTTCTCACAAAGAAGTTGGGCGGTTTTATTCGCCTCGCGGCGAGTTTTATTGCTTCGCAGTGATATTCAGCTAACGCCGAGTGATATTTGCTTCGCAAGTTATGGGCGAATAGAATAACACTAAGCCTTTAGAGGCTTAATATCACTTTCGCAAAGCGAAAATAACACGCTGACCAAAGTCAGCATATCACTATACAGACAAAAAGAAAGAGAAGACTCGTTACCATACGAATCTTCTCTTTTCTGTTGTTAGTGGGTTTGGGCTTCTGCCCAACTGCATTTGTACTTACAAAGGCGATGCTGGTTCTCGACGGAAGTTGAAGGATTTTCAAATTCTCCGTTAAGAACAACACTTATTCACACCGTCGGTTTTTTTAATGCAGAATGCAGAGTGCTGAATGCAGAATTAAGGGTCTGCGACGCGAATTATAGGAGTTTTAACTCCACACTATTTTTCTATTTTAATTGTGATGATTTCATAAGGTTTGAAGTTTACAGAGATAATGTTATTTGAAACCTCTAATTCTTCAGTATTATTTTCAAGCATATCGCAAAGGTATGCTTTTTTAATATCCATACCGAATGAAATTTTTGCGGTTGTGCGCTTGTTGTAATATTCACATCCGCGGAGGATAAGACTGTCGCCGTCTTCTGCTTTTTTGGCGGTTTCAAATATTACATTTTCTGCGTCAACTGTGAAGAGTGAATATTCTGTTGGAAGATTACCCTTGCCACCCTTGACTGCAAGCATGGGAACATTGAGGTCATAAGCCTTTTGGATTGTGCCTGCCTCGCGGTAATCGCCTGCGTGGGGATAAAGTGAATAAGTAAATCTGTGCTCACACTTATCGGCATCGGGGTCGGGGAAGGTTCCGCACTTGAGCATTGTGAGGCTCATAACACCATCGTGGATTGCGTGACCGTATTTACAGTCATTCATAAGGCTAACGCCGTAGCCAAACTCTGACAAATCGCAATACTTATGAGCGCAAACCTCAAAACGAGCTGCGTCCCAGCTTGTATTCTTATGAGTTGGACGCTCAACAGAGCCGAACTGAATATCATAAGTTGCCTTATTTGTATTTACATCAACTGGGAATGCGGTTTTGAGCACAAGGTGGGATTCTTTCCAATCCATATATGTGTCAAAGTCGATTTTGTCGATATTATTATAGAGGTAAATGCTCTGCACGATTGTGCTGTTCTTGAATTTCTTTGTGATTTTAAGACCTGCACGCTCGCCCTCATTAAGAATTTCAACGGATTGAACCTCGTCTGCTTCCCAATGCTTTTCGGTATAATAACTGCTGATTTCCCAGTTATCATACTCGCGTGGGTAATCCTCATAAGCAGTAATTACATTACCGCGTGCACCCTTTTTGAGCACTTCGCGGTTGTTTCTCTTATCGAAAACACTTGTGAATGTGCCTTTTTTGTCGAGAGTAAGACGGAAGAAATCATTTTCGATTGAATTCTCTGTAACGGTTACCTTTGAGGGCTCGTCTGTGAGAGTAATTGCCTTGTAGCCCTTGGGAGCAACATTCTCAACATAATAACATTTGCCGTCAACCTCAACCGCACCGCTATTTGCGAATGAATGGGGATTGAAAACAACATAATCGGCACTTACATTTTCTGCAATTGCCTTTGTTGCACTTTCAATTGCGCCGTTGCCTACTTTAGCAATATCGGCATAATCCTTGTCAGAAACCTCATAAACCTCGTGGATTGATGAGCCGGGAATAATATCGTGGAACTGATTAAGAAGCACAGTTTCCCAAGCATTCTGCAAATCTTCTTTACGGTATTTATAGCCATTCAAATGCTCGGCAATGAGTGAAAGTGACTCTGCACGCTGAAGCATAAATTCAGATTTGCGGTTATTCTTTTTATTCTTCGCCTGTGAGGTATATGTTCCGCGGTGGAACTCGAGATACAATTCGCCCGACCAATGGGGAATTCGGGGATTATTCTCGGTTTTTGCCTTGATATCGTCAAAAAACTCGCCTGCAAAAGCCATTTTTGGTGTTGAAGTGCCGGGAATACCGTGCTTTAAGCGGTCAAAGCTTTCCAAATCCTTACGAATGGGTCCGCCGCCGCCGTCACCGAAACCGAATGTGATGAGCACATTATCATACAAATCTTTCTGCTGATAACGGTCATAGGCACCGCGAAGCTGATTTGCATTGAGCTTTGCATTATATGTAACATTTGTTGCAGGCTCTACTCCCCTGTGCTTATCCTGTGCGGTCATAAAGTGGGTGAATACGGGAGTATTATCAATGCCGTGCCAGATGAATGTATCATAGGGCATTTTATTCATTTCGTTCCAGCCGATTTTTGATGTTACGAATTTATCAACACCGCATTTTTTGAGAATCTGCGGAAGTGCCGCTGAATAGCCGAAAACGTCGGGCAACCAGAGAATTTTACTGTCAACGCCGAACTCGTTTTTCATAAAGCGTTTGCCGTAAAGGAACTGACGCACAAGGCTTTCACCGCTGCAAAGGTTACAGTCGGCTTCAACCCACATACCGCCTTCAACTTCCCAACGACCCTGCTTTACCATTTCTTTAACTTCTTCGTAAAGCTCGGGGCTTTCTTCTTTGAGGTATTTATAAAGCTGTGGCTGGCTTGACATAAACTTATATTCGGGATATTTCTTCATAAGTGCGAGCACAGTTGAGAATGAACGAAGAACTTTTTCGCGAGTCTGTGCGAGAGTCCATTCCCACGCAACGTCAATATGAGTATGACCTATGCAGAATGCGTGCACTTCACCCTCGTGGCAATATTTACCGTAGAACTCATTTTGAAGATACTCCCCTGCTTTATCGAGTGAAGCATAGTATTCCGCTGAATATGGCTCGCGGATATCAATGAAATTGAGAGCATTATTAAGATGCTTTTTGATTTCAAAGTAGTTGCGTGAATTCTCGTCCTCGAAAGCGAGAATTTCAAAGGGAACCTTTATATCATAGAAAATCTTGCGGGTTTTCTCGTCAACCAACTGAAGATTTGTGAGAAAATCCACCCATTCGTCATGAACACTGCCTGAATAAGCATAAAGATAAACCTTGTGTGTGCCTGCGGTGAGGAAAACCTCGCGGTGATTTTTGTCGATGCCCTGCTGTAATTTACCGTCAACATAGGCGATAAACTGAGGGTTGATATCGCACCAACCAAGACGGGCGTCAGATGCTACTGAGAGCTGAATTTCGCCGTCTGTGAAATCGGCAGGAACAGTAATCTCGTTATAAAACCAAGCGTGCTTGTCCTTTTTACCGCCCCAACGGTCTTTATATGGAGTAAATACGCGGAATGTATCGTCGATTTCCGGTAAATCGTTGCCTACCTTATAATCACATTCCTTATAAAGAAAGTCCGTTATGGGAACATTCTTTTTAATAATAAGCTTCTCGAATTCTTCAAGAAACACGTTAATTCTGTCTTCAATAAAATCTTTGTACATAGTATTTGCCCCTCCTCAAACTATTCACCAAAAATGTCGGACATCATATAGAATGAACCGCAGACGAGTATTGTATCATCTTCTTTTGAGTTTGAAAGAATATATTTATAACCCTCTTTGGAGTTATTTATGAATTTGCAGTTTTCGCAGTATTTTTCTGCGATTTTTTTAAGCTCCGCGCCGTTCAAGGCTCGCGGATTTGACGGTGTTACGGTGACAACCGATTTGCAAAGGGGTGCAATTCTGCTCACATAACCCTCAACATCCTTATCCGCCATTAAGCCGATTAACATATTAATATTCTTCACGTTGTATTTCACAAGGAAATCGTAAAGTGCATTTGCGCAACCCTCGTTGTGACCGCCGTCACGGATAATCAGAGGATTTTCGCCGATTATCTCCATACGGGCAAGCATTCTCGTGTTTTCAATGCCCTTTGCAATTGCATTTTCGCCGATGCCGAGCACCTTTGCCGTTTCAATGGCATTGACGGTATTTTCAATCTGATGATTACCCGTGAGCCTTGTTTTATAAGAATTTTTGTTATAAACAAACTCTGTGCCGAAGATTGTATCGGCAGTAATATGTGCGACTTTGGGATTAGTGAAAATTAGCCTTGCGCCTTTATCCTCACAGGATTTTCGGATTACATTGAAGGCATCTGCCTTTTGATTAAGCGAAGTCACAACCCTTGTGCCGTTTTTTATAATTCCGCATTTTTCACAGGCGATTTGACTGACTGTATCCCCTAAAATCTTGGTATGGTCAAGAGAAATTGAAGTAATTACCACGGCTTCGGGAGATTTCAATACATTTGTTGCATCAAATCGACCACCGAGACCAACTTCGATTACTGCCCATTCACAGCCCTGCTCATAAAAGCAAAGGAATGCGGCGGCGGTGATAGCCTCAAATTCGGTGATAATTATATCTTGTTTATTTAATTCTTCTATTTTTTCTCGGACTTTCGTAACGCTTTCGGCAAGTATATCTTTATTGATATTTTCGCCGTTTATTTGTATACGTTCGCAGAAATCAAGAACATAGGGCGAAGTGAAAAGCCCCGTTTTTCTGCCCTCGGCTATGAGCATATTACTAAGCATTGTTGAGGTTGAGCCCTTGCCGTTTGTACCTGCAATATGCACGGTTTTGATTTTCTCTTGCGGATTGCCCAATAAATCGAGAAGCATTGAAATTCGCTCTAACCCCGGTTGAATTCCAAAGGTCAGAAGTGAATGAATATAGTCTACTGATTGGTTATAATTCATGATTTCATTTTCATTGATATATCGAATGCTTTTACGGAGTGAGTGAGTGCGCCGAGAGAGATAATATCAACGCCTGTTTTTGCAACCTCTGCAATATTATCAAGAGTGATATTGCCAGATGCTTCGGTTTTTGCTCTGCCGTCAATGTAATTAACACATTCTGCCATCTGTTCATTATTCATATTGTCGAGCATAATGATATCTGCACCCGCTGAAACTGCTTCTTTAACCTCGTCAAAGTTTCTTGTTTCAACCTCGATTTTTACCATATGACCAAGCTTACTGCGGAGAATTGCAACGGCATTTGTAATTCCGCCACCTGCATCAATATGGTTATCCTTAAGCATTGCACCGTCAGAAAGATTGTAACGGTGGTTTTTACCGCCACCGCAAACTACTGCATATTTCTGCAACGCGCGAAGTCCCGGAAGTGTTTTTCTTGTATCTGTTACAGATGCATTTGTGCCCTCGCAGAGCTTAACTGCCTTGTTTGTTGCAGTTGCAATACCTGACATATGCTGAATGATATTAAGTGCAGTTCTTTCTCCCTTTAAAAGACAAGCAGTTCTGCCGTTGAATTCAACGATTAAATCCCCTGCCTTAACCTCGTCACCGTCATTTTTATGAACGGTATATGTGAAAGTATCGTCAAGAAGAGTGAAAACGCGCATTGCGATGTCAAGACCGCAGAGAACGCCATCTGCCTTTGCTACAAAATATGAGTCATTGCGCTGGTCCTCGGGGATTAAATAGTCCGCTGAAACGTCGATATAGTTAATATCTTCGCTGATTGCTTCCTTTATAAGATTGTCAACATAAAACTGATTTAATTTCATTTGTCATTGACCTCCTTGAGAATTATATATGCAACTGTTGCAAGGCTCAAGGCTTCGCAATAGTCGGGAGTAATTTTGAATTTACCGTTTTTAAGTCTTGTTAAGATTTCGCGTACTCGTTTATAGCCGTTTCGTACTGCGTCTTCATTGGCGGGCATTACAAAATATGAACGCTGCATAATGTTGCGGATTTCTGTGCGGACACCCTTTAAAAGTGGTGCACCGTCAAGGTCAGTTTTTTCAATCTCGGTTTCTTTGACCTGAGGATAACCCATATTTATGCAACGAAGAATGTCATCAGCACAGCGTTTGCCGAATACAAGTGCTTCAAGAAGCGAGTTGCTTGCAAGACGGTTTCTGCCGTGAACACCCGTATTTGAGCACTCGCCCACTGCGTAAAGTCGGGAAACTGTTGTACGGGAGTTCAAATCCACTTCAATTCCGCCCATTAAATAATGCTGACACGGGAAAATGGGAATTAAATCCTTTGTAATATCAACATTATACTTCAAGCAACCCTGATAAATTCCGGGGAAACGATTGAGAAGATATTCACAGTCGCGATGTGTTATATCTAGATAAAAACTATTACTACCTGTACGTCGGGATTCAATAATAATTGACTTTGAAACCACATCACGTGGAGCAAGTTCTAATCTTTCGTCATAACGGTGCATAAAGCGTTCTTTATTGCAATTGAGAAGATATGCACCCTCGCCACGAACTGCCTCGCTTATGAGGAATTGTTCGTTATTGTCAGAATTAAAGGCTGTGGGGTGGAACTGCACATAGCTTAAATCTTTAATTCGGGCACCAAGCTCAAAGGCAAGGCGGATACCGTCGCCTGTTGCAACGCTTGGGTTGGTGGTGTATTTATAAACTCGACCGATACCGCCCGTTGCCAATACACAATAGCTTGAAAAGATTTCGTCCTGACCGTCTTCTGTTAACACATGAGCGCAGATACCGCTTTTAACACGGGTTAATTTGAATACCGGTGTATTCTCGATTATCGTAATATTAGCTCTTGTTTTTGCTTCATGAACCATTGCGCGCACCATTTCGGCACCCGTAGTGTCTTTATGGTGGACGATTCGTCTTCGACAATGACCGCCCTCGAGGGTCATATTAAGCTCACCGTCGGGGCGTTTGTCGAACTCAACGCCGTATTCGATGATTTTGCGAACCTCTGCGGGACCCTCGTGGACTAAAGTGGTAACCGCGTCAATATCGTTAGCCTGCTGACCTGCAATCATAGTATCGTTTATGTGCAAATCGTAGCTGTCGTTCTCTAAATCGAGAACTGCCGCAACACCGCCCTGTGCCAATGAAGAATTGGAATCGGTATTGCTCTTTTTTGCGAGCATTATGATTTTGAGGTCTGGGGGTAATGACAGAGCCGTATTAAGACCTGCAACACCGCAGCCGACTATAAGCACATCACATTTTTTTGACATTAGGATTCATCTTCTTTCAAAAATGAAAAGGTTTGGGATAAACATAGTTATACAAATAATATTATATCATATATTTTGCAAAAATCATAGATGTTTTTATATTTTATTTAAGATTTATATTATAACACTTTATAGATATACAAAAAATTAAGGCAAGGAAAAACCTTACCTTAATTTTATACATTTAATTATTTTTTATTAGAGGGCAATAAAATACCCACAATAGCAATTATAACACCTATCCAAAAAACTACATATCCTATTGTAAATTCTGGTGATGTTCGTGGTTCATTCATTAAAACCATACTAATTAAACAAACCAAAAAGCCTATGGATATTATTTTATAATCTTTCAAAATATTCCCTCCTTAACAAATAATAGGATTTAACTAATTACTCTTGGGTAATCGTGATACACTATTTCAGGTGGTGTAAAAATATCTTCTGCACTTTCAAAACTAAATCCAACGCTCCAAGGATAGCCAACTGAAGGAGTTGCACCTATTGTGTTATGAGCATATTTAAAAGAAAATTTAATATCATTTACACTACCAGTTTGCGATAACGCCATAGTTCCTGCTCCAAACAATGCTGTATCACCCGAGCTTTTCATTGGAACTTTGCATTCAGATGTTTGGAGTTGTTTTTCACGCATAACAACTTTAGAAACACTACTAACTGGTGAATCTTTCGTATCGCAGTAGGCAATATAAGTTAAATTATAATCCATAACATCGTTGTCCAAACTATTATCGGGAGAAAAATCATGGTTCCATCCCACACCTGCACAATCAGTCCACTTTATTGCAGGAAACTTATCCCACTCCCAACCATAAGCTACAATGATATAAGTTTTTCCTGTGGATTTCTTGTAATAATGGTCATCAAGAATATTATAGCAAGTACAATTTGCAAACAATCCCCTTGTAGAAATGTCAGATAGCGTTTCATTACCGTTCAGTTCCCGCAGGGCTTTTATTTCTTCATTAGAATACCCCATATCACTGAGTTGTTTTGTTGATAACCAACAAATAATTTTATTAAATATTAAATTTTATATTGATGACTGACAATTTCCATTGCAATTTTAATATATCATTTAAATTTGATTTGTCAATGATTTTTCGGGACGCCGAGTCGTCGTCCCCTACAAAGAATCCCTCCACCGCTTACGCGGTCCCCCTCCCTTTGACAAGGGAGGCTTTTGGGGGAGTCGTCGAGGACGCCGACCCCTACGATTATTCCATAATAAACAGCAATGGCGGGGTATTGACCCCGCCATAACGTGCATTTATTCTATTTTTGGATTACCTTCTTTGAGGGCTTTGTAATAATCCTTGTCGATATCATTGCCCTTTTCCTCGTTCCAATCAAGATACGCCGCGAAAATCTCTGCATTGTGCGTTCCGTCGCCGTAGTTTACATCGGCGGTGCAGAGGTAATTATAAGCTTTGGCATGGGTAGTAATCTGATTTTTATAGGCATCAATATATTTTTGATATATTTCTGACTGTTCAAAATTTGTTGAGTCAATACCTTCTTCAAGTTGAATTGTCCTGTTAGAGCCGCCACCAATCATTGTTCCGTCAGCGCTACAGTTGCCTAAAAAGATATAATATTTACCCACTTCGGGAAGTTTATAATCATCATCCAATATATAACAAGTTCTCAGCCAATTTATTCCGCCCCATTGATAAAACGAAAACTCTTTTCCTACTTCAAGACATCCTTTGATATTTGACACAACCTTGACCTTACATTCTGTATATACCGTGCCGTTATAGTCGATTAGCGCGGGAAAATCCCTTGTGAATTTTGCTGTATTGTAATCATAAATTTCTTCAAGGTATGCAACAAATACATAGTTCGACACACCAACTGCTTCGCGAGGATTACTCCAGCTTATTGCGGTGTTATCCGTCATAAACTCGGACCTATATCTGATTTTTGTGGGGACATAATTCAGCCAAGCAACAAAAAGAATTGCAAACACTAATACCATGCTGATAATTACAATGAATATTTTACTATGTTTTTTCATAAGTAACTCCCCTTTCGTTGTATGGTACAAAGTATTCTCTAAAATACTCACTATGAAGTTCGCGCAGTTTAATCAATGAAACATTATTATCGGGAACTACATACCGCTGGCCGTCAAGCCAGAAATTTGCGCCTGTACCAAATTCAATTACTGTGCCATCAGCTTTTTCTAAACGGAATTCGGGGTCAAAGCCACCTATATATTCTTGATTATCCTCTTCGCCGATTGCAATACCATTGAGAAGATTGACGATTTCTGCTTTTTCTTCTTCGGTAAAAGTATAAATAATATCGCCTTTATAGTCGTAAAGTGAAATACTTTTTACTTCATTTACAGTTAAGCTTTCAAAAGGTCTATCGCCTTGCATGGAATTATGATAAATCAAAATCCCTGCAACCGTCACAATAAGCAAGATAATCACCGCAAAAATAAGAATGAGTTTTCTGTTGGACTTTAATTTTGTCATAATATCACCTCTTTATATATAAGAGTGTTTAAAAGTGTGTTTTGTTTCAAATTTTTTACAATTTTATTATAAAATAAATTTTCTTGACAGTCAATGTGGCTTGTGATATACTTTGATTTGTAAATATTTGAAATTATTCAGTTAGGAGATATTCAAATGGAAAGAATCAGAACTATTGAAACAAGAGACCTTAAAGAAAGCGCAGTTAAGGGCGGTTGCGGCGAATGCCAGACATCTTGCCAGTCAGCTTGCAAGACATCTTGCGGTGTTGCTAATCAGCAGTGCGAAAACTGTGAGAGCAAATAAGAATTTAAAAGTCTATTGCCAAAGCAGGTAATACATTGAGTGTATTACCTGTTTTTTGCGTAAAGGTGAAGATTAGATATGGTACATCAGTATAAATTAAACGGATATAACATTGTGCTTGATACCTGCAGTGGCTCTGTTCACGTGGTTGACGAGGTTGCATACGATATTATCGCAATGTACAAAGATAAAAGCTCAGAGAAAATAGTTGAATATATCCTTGATACATATAAAAATGAAGAAATCAGCGAGCAGGATGTTCTTGATTGCATTGAGGATGTAAAGAGTCTTGAAAATGCGGGCAAGCTTTACACACCCGACACTTATGAGGGTATGGCATTCGATTTCAAGAACAGAAACACTGTAATTAAGGCTTTGTGTTTACACGTGGCGCACACTTGTAATCTTAACTGTGAATACTGCTTTGCAAGTCAGGGCAAATACCACGGCGAGCGTGCGCTTATGAGCTTTGAGGTCGGCAAGCGCGCACTTGATTTTCTTATTGAGAATTCAGGCACACGCCGAAATTTAGAGGTTGACTTCTTCGGCGGCGAGCCTTTGATGAATTGGGATGTTGTGAAAGAGCTGGTTTCTTACGCACGCGTGCAAGAGAAAATCCACAACAAGAATTTCCGCTTTACACTCACCACAAACGGAATTCTCATTGACGATGATGTTATTGATTTCTGTAACCGTGAAATGAGCAATGTGGTTTTAAGCCTTGACGGACGAAAAGAAATCCACGACAGACTTCGCAAGGATTATCAGGGTCGCGGAAGCTATGATATTATCGTTCCGAAATTCCAGGAATTCGTTAAGCGCCGTGAGGGCAAGAGCTATTATATGCGTGGTACTTTCACACACAATAATGTAGATTTCACCAATGATATTTTCCATATGGCTGACTTGGGCTTTACAGAATTGAGTATGGAGCCCGTTGTATGCTCGCCTGAAGATGCAAGTGCATTGACTGAGGCTGATTTGCCCGTACTTTTTGAGCAGTATGAAATCCTTGCAAAAGAGATGATTAAACGTAAAAAGGCAGGCAACGGCTTTACATTCTATCACTATATGCTTGATTTAACACACGGTCCCTGCATTTATAAGAGAATTTCGGGCTGTGGCTCGGGAACTGAATATATGGCAGTTACCCCCAGCGGTGACCTTTACCCCTGCCATCAGTTTGTTGGTGATACAAAATACTTGCTCGGCAACATTTGGGACGGCGTTACAAACAAAGAAATTCAGAACGAATTCAAGCTCTGCAACGCTTATGCGCGTAAAGAATGTGATGACTGCTGGGCAAAGCTTTATTGCTCGGGCGGTTGTGCGGCTAACTCATATCACGCATCGGGTAAGATTACAGGTATTTATGAATACGGCTGTGAATTATTCAAAAAGCGTATTGAATGCGCGGTTATGATTCAAGTAGCAGAATCTGAAGAAAAATAAAGGAATATTAAAATGGACACACCGATTTTTGACTTTGTGCAGAATTACATTAAAAGTAATACTGCCCGACTGCATATGCCGGGTCATAAGGGTGTGTCTTTTTTAGGCTGTGAAGCCTTTGATATTACTGAAATTAACGGTGCTGACGAGCTTTATGCGCCCGAGGGGATAATCCGCGAAAGCGAAGAAAATGCCTCTGCCCTTTTCGGTACGGCAAAAACGGTTTATTCTGCAGGCGGTTCAAGTCAGAGCATAAATGCTATGTTGTACTTAGCGTATTTGCGAGCTGACAAGTCACACAAACCATTTGTATTGGCGGGGCGAAACGCTCACAAGTCATTTATTTATGCATTGGCTAAATTGGATGCTGATGTAGAGTGGCTCTACCCAGAAAATTCACAGAGTATTTGTTCTTGCATTGTTACGGCCGAAGAATTAGAAAAAAGACTTGTAAGCCTTGAAAATAAGCCTTTTGCGGTGTATATTACAAGTCCCGATTACTTGGGCGGAATGGCTGATATTAAAGGCTTGGCAGAGGTTTGTAACAAGTATGATATTCCCCTGCTTATTGATAATGCTCACGGCAGTTATTTAAAATTTTGCGCAGAGGATTTACACCCGATAAGTCTTGGGGCGGATATGTGTTGCGACTCGGCGCACAAGACCTTGCCCGTACTCACGGGTGGCGGGTATTTGCACATTGCAAAGGGAAATAAATACGGATTTGCAAAAAATGCAGTTAATGCTATGGCGATTTTCGGGTCGACAAGTCCGTCATATCTCATTTTGCAATCCCTTGACCTTTGCAACAAATATATTGATGAAAAAATAAGAGAAGATTTGAGCTTCTGCTCGCAAAAATGCGATAAAATAACGGCGATTATGCGTAAGTGCGGTGTTGAAAATATATCAACAGAGCCGTTGAAGATTACCGCAGATTTTTCAAAATATGAGAGTAATTTTACCGAGCATTTCAGAAAACACGGCGTCGAGCCTGAATATGCGGACGAGGACTACATAGTATTTATGATTACTCCGCAGAATTCGGACGAAGATTTTGAAAGGCTCAAAATGGCATTTAAAAATCTTGAACTGACTTCGAAAAATTATGATAAAGCTTTCAGTTTTGAAATTGGTGAAAGAGCTATGACAATCCGTGAAGCTATTTTCAGCGAAAGTGAAGAAATAAATGTTGAAATTGCGGTCGGCAGAGTTTGTGCGAGCCCAACAGTTTCCTGCCCCCCTGCTATTCCCATTACAGTAAGCGGTGAAATTATTACAGAAAAGCATATTGAGTTGTTTAAACGATACGGAATTAAAAAAATAAGTGTTGTGAAAAAATAATTTTAAAAAACTGTTGACTTTTTGGCTTCTTAGTGTTATTATATTCGGGCGGTAAAAAGTCCGTATGCGCCGGTAGCTCAGCTGGATAGAGTGTTTGGCTACGAACCAAAAGGTCGGGGGTTCGAATCCCTTCCGGCGTGCCATGTAAAAAACCTCTTTTGTCTACCTGACAAAAGAGGTTTTTTACAATGATAT
>CAYWFB010000017.1:0-27306 GCA_964457415.1 uncultured Eubacteriales bacterium | reverse complement strand
TTACCGATTGGTAATATTACCGTATTCCCGTTTCATAGCCTCAATTGAAACAACCCATTGTTTTCCGAATTTACAAACATCAACGCCGTTTATTAGCTTACCGTAAGAAATTGCCTTACGAAGTGTGCTTTCGTTAAGACCCCATAACTCAGTAGCATCAGAAAAAGCTATCAATCCGTCAAATGGTGTTTCCACCTCTACACCGTTCTCCCACAACTCATCGCAGGATAAATCAAGTTCATCATTCCAAATAATACCATAACCGCCGACATCAACATATACATTGCCAAAATCGTTATTACTTTCAAGCGATTTAAAAATGGGAATTTTTTCAAACAGAGGTTTTACATCATAGATTTTAGTAACACCTTCGGCAAATTGAACACTTAATTTATATTCAGGCAGCGGAGATACATTTTTAATCTTATGAAACATACAAACCCTCCTTATTCTAATGGCGGTAAGTTCTTAAATTCCTGTGTCTCCCAAATTATTTTAAGGTCTTCTCTATGAATTGAAATCCATTCCTGAACCATATTCATAGCTTTTTGAGGTAGGTGCCCTTCAAGAACTTTACCTGTCATAAAATCAATAGCCGCAACATCATCATTATATATCGCGTGAATATGCGGCGGATTATGCTCACTTTGTAAAAAATACATTCTGATAATAATTCCGTAAAATCGTGATAAAACAGGCATAACAACAACTCCTTAATTTCTTCGATATAATTATATCACGATACCGTGATATTGTCAATAGTGTATGCACAATTAAATCCTATATCCCGTAAACATCGGTAAAATTAAAAAATTACCAAACGGTAATCTTAAAATACCGCTTGGTAACTGGATTTATCGGTCACAGAATGAGCATACAATCGCCAAATGAGAAAAATCTGTATTTTTCATTTACGGCGGTGTTATAGGCTTCTAAAACGCTTTCTCTGTTATAAAATGCAGATACAAGCATTATTAATGTGCTTTCAGGCAAATGAAAGTTTGTAAGCAGAGCATCGATACACATAAATTTATACCCAGGATAAATAAAAATACTTGTCCAGTCGTCAAATTCTTTCATTTCGCCTTGTGAATTCATAACACTTTCAAGTGTTCTACAACAAGTTGTACCTACCGCAATTACTCTGCCACCATTTTTCTTGGTTTCGTTAATTAAATCTGCGGTTTCTTTTGGGATTTGATAATGTTCAGAATGCATCTGATGGTCTTCAATATTTTCCGCTTTTACGGGACGGAATGTGCCGATACCTACATGTAAGGTTACATAACCGATTTTGATACCTTTTTTATTGATTTTTTCAAGAATTTCATCAGTAAAATGTAGACCTGCTGTTGGCGCCGCGGCAGAACCCAATTCCTTTGAGTAAACAGTCTGATAACGTTCTTTATCTTCAAGCTTTTCGGTAATATAATGTGGCAGAGGCATTTCACCGATTTTATCAAGCACCTCATATATATTTGACGCATTGTAGCAGAATTTTGCAATTCTGTTGCCATTTTCAAGAACTTCTTCAATTTTACACGTAAGTAAACCATCGCCAAAAGTGAATTCTGCATCAACCTTTGCACGTTTACCGGGTCCCGTAATGGTTTCCCAACGGTCATTGCCGAGGTTGTTTAAAAGCAAGAACTCAACTATTGCACCAGTATCTTTTTTTACACCGTACATACGCGCCGGTAAAACTCTTGTATTGTTGAGAATTAAGCAGTCACCCTCGTTAAGATAATCAATAAAATCATAGAAATGCTTATGTTCAATTGACTTATTTTCGCGCGATAAAACCATCATTTTTGAATGGTCGCGGGGCTCAATTGGAGTTTGCGCTATGAGTTCTTTGGGCAATTCGTAGTAAAAATCAGATTTTTTCATTATGTTTCTCCGTAAAAATATAGAAAATGTTAAAAATGTTTGACACAATTGCTTTATATATGGTATTATATTAGAGCGATTGAGGCGCAACAAAAATCAGTATCACTTTTGAAACTCCCAAGGGTTTTTGATAAAGTGTGAAAGGGTTTGTTGCCGAAGAAAAAACAGGGCTTGGGATTTGGTTTTTCTGGTTGTATTATTAACAGTAATGCAACTGTCATCATTATTTGATGGAGTGCTTTCGTATTATGAAAACCATAATACCTATGTATTTTTATCAGTAATGGTGTCATAATCATTACTGATTTTTTATAACAAATGATAGCATATCATTTTTTGGAGGTAATTTCAAGTGAAAAAGTATAATGTTGGTGTAATCGGTGCAACTGGTATGGTTGGACAGCGTTTTATGACACTTCTCGATAATCACCCTTGGTTTGATGTTAAAGTTCTTGCAGCAAGCCCACGTTCGGCAGGTAAGAAATATTCAGACGCCGTAGGTGCTAAATGGTGCATGGATATCGAAATTCCTGAAACTATGAAAGATATAGTTGTAATGGACGCAACTGCTGACATAGAAAAGATTGCTTCACAGGTTGATTTTGTTTTCTGTGCAGTTGATATGAAAAAGGATGAAATTAAGGCATTAGAAGAAGCTTACGCAAAAGCAGAGTGCCCGGTTATTTCAAATAACAGTGCTCACAGACATACTCCTGATGTTCCTATGATTGTTCCTGAACTCAATGCTGACCATGCATCAATTATCCCTGCACAGAGAAAGCGTCTCGGCACAAAGCGCGGATTTATTGCAGTTAAGTCAAACTGCTCACTTCAGAGCTATGTTCCCGCACTTTATCCCCTTTCAAAATTTGGCGTAAAGGATGTTCTTGTTTGTACATATCAGGCAATTTCAGGTGCAGGAAAAACATTTGATACCTGGCCCGAAATGATTGACAATGTAATCCCCTACATCGGTGGTGAAGAAGAGAAGAGTGAGCAAGAGCCTCTTAAAATCTGGGGCAAGGTTGAGGGCGACGAAATTGTTCCCGCAACATCACCCAACTTTACTGCACAGTGTCTTCGTGTTCCTGTTTCAAACGGTCATATGGGCGCAGTTTTCGTAAGATTTGAGAATAAACCCTCTAAGGAAGAAATATTAAATATATGGAAAGACTTCTCAGGCAGAGCACAGGAGCTCCAGCTCCCTCACGCTCCCAAGCAGTTCCTCCACTATTTCGAAGAGGACAATATGCCTCAGACAAAGTTACAGCGTGACCTTGAGGGCGGAATGGCAATTTCAATCGGCAGACTTCGTGAGGACACACAGTACGATTACAAGTTTGTTTGTCTTTCTCACAACACACTTCGCGGTGCCGCAGGCGGTGCTGTTCTTATGGCAGAGCTTCTTTGCGCAGAAGGTTATATGGATTAAGGAGATTTTATTATGAGTAATAATCCTATTTTTACAGGTTGCGGTGTTGCAATTGTAACACCTTTTAATGAAGATACAAGTGTTAATTACAAGGCACTTGAAAATCTTTTAGAATTTCATATTGCAAACGGTACTGATTCAATTGTAATCTGCGGAACAACAGGTGAAAGTGCTACACTTACTCCCCGAGAACATTCAGATGTTATCAAATTCACAGTGGATGTAGTAAACCATAGAATTCCCGTTATTGCAGGTACAGGCAGTAACGAAACAGCCTACGCAATTGAGCTCTCTCAGGACGCTGAAAATGCAGGCGCAGACGCGATGCTTGTAGTTACACCTTATTACAACAAATGCTCGCAGCGTGGTCTTGTAAAGCATTATCAGGCAATTGCAGACAATGTTTCAAAGCCTGTCATTATTTATAATGTTCCAAGCCGTACAGGTGTAAATGTTCTTCCCGAAACTTACGCTGAGCTTGCAGAGCACAAAAATATTATCGCTACAAAGGAAGCAAGCGGAAATCTTTCACAGATTGCACAAACAATTGCACTTTGCGGTGATAAGCTTGATGTTTATTCAGGTAATGATGACCAGATTGTTCCTATTATGTCACTTGGCGGAAAGGGTGTAATTTCTGTTCTTTCAAATATCTGCCCAAAGCTTGCACACGATATTCCCACCCTCTATCTTGAAGGTAAAGTAAAAGAAAGTGCAGAGCTTCAGCTTAAGTATTTAGAACTTATAAATGCAATGTTTATGGACGTTAATCCAATTCCCGTTAAGGTTGCAATGCAGATGATGGGTATGGATGTTGGTCCTCTTCGTATGCCTCTTTGTGAGATGGAGGATGCTAAAACTGCAAAACTTCAAGCTATACTTAAAAAGTATAATTTAATCTAATTTAAATGTTGGACGTGAAAAAATGACAAGAATTATTTTAAGCGGTGCTTTAGGAAAAATGGGAAAAGCAATTACTGCTTGCGTAGACAACCGTGAAGATTGTGAAATTGTTGCAGGTATTGATTTAGCAACTGCTGAATGCTCATTCCCGATTTTTAAATCTTTTAATGAAGTCAATGTTGATGCAGATGTGATTATTGATTTTTCACATCCGTCAATTCTCGAAGACTTACTTTCATTTGCAAAGAATAAAAAAATTCCCGCTGTAATTGCTACAACAGGCTTAAACGAGCAACAGATTGGTGATATTAAGCTTGCATCTATTGATGTTCCCCTTTTCTTCTCTGCAAATATGTCAATTGGTGTAAGTCTTGTATCAGAGCTTGCTAAAAAGGCGGCCAAAGTTCTTCAAGGTAGCTTTGACATTGAAATTGTTGAGGCTCATCACAATCAGAAAATCGACGCTCCAAGTGGTACCGCTTTAATGCTTGCAGATTCAATTTCAGAGGCACTTGACGAGAAACCCATTTACGAATTTGACCGTCATTCAAAACGAATGAAGAGAGCAAAGAATGAAATTGGTATTCACGCAGTTCGTGGTGGTACAATTGTTGGTGAACACGAAATAATCTTTGCAGGACCCGATGAAGTTATTAAGATTTCACACGCAGCATATTCAAAACAGTTATTTGCAAATGGTTCGGTGAATGCAGGCTTATTCCTCGTTGGTAAAGAGCCGGGATTTTACTCAATGAAAGATTTAGTTAATTCTTAAGGAGGTCAAAATAATGAAAACTATTGATAATATTACAATGATTGAAAATGTAACACTTATTTCTATTAACGACTCCCCTGCTGATTTCAATGTTGTAGCACAGATTTTTGAAATGCTTTCAAATGCAGGAATTGACGTTGATATGATTTCACAGAATCCTCCCCAGGGTAAAACCTCAAATCTTTCTTTTACTGTGAATGATGATGATTTAGGCAAGGTTTTTGAAACTGCTTCAAAGCTTCGTGAGCTTCATCCCGAATTAAAGCTCGCAATCAGCAGTGGTAATACAAAGATTTCAGTTTTTGGTGAAGGTATGAAAAATTGCCCAGGTGTTGCGGCACAAGTATTCTCTGTAATCGCATCAGCAGATGTTGAAGTAAGAATGATTACAACTTCAGAAGTTGATATTTCAGTTCTTGTTTACAGCCACGATGGTGACGCAGTTTATTCAGCATTAAACTCATAATTTAAGCAAAATTTTAAGGCTTACTGATTAGTTTCAGTAAGCCTTTTTATATAGTTCTATATGTTACTAATGGCTATATTGTGTTGCTATTTTTTCACATAAGGTATCATAATCTATTCCAACTACATTTGCTTCTTGCGGTAGTAAACTTGTTGATGTCATGCCCGGTAAAGCATTAGCTTCCAAAAAATACGGAACATTATTTTCATCAACTATAAAGTCAATTCTTGAATAATAATTCAACCCTAATAATTTGTGCATTTTTATAGCTTTTTTCTGTAATTCATTTTCCAATTCAGTTGAAATATTAGCAGGACATTCTTCCAAAGTTAATACTAATATTTTCATATTGCACCTCCAAATTATAATACAACGGCGGGAGCAAGCCCCCGCCCTACGTTGCTATTTAAGCCAAAATTGCCTTATAGAAGACTTTTTTGCCCTTCTTGATGATTACATATCCTTTTTCAAAATCGCTCTTAGAAAGTGTTTTAAATGGCTCTGTAACCTTTTCATCATCAACAGATACGCCACCCTGTTCAATAAGACGGCGACACTCACCCTTTGACTTTGCAATACCTGCTTTAATCATAATATCTGAAACAAGCACGTTATCATCGTTAAAATCGTCTGCACTGAGTTCTACTGTTGGCATATTATCTGTATTGCCCTTGCCTGAGAAAAGTGCTCTTGCGCCATCCTGAGCCTTGTTAGCCTCTTCTTCGCCGTGAACAAGCTTTGTGAGCTCGTATGCGAGAATTTCTTTTGCAGTATTCAACTGACTGCCTTCCCACGACTCCATCTTTTCAATTTCTTCAAGAGGTAAGAATGTAAGCATTCTGATACACTTGAGAACATCAGCATCATCAACATTTCTCCAATATTGATAGAAATCAAATGGTGATGTTTTATTAGGGTCAAGCCAAACTGCACCTGACTGTGTTTTACCCATCTTTTTACCCTCTGAATTGAGAAGAAGTGTAATTGTCATTGCGTGTGCATCTTTACCAAGCTTTCTGCGGATAAGCTCTGTACCACCGAGCATATTGCTCCACTGGTCATCACCGCCGAACTGCATATTACAACCATATTTCTGGAATAACTCGTAGAAGTCATAGCTCTGCATAATCATGTAGTTGAATTCAAGGAATGAAAGACCTTTTTCCATTCTCTGCTTATAGCATTCTGCAGCAAGCATACGATTAACACTGAAGCAAGCGCCAACCTCACGAAGTACATCAACATAGTTAAGGTCTAAAAGCCAATCAGCGTTATTAACCATAAGTGCTTTACCGTCAGAAAAGTCAATAAAACGACTCATCTGCTTTTTAAAGCAATCACAGTTGTGCTGAATTGTTTCTTTTGTCATCATCTGACGCATATCAGAACGACCTGATGGGTCACCAATCATAGCAGTACCACCGCCAATAAGTGCGATTGGCTTGTTGCCTGCCATCTGCAATCTCTTCATAAGGCAAAGAGCCATAAAATGACCTACATGCAAGCTATCTGCTGTCGGGTCAAAACCAATATAGAAAACTGCTTTACCTTCATTTACAAGATTTTTGATTTCTTCTTCATTTGTTACCTGTGCTATAAGTCCACGTGCAACAAGTTCTTCATAGATTTGCATTTTTTCTACTCCTTAAAAATAATAAAAGTCCCCTGCTTTAAGCAGAGGACGAAAAGATTTCGTGTTACCACCTCATGTTTACTGCTACCTCACGGTAAACAGCCTCAACGAGTAACTGACATTACTCTGTACTGTAACGGGTACGCCCGACACTATCTACTGTTAGTTCAAAAGTGCAACTCCACGATGTATTTCACAAGCTCTGTGTATATCTTTTCACCAAACAGACACTCTCTTTAACTACAGAGATTTTGCTACTTCTTCGCTTCAAAGTCATTGAGATTATTATACACAATTAATTGGAAAAGTCAAGTTAATATTTCTTAGCGTTTTCAATCATTTCTTTTGCCGCCTCAAGCGAGAGCTTACTTTGTTCAATTCCGCCAATAATACGGGCTAATTCGTGAATTCTGCCGTCATTATTGAGGGATTCAACCTTGGTGTAAGTTTTGTTTTCACTTTCAGATTTTGAAATCAAGAAATGATTATCAGCAAAGCAAGCAATCTGTGCCAAATGAGTAACACAAAGCACCTGACGATTTTTAGAAACCTCTTTAAGCTTTATACCGATTTTCTGTGCCGCACGACCGCTAACACCCGTATCAACCTCGTCAAAAATAAGAGTTTGCACATTATCTTTAGATGCTAAAACATTTTTGATTGCAAGCATTATACGTGATAATTCACCGCCCGATGCAATCTTTGAAAGTGGCTTGGGTTCTTCGCCTGCATTCGCAGAAATCAAAAAATAGATTTCGTCAGCGCCCGTTTCATCAAACGATTTTCTGTTTTGTACAATGTTGAATGAAATTGACGCCATATCAAGAAATGAAAGCTCAGATTTAACATTCTCTATGAATATTTCACCGTATTTTTGACGATTAGCAGATAGCTTACGGCTTGTTTCATCCATAATTTCATATTTTTCAGTTAATTCAATTTCAAGCTGTTCCTTGAGCTTATCAGAAAATGTAATCTCGTCTAATTCCTTTTGTGCTTTTTCAAGGAATACAAGTATTTCGGTTTCAGTCTGCCCGTATTTCTTTGAAAGCTTAAAAAGAACATCAAGTCTTTCTTCAATTACATCAAGCTCGTTAGGGTCAACATCAAGAGAATATAAGAAACTATTTAGTTCACTAGCACAATCGGCGATATTATATGACATTTCTGCCACAGTGTCAGAAACCGTGCTGAGTGTTTCATCAAATGAAGATGCTTTTATAAGGGAATTTGACGCAGTATTGAGCATGTCCGCAACACCCGAGAAATTGTCATTACCATTAATAATTTCAACAGCGTTATTAACAAGAGAAATAAGTTGTTCGGCATTCTGCAAAACCTTTTTACGCTTTTCTAATTCTTCCCACTCACCAATTTTAATATCAGCATCTTCAATTTCTTTAATCTGATATATTAAAAGGTCAATTTTTCGTGCCTTTTCACTCTCATCAACAATTAAATTATCATATCTTCTTTTGCAAGTGCAGTAATCATTATATGCATTAAGGTATTCTTCAAGAATATTGTTATTTTCTGCAAAGCTATCAATGTAAGTATAATGCAATTCTTCGTTGAGAAGATTGTGATTATCCATCTGCCCGTGCACATTGATAAGCGCCTGACCAATCCTTTTAATCATTGAAACAGTTACATTTGCACCATTGATTTTGCAGATGTTTTTGCCGTCAAGATAAATTTTTCTTGAAATTAGCAGAGAATTATCTTCTTCACAATCTATGCCGAACTCATCAAGTACAGAAACAACATCATTATTGATATTTTCAAAAAACGCTGACACTTCGGCATTATTACTGCCAGTTCTTATAAGCTCGCGGGAAGTTCTTTCACCAAGTATCGCATTAATAGCATCGATAATAATTGATTTACCTGCACCGGTTTCGCCTGTCAGCACATTAAGACCGTTATCAAAATCGATAACAGCCTCTTTAATAATAGCAATATTTGATATTTTGAGATTTGAAAGCATTAATATCAGCCTTTCAGCATTGCTTTTATTGTATCAATTACTACAGTTGTTGCGTGAAGCTCTTTGCATGCAACAAAAATTGTATCATCCCCTGCCAATGTGCCAACAACACCATCAAGATGTATATTTTCAAGAGCCATACAAGCAGCATTTGCTGTTCCCGGGTAGCATTTAATTACAACAATATTCATTGCAGCTTCAACCGACAAAGCGGAGCGAGTAAAAATCATTTTGAAATTATCGTCGTTATTTACCGGCTTTTCGGTAATAGCATATCTTGTCTCATTTTTACCGTAATGTTCTTTAACAAGCTTTAATTCCTTAATATCGCGTGAAATTGTAGCTTGGGTAACATTAAAGCCGTTATCACGAAGCATAGAAATAATCTCTTCTTGCGTTGAAACATTATTATTTTTTATAAATTCCAATATAAGCTCATGTCTTCTTTTTTTCATAAGTTTATATTCTCCTTTGAGATAATTTACTGTTAAGAATATCGTAGAATTCGTCTGATTTAATTCTTATAAATTCAGCATAATACTCAGATTTCTTGATTTTAACTTCAAAACCCTCTGAAAGTTCAATTGATTTTTCGCCATCAGCAGATATACAGATTTTTTGTGATAATTTTGAGGATTTCACAGTTATTACAGATTTCTCGTTAAAAACAAGTGAACGATTTAACGGTGAATGTGTACAAATTGGTGTTAACATTATACACTGTAAATCAGGGTCAATTACAGGACCGCCTGCTGACCATGAATATGCAGTTGAGCCCGTAGGAGTTGATAACACAACACCGTCGGCACGGTAGCTATTGATTTTTCTGTCATCACAGAAAGCTTCTAAGTCAACAAGCTTAATTTCACTTCCGCGTGCAATCGCAACATCATTAAGGCAATAACCGATGAACTTTTCGCCCTCTGAATTTTTGACAGATACCTCAAGCATCATACGCTTATCTGTTGTAAAATCGCCCGTAAGAAGCTTTTCGAGAAGATGCAGTTCGTTACCTTCAAGTCCTGCTAAAAAGGCTAAATTGCCCGCATTTATGCAAAGCACAGGCTTTTTATGGATTGCTGCTTGCTTTGCGACATTGATATACGAACCATCGCCACCAATGGCAATTAACAAATCAACATTTGAATATAAATCATCAAGGAATTTACCGTTATCAATATTAAGCGGTAAATCTTTTTGTGAGTTAACATCAAAATAAAAATCAATATTCAGTTTTTTTAGGTATGTAACAGTTTCTTTAATTACTTCAAGAGTTTTTTCTCTTGTAAAATTTGGAACAATACCGATTTTCAAATTATTCACCACTCAAATCCAAATGTGATTTATCTGCAATATCGTTTATATCCGTTTCGGTTACTGACAATATCTTGCCTTCGTCTTTTGAAAGATAAATTAAATATTCAATATTACCCTCGGGACCCCTTATTGGAGAAAAGTCAAGCCCCAAAACAGAAAATCCGTTTTCAAAAGCAAAATTAACAATAGAAGAAATGACTTCTTTGTGGGTGTTAACATCTCTTACAACACCTTTTTTGCCGACCTTTTCTTTACCTGCTTCAAACTGTGGTTTTATTAGCGCGACAGTTTGTCCACCCGCTTTAAGAAAATCAAACAAAACAGGTAATATTTTTTTTAAGGATATAAATGAAACGTCTATACTTGCAAAGTCAATTTCATCTGTGACGGTTTCTTTAGTTAGATATCTGAAATTTGTGCGTTCAAGGTTTATAACCCGTTCATCAGTTCGCAATTTCCACGCAAGCTGACCGTATCCTACATCGATTGCATATACTTTTGAAGCACCACATTGAAGCATACAGTCAGTAAAACCACCAGTTGATGCACCAATGTCCATACAAATGCAACCATCAAGAGTAATTGGAAAAGATTTCATGGCCTTTTCAAGCTTATATCCGCCACGGCTAACAAAAGGCATCTTTTTACCCTTGAATTCAATTTTATCAGTTTCTTTCACGGCATAGCCTGCTTTGGTTTCTTTTTGTCCGTTTACATAAACTTCGCCCGACATAATTATTGCCGAAGCTTTTGAACGGGTTTCAGCAAAACCCAATTCAACTACAACCGTATCAAGTCTTTTCTTTTCAGCCATTTGTTATCTCCAATATCTGATTTACAATGCTTTCAGCGTCTAAATGATACTTTTTTATAAGTGCGGCAACAGACGCGTGCGGTACAAATTCATCCTTTACTGCAATATGCTTGAAAATACCCTTGAAATTGACTTCCAAAAGCATATCGGCAAAGCTTTGCCCTATACTGGCCGATTTTACCGCTTCTTCATAGAACAAAACATATTTGTAACCACTTGCCAATTTAACTGCAAAGTTCTCAATAGGCTTGATTTTATTAAGTATGAGAACTGATACAGAGGTATTTTTCTCGTTCAATTCTTTTATTGCATTGAGTACCTCTGCTGAAATACGACCGTATGTTACAATAAGAATTTTTTTACCATTTTCAAAATAGTCGTAATCATTTTCACTAAATGTGAATTCCGCAGGTACATTGGGTTCTGCACCCCGTGGATAACGGATTACAGTAAGATTTTCAGCATTATTTGCTGCGTTCTCAATATCAAATCTCAATCTGTTATAAGTAAACGGTGAATAAACTGTAATATCAGGAATACTGTTAAGAAATGAAACATCAAGCACACCCTGATGGGTTACGCCGTCTTCCCCTACGAAGCCGGCACGGTCAAGACCGATAATCACCTTTTGCTTTTGTAAAGTTCCATCGTGTACAAGCTGGTCATAAGCTCTTTGCAGGAATGTAGAATAAACTGCAAAAACAGGCGTCATACCGCCCTTTGCAAGACCTGATGCAAAGGTTACCGCGTGTTGCTCAGCAATGCCAACATCATAAAATCTGCCACTATATTTTTCTGAAAATTCCTTTAAGCCGGTACCCAAAGACATAGCAGCAGTAATAGCACAGATTTTTTCGTTGTTTTCTGCCAATTCACAAAGCTTTTTACCGAATTCGTTAGAGAAATTAGTTGAGCCTTCGGCATAAGCACCGGTTTCGACATCAAACTTTGAAATACCATGATACACACTTGGATTTTTCTCTGCAAATTCATAGTCCTTACCCTTTGTAGTGCATATGTGAAGTACTACGGGAGCATTAACAAGCTTTGCACTGTTAAGAGCTTCGCAAAGATTACCAAGATTGTGACCGTCAATCGGTCCCATATATTTAAAGCCTAAATCCTCAAAGAATGTACTTTCATACATAGACGATTTAATATCACTTTTAAGTTTGGAGATAAGTGTTGAAATCGGTTTACCAATCAGTGGAATACGATTGAGTGTTTTTTCGGTTTTGACCTTCAGTTTAAAGTATTCGGGCTTTGAACGAATAACCGCAAGATAACGAGCCATTGAGCCAACATTTTCTGAAATTGACATCTCGTTATCGTTGAGGATAACAATAAGATGTGTACCCGAACGACCTGCATTATTGAGCGCCTCATAAGCCATACCGCCTGTAAGTGCGCCATCGCCGATTACCGCAACAGTGTAATCCTTTTTACCAAGTTTTTTGTTAGCCTCTGCAATGCCTAATGCGGCAGAAATAGAAGCGCTTGAATGACCGCTGTAAAACGCATCGTGCTCACTTTCGTTAGGTGCACAGAAGCCTGAAATCCCATTTTCCGTTCTCAATGTTTTAAACTCATTAAGTCTGCCGGTAAGGATTTTATGAGCATAAATCTGATGACCCACATCCCAAACAATTTTATCATTTGGTGAGTTGAATATTTTGTGCATAGCAATTGTAAGCTCAACCACGCCGAGATTTGAAGACAAGTGACCGCCATTTTGTGAAACAGTATTCAACATAACTTGTCTGATTTCAGTTGCAAGAACTTCAAGCTCGTTTATATTCAGTTTTTTTAAATCAGCGGGTGAATTGATATTCCCCAAAAATTTAAAATTCTCCAAAATATGTTCTCCAATCAATATGTTCTGCTTGCCATATAGAGCGCAAACTCTTTAAGCATTGTTGTATCGCCGTCGATTGCGTCTAAAGCATTAACTGCTTTTTGAGTATATTCATTTACAAGTTCTTTTGCTTTTTCTAATCCATAGAATTTAACGATTGTTGATTTATCATTCTTTTCATCGCTTCCTACAGGCTTGCCAAGAGTAGCCTCGTCACTTGTAATGTCAAGAATATCATCCACAATCTGAAAAGCAAGACCAAGGTTTTCAGCATAAATACAAGCACTTTCAATGTCGGAAGATTTATAATCAACTGCCGAAATACAACCCAAAACGCATGCTGCTTTGATAAGTGCACAGGTTTTCAATGAGTACATTTCGAGAATATCTTCTGGATTTGGTGAAGTTTCTTCAAATTGCAAGTCAAGAACCTGACCGCCCACCATACCGTTAATACCTGCAAGAGTTGATAAACATGAAACTGCATTTACAATATTTTTATAAGGAATGTTTTTTACCGATGACAAAACAGTAAATGATTCTGTAAGTAAAGCGTCACCCGCCAAAAGCGCATTGTCTTCACCGAAGGCTTTATGACAAGATGGTTTTCCGCGACGCATATCGTCATTATCCATACAAGGCAAATCATCGTGAATAAGCGAATAAGTGTGAATCATTTCTACTGCACAGCCAAAGTCAATGGCAGTATCAATATTGCCACCGCAAGCTTTTGCAAATTCAAGTGATAAGAAAGGACGAATTCTTTTACCACCATTTTCAACACTGTATTTCATTGCGTCAGAAACGACACAAGGCATATTTTCGCGCATCAAAGTATTGAGCCTGTTTGATATTTGAGAAGCTTGTTCTTTTATATAAGCATTAATATCAGTCATTTTTTTTGACCTCATTTATATCAATAATTTTTTGTTTTGCATCGTTTAGCTTTTTCATACAGAATTCTGAGAGCTTTACACCCTCTTCATAAAGCTTCATTGATTCTTCAAGAGGTATTGCGCCCTCTTCAAGCTTACTTACTATTTCTTCAAGCCTTTTAGTAGCCTGTTCGTATGTTATTTTCATAAATTACACCTCGATAATTTCAGCCTTTGCATCACCATTTGCAAACTGTAAAGAAATTTTATCGCCGACTGACAAATCAATATTATCAGTAATTATTTTATCATTATTTTTTACAATTGAATAACCACGTGCCAAAACCTTTAAGGGACTTAAAGATTCAAGCTTTGAGCACATCATAGCAAAACTTGATGAACAATCTGTTACAATATCTTTAAAGCTTTCGTTAATTCTTGAATTAAGCGTGTCAAGATAAAGTTCGCAGTTTTCAATAATCTTTTCTGGATTTTGCAATAAGGGAGATTTTGTGAGTTTTTCAAGGTCATATTCAAGCTCTCGAATATTTACCTCGACCGCATTGTCAAGAGAAGCCTTTAAAGATGAAATATAATATTTCTGTTTTCTTGCATCAGGTACTGCAAGCTCCGCCGCCACAGATGGTGTGGGGGCCCGCAAATCTGCCACAAAATCACATATTGTGAAATCGGTTTCATGGCCTACACCCGAAATTATGGGTATTTCAGAATTATAAATTGCGTATGCAAGTTTTTCGTCATTAAATGGCCATAAGTCTTCTGCCGAACCACCGCCACGGGCAATAATGATTGTATCAACATCCGTATAATCATTCATAGCCCTTATTGCTTCAATAATCGTCGGTGCCGCACTATCACCCTGAACCTGAACACCTGCAAAAACAATTTCTGCCATTGGAAAACGTCTGCCCAATACATTCAATACATCTTGAACCGCCGCACCTGTAGGCGAAGAAATAATACCGATTTTTTGCGGAATTTCAGGTATTCTTTTTTTGTGTTCTGCATCAAAAAGTCCTGCCTTTGCAAGTCTTTCCTTTGTCTGTTCAAAAGCAAGCGCCAATGCACCAATTCCGTCTGGTTGCATATCATCAATATACAACTGATAACGACCGTCACGCTCATAAATTGACACTCTGCCACGAACAATTACGGACATTCCGTTTTCGGGTCTGAATTTAAGCCTTGAAGCATTACCTGCAAACATAACCGCGCTTATAGATGCGTTGATATCTTTTAAGCTCATATACAAATGACCGCTACGATAATGGTCGGTAAAATTTGAAATCTCACCTGATACAAACACGTTATTCAGGTTCATATCTTGTTCGAGCAAGGATTTCGCATATAAATTCAATTGAGAAACCGTTAAAATAAGCGGAGAATTCATTTTAAACTTTCCTTTTGTCACAAATTGAAGAAAGAACTGCCACACCACAGGCGTTATCAGCAGAAAACTGCGGTTCAGCAAAAAAAGAATCATATTTATTTTGTAATTCGGTACGTAAAATTTTATTCGACATTACACCACCCGAAAATACAATGGGTAAATCGCCATATTTTGAAAGTAATTCACTAACAGTATCATCAAGTGCAGAATAAATAAAGCTCAGGCAATACATAGAAATATCTTCAGGTTTTTCACCATCTTCAAACATTTTCTTGCACTTATTTTCAACACCCGAAAGACTGAATTGACCGTCACGGCGGAAAACTTTAATTTTCTTTAGTGGATTTTTACTGTTCTGTGCAAGCTTTTCGAGAGCAGGACCGCAAGGAAAATCAAGTCCTAACATAACACCAACGCGGTCAATGGCTTGTCCTGCTTTTAAATCAAGTGAATCAGAAATCTTATCTGTATAAAAATACTTATCGTCGGGTTTAACAAGTAAGGCTTGCGAAGTACCGCCAGAAATATGAAATGCTAAAAACTCTTTATTTATAAAATCAAGCTTATCAGCTGAATACAAAGCGGCGGCAATATGACCATCCTGATGTGAAAACTTATATAGCGGAATATTCATCGCATTTGACAAAGAACGTGCAATGGAAATCCCCACGAGAAAACAAGGCATATAAGAGCCCTCTTCATTACACGGCTTTACAGAAACACCAATAGCTTTAATATTGCCGTGAAAATCCTCAAATAATTCATCAATTAAATCAGGTAACTGTATCGTATGGTGAAAAACTGCATCACTCTGACGAATTCCCTTTTCGCCGCGTTTTACGGGCAAAAGCTTTTTCTTACTAACTATTTCATTCGTTTCAGAATTATATAACGCTACTGAAGTTGTGTAGTTACTTGTGTCAATTCCAAGAAAATAACTCACTGGGCATCATTCTCTCTGACATATTTACCAAGAATTCCGTTAATGAAAGCTGCGTCTTCCTGAGTTGCAAACTTCTTTGCAAGCTCAACCGCCTCGTTAATTGAAACGCCCTTTGGAATTGAGGGCACATAAAGAATTTCACACAAAGCAAGTCGCAAAATTGCAAGACTAACTTTTGGAAGACGTGATACACGCCAACCAACTGAATTCTCATTAATAATTACATCAATTTCTTCGCAATGCTCGTACGTGAGCTGTGCTAATGAAAATGCAAAGGTATTTTCTTCAATAAGTCTTGCCTCAACTGCATTGTTGACGATTTCTTCAATAGTTAATTCATCATTGAAAACCTTTTCAAAAATCAGAGTAAAAGCAAGTTCTCTTTCTTCTTTACGAGTCATAATATCCTCCAAAAAAATTACACTCCCCGTCAGAAAACAGGGAGTGTACTAAATTTTCTGCGGTTCGATAATGTATATACATTGTATTTATGTATATTGTATCACTATATCCGCTAAAATTCAATAGAAAAATGTATAAACGCAGAATATATGCACTATTTTAATTCAATAATTGTAATATTCTCTGCGCCTAATTTTGTTTTTGAAATTATAATATCCTTTATTTTAATAAGAATCTCATCTTTAACTGTACCTTTTGGCAAAATTACCTCAACAGTCTCGCCGTCATAGGTTACAACACAGGTTGTGTTCGTCTGAGCAGAAATCAAGGTCTCCATATCTGCTTCCAATTTGATTTGTTCAGAAATTTTAATAAGTCTTTCTCTTGCCAGAGCTTTAGTATCTTCGTCTGACGATGTATCATCAATTATTTCCTTAAGATATTCTGATGCACTGTCGTGTGCCTTTGTTCTGTTGATTTCTGCGTCGGTAAAATAATCATCTTCGCTCTCAACTGAATCAGAATTTACATACTGTGCATCACCTAAATTAACTTCATCTGTTACCTCAGGTTCAGTATAGTTTGTGTCCTGCTTTGTATAATACCAATTCACAAAAACAGCGAGACCCAATGCCACAACAAGAGTTAATGTCAGTAGATGCTTTCTTAATATTATTTTGCTTTTCATTATTTTTCCTCCGTAAAATTTAGCTTTGAAATTGAAATTCTTGATGTACTTATATTAAGCACGGCACTCACCGCAGAATAAATCTGCCTTTGCACCGTACTGTCATTACCCCCTTCACATACAACCGCCACTCCCCTGACTTTTGGTTCAATGGTTTTAATAAGCAGACCCGTATCGTTACTGTTATTTTCGATGATTACATAATCGTTTTCAAAGGTTGAGTCTTCTGAATTATCGGAATTCTTTCGTGAATCCTTATCATTTGTCGCATAAATATATTCTGTGGTTTCAGAAAGTGTAATCATTACCTTTGCTTCACCCGCTCCTTCAATTGCTTCAACAATCTCTTCGACCTTTTCCTCAAGATATTCGCAATAAGTTGCTGAAGACATTTCATCAGTATTTCTGTTATTTTCTTTATCTTCTGTGCCCGTACTGCTCAATTCAGAAAGAAAAATTATTAAAATTGCAGTAAAGCCGATTACTACAAACAATGCGGTTTTCTTATCAATTTTAAGCTTATTTATAAAATTTTTCAGCGAAAAATTTGAATTCATTCTACTTCGACCTCAAATCCAAGCTCATTTTTGATTTTATTTTTAACCTCCTGCGAATTATAGTAATCAGTTTTTAGAACAATTTTGTTAATATTGAGATAACCTTCATCATCAATATATGAATCAATATCAAGGCTTAAAACTTTAGCTCCCATTTCACTGCACACATTAGTTACTGATTTTGTGACAATGGCATTATAGCCCTCTTCATAATATTCCTCGTAGGAAATATCATTACTTTCTGTTTTAATTCTAATGCCATCTTTTAAAAAAGTTTGAATGGGCATAACAGTATAAAAAAGAATAAAAATTGAGAAGAATACATTGATTACTTTTTTTAGTGAAGAATCTGCTAAAAACAATTTAAATACTGCTGATACTGCAGTTGCACCGCAAAGGGACATTATCCAGATTTTAAAGGTTTCCATATTATTTACCCATTATGATGATTACTCCCGTTGAAATAACAAGAACAAAGGTTATAAAGAACATAATTATATTGAGAAGTGAAAGAATTGACGCAAGACTGTCAATAATATCGGTAATCTGATTAAGATTGAACATTGAAGAAATTACAGAGCATAAATTTAAAGCAAAATACCACAAAAGTAATTCGACCATTACGGGCAGATTAATCAGAATTATTACAATAATTACAAAAACGCCAAGTGTGTTTTTCATAATCGCAAAGCTTGAAAATACTGACGAAATTGCATCTCCTATTCCTCCGCCCACGATGGGCACAAAGGCACCTGAAATAAATTTGATGCCTTTAAGAGCTACACTGTCTGACGATGTTGCAAGAATACTTTGAGTAGTAAGCAAGCCCGTATATACCGTTGAAAAAAGCGAAAGAATTATTACAATCATTTTGCGAATTGCTTTTACAATTCTGTCACGATAGTTCTCAAAAGAAAAAGAAGATAAAATATTAAATGAAAGCAACGCACTTATACAAGGCACTAAAAAGCTATTGGCAACATTTGAAATAATAGAAGATAAAAATAAAGAAAATGAGTTATATGTAATCGCCAATGCTGGATTTTTAGATGCTATTATAATTGCCGTCATAACCGGAAGATAGGCATTAACGAACACAGTTGAGGTTTTAATTCCTGCAACCGCGTCAGTAATCATTCTGCTGATTGGAGCAATAACAATTGAAATAATAACCAGAGTACTTACAAAATACACTACTTGCTCTGTTTTGTTCGAATCTCTTAAAAATGAGCATGCAATTGAAGTGATGACAAGCACAACAATAATCAAAGTAACATTTTTGAATATTTTTACTCCCCCGTTGAGTGCGAGGTTTACGAGAAATTCAATTACCCTTGTAGGTGATAATTCAAAAATTTCTTCAAGTGTTAATTCATCAATTCCTAAATCTTCAAGGTATTCTTTTGTTTGCTCGTCGGTTGACTCCCAAACAGAATTTAAATCTGTATCATTTGCATAAGCCGAAAAAGACAGGCAAAGTATAAACAAAAACACAGAAATAATAATTATTAAAATCCTTTTCATACTATTCAACTAACTGTAAGCAAAAAATAATTAATCCGTTTATTAGCGGCAAAGTCATATATAAAATCATAAACTTTGATGAAAGTGAAACAACACTTGAAAGAGAGTTTTCGCCACTATCCTTTAAACTATCACATACGAAATCGGTGACAACTGAAATCCCTACAACCTTTAACAGTAAACTTATATGGGCCGAGCTTATATTGAATACAGAGAAAGCAGAAAGCATATTAGTTATGAATTCAGCGATATCATCAACAATAATCAGAAATATAAGCACAACTGAGCATATTCTAATGAGAAAAACATATTCAGGCCGTTGAGATTTTAAAATTGTTGAGAGACAAATATAAACAAAAGCAATTGCTGCAATTTTAAAAAGAACACTCATAAATCAAAAATTGCTTTTATTTCATCAAATACAGACATCAATTGAGGCACCATCATTGCAATAATTACAATGATACCCGTTAATACAGTTAATGTTGCAAATTCTTCTCGGCCTGCTTTTGAAAGCATTTGCTGAAGAACCGCTACTATTAACCCAATTCCTGCAATTTTAAAAAGAAATGTAATATCCATTTTCACCACTAAATTATAATAATAATTAATAAAACTCCTGTACCAACGATAAATGTGCTTGACGATTTACATTTTATATTTTCTTCTGCTTCAAGCGTTTTGAGTTTTTGTTTAAAGAATTCTTTATAAAGCCTGCAGTTTGAAATTTGACCCGATAAATCGGTCTTACCGATAACAGAGAAATATCCTTTTAATAATTCTATATCACTCGAATCAAAATTCTTTATATTTTCGTGTGTCTTGAGAGCCTTTGACAGTACTTTCTCGTAATCCTTTTCATATTCTATTTCTTTAGCCATACTATCAATGAATTTCAGTTGATTAAAGTTATCATTTTTACTTAAAAAGTCAAAAATACTGTCAACTGATAAATTTCTATGTTCTAAAAGTATTTCAATATTTTCAAGCATCATTACACATTGCCGGACCGCAATAGTATGATTTTTAATTCGCCTTATTGATTGCACTGCTGATATTAAAGAAGCCATCATTATGATTATCAACACAAAAATTTTCATTTAATACCTCAATAGATGTAAAAATATCTTTGATTTTACAGGGATTTTCACTACCAAACAGCATTACCGTTTTGTCAAAATTTCCCTTTTCTGCCAAAGCCCTATAGCTTTCTTTATTTTTTAATTCATCAAGAGTTTTTGCGTGAATACTTAAAATAAAGGTCACACCACAGTTTATGCCGTCTAATATGCTTTTTACTTCTTCCGTGCTTCCGATTTCGTCACAGATTATGTATTCAGGAGACATTGTTCTCACTGCCATTGAAATTCCTTTACTTTTTGGAAAACCAAGTAAAACATCTGTATTCGGACCCAAATCATTTATATTGCTTTTTGACGGAAAAATTTCTTTGCGTTCATCAACTACGCATAATTTATGGTATTTACCGAGGCGTCCCGAAGAAAGCTGATAAGCAATATCCCGCAGCATTGTAGTTTTTCCCGAAGACGGCGGCCCTGCTATGATTATATTTGTTGGATACTTTGATAATATTTTTTCAAATATTGGTTCAGAAACACCACGAGCAACACGAGGAATTCTTATATTTACAGAATTAATATTATCAATACCTTTTACAATTTCTTTATCGTAAACCGCTGTTCCGCAAACACCCACACGCGAACCATTTGGTAAAGTTATGTATCCGTTAAGCAAATCCTCATAATGACTGTGCATTGAGTATCCGCACATTTTATTTACAGTATCATAAATTTCGTTTTGTGTAGGTATTACGCTATTTACAGACATAATGTAAGAAAGCCTGCCATTATCAGTTAAAAAACTGCTTCCTGAAGAAGTAACGACTACAACAGGTCTCTCGGCACGAAGTCTTATTTCCTGTATTTCGCTTATACTTTTATCATTCAGTTTTCGCAAATATCCTTGAATTCTTGGCGAAACATAGGAAGTAATATAACTGAAATTTTCATATAAGGTTTTGTCCATTTAATCACCTCTGTAATTTCTATGATTACTTGTCCCCATTTAGTACAAAACTTTCTTGAAATGGATAATTCTATATGTTATACTTAAAATATCTTTTTTGAAAGGTGTATGTAATGAAATCAAAATTCTTGAATTTATTAAAAGAAAATAAATATATACTTGTTTCGGGCGGAGCATCGCTTTTTATAATTCTGCTTGTTTATTTCTGCTATGAGATTATTCCTTTTGGCGACGGCACAATTTACCGTATGGATTTGTACCATCAATACGGACCATTATTCTCAGAATTATACGACAGAATTACCTCTGGTGAATCACTTATATATTCGTGGAACACAGGACTTGGCAGTTCATTTTTAGGCAATTTCTTTAATTACCTTTCAAGTCCGATTAGTTTAATCGTTTTACTTTTTGGACACAAAAACACCTTTGAGGCAGTTGCGGCAATGATAGCCATTAAGGCAGTGCTTTCGTCAATGTCGATGTCGTACTACCTTAAAAAGACACAAAAAACGGACGGTTTTCCTATTGTTGCTTTCGGTATAATGTATGCTTTTTGCGGTTATTTTATTGCATATTACTGGAATGTAATGTGGATAGACGCAATGTACGTTCTTCCATTTATTGTTCTTGGCATTGAAAGAATAATTGAATCGGGTAAATGCAAAACATATATCATTGCTTTGGCTCTTGCTATTTATTCCAACTACTATATTGGCTTTATGCTTTGCATATTCTCTTGCATATATTTTCTCTATTATTTCGCCTGCTCTTCAAAAAAGCTTCGCGACAGAAAAGTTATAAATACTGAAAAGAAATCTTTCTTTGCAAAAATTAAGAATTCATTTTTCTTGCAAAGCGGAATAAGATTTGCACTCGCTTCACTTTCGGTCGGTATTTTGTTGGCATTTATGCTTATACCTTTAGCAAATATTCTAAGCGCTTCCTCTGCTACAAAAGGAACTATGCCAACAGAATATAAGTCATATTTCACAATTTTTGACTTTTTGGCAAATCATCTCGCGGCACTTGAGCCCACAATCCGTAGCAGTGGTGAAGATGTACTTCCAAATGTTTACTGCGGAATGCTGACTGTTTTGCTTATCCCACTCTACCTTTTCTCAAAAAAAATCAGTGCAACAGAAAAAATTGCTTCTGTTGTACTGTTGGCTGTAATGTATTTCAGTTTCAACATAAATTACTTGAATTTTGCATGGCACGGATTCCATTTTCCTAATGATTTGCCATACAGACAATCATTTATGTATTCATTCATTTTGATTGTACTTGCATTTAAGGCGTTCAAACACGTAACTGAATTCTCAAAAAAGCAAATTCTTGGTTTGGGCATTGGCACATTGGCTTTTGTGGTGCTTGTACAGGAGCTTGGTTCCAAAAACGTTGACGATATGACAATATTTATTACTATTGCATTCACGGTTCTTCACATTATCGTTCTTGGTCTGATTACAAGCAAAAAAGCACAGGCTTTTGCATTGTCCGTTATGGTTATCTGCTCAGTTGCTGCAGAAACGATTACTGCTAATACCGACCACTATGTCGCCAATCAGTCAAAAACCGCTTTTACAAGCGATTACGACGATTTTAAGGCACTTCAGCAAGAGGTTGCAGATAGTGACGACACACTTTTCTATCGTGAAGAATTATCTGACCTGCGCGCAAGAATGGACCCTAGCTGGTATGATTATAACGGCGCTTCAATCTTCTCTTCAATGGCTTATGAAAAAGTTGCAAATATGCAAAAGTATATAGGTCTTTACGGCAATAAAATTAATAGCTTCACTTATAATCCTCAAACACCGATTTATAACGCGATGTTCTCACTTAAATACATTTATGACAAATCAAATTATGTAAGTGAATGTGATTATTATTCTGTTTTTGGTGAAAATGACACCTTTACAGCTTATAAAAACAATTATGTGCTCAATCTTGCTTATCCCGTATCTTCTGAATTAATGGATTGGAATGCAGTTGATTGCTCAAATCCCGTTCAAGCACAGCAAGAGATTTTTGAGCTTGCAACAGGTGTTGAGGGTGTATTCAACAGAATTATTGATTATGAAATTGATTATATAAATCTTTTAAATGTTGATTTTGACAGTATTCTTGCAGGAAATCTGCCACTTAACAGAATTTCTTCAGACGGAACTTCTATGGCAACTGTACAGATTACTGCAGAAACAAATGACAATATTTATATTTATGTTTATTCAAGAAATCTTGATACTGTTAACGTGTATTCGCCTAAAATCACAACTACTATGACTGTTTCTGACGGATACATTCTTGATTTGGGAAGTCACGATGTTGGTGATATGATTTCAGTTGAATTACCACTTGCAGACGATAAAGCTTCTGCAAGCGTCGATTTTATAGCATTTACCGTTGATAATGAAGTATTTACTCAAGGCTATGAAAAGCTTAATAACGGTCAGCTTGAATATACAAAATTCGATGAGACAGTTATTGAAGGCACTTTCACCGCCGAAGAAGACGAATTTCTTTTCACAACTATACCTTATGATAAAAACTGGAATGTTTATCTTGACGGAGAAAAGCTATCTGCAGAAGATATTTTAATTATCTCAGAGGCATTAATTGGAGTAAAAGTCGATGCAGGTGAACATGAAATTCGTTTTGAATATAAAATTTCAAATTCAGGTATTTTGATAATTGTTTCCGGAGGATTTGCATTATTGCTTATTATTTTTAATATTCTCAAAAAGCGAAAACTCCTCATATTTAAAAACTGCAAAGATAATTTGTGGGAAAGAGCGAAAGAACAAATAATAACAGTTGAAAATGAAGAATCTGACGATAACACCGACGAACAAATCATATACTTTGACGAATAAAAAAGAACCGAAGTTGAATTAAATCAGCTTCGGTTTCTTTATTATTTTAATACTTTTTTAAGATATTGTCCTGTATAGGATTTTTTGCATTTTGCAACCTCTTCGGGAGTTCCGCAAGCGACAATTTTTCCGCCCTTGTCTCCCCCTTCGGGACCCAAATCAATAATATAATCGGCAGTTTTGATTACGTCAAGATTATGCTCAATTACAATTACGGTATTGCCTGAATCTACAATTCTTTGTAATACCTCAATGAGCTTGTGTACATCTGCCGTGTGAAGTCCTGTAGTGGGTTCGTCGAGAATATAAATGGTTTTACCTGTTGGACGCCTTGAAAGCTCAGTGGCAAGCTTAACGCGTTGAGCTTCACCGCCTGAGAGAGTTGTCGCTGACTGACCAAGCTTGACATAACCAAGCCCTACGTCATAAAGTGTTTGCAATTTTCTCTTGATTTTTGGTAAATGCTCAAAGAATTCAAGGGCTTCCTCAACGGTCATTTCAAGAACATCATAAATATTCTTGCCCTTATACTTTACCTCAAGAGTTTCGCGGTTGTATCTTGCACCGCCACAAACCTCACAAGGCACATAAACGTCGGCAAGAAAATGCATTTCGATTTTTACAATGCCGTCACCCTGACAAGCTTCACATCTGCCACCTTTGACATTAAATGAAAATCTGCCCGAATTATAACCACGGATTTTTGAATCCTGAGTCTGTGCGAACAAATCGCGTATATCAGTAAATACACCTGTATAAGTTGCGGGATTAGAACGAGGTGTTCTGCCAATCGGGGATTGGTCTATATTGATTACCTTATCAAGATTTTCAAGACCAAGCATTTCCTCAAACTTACCCAAAGGCTTTTTAGCGTTATTCAGTTCATTTGCAAGGTTTTTATAAAGAATTTCATTAATCAATGAAGATTTACCCGAACCCGAAACACCCGTAATACAAGTGAAGCAACCCAGCGGAAAATCCACATTAATTTTCTTAAGGTTATTTTCAGCGGCACCTTTAACAGTCAAAACATTACCGTTACCTTTTCTTCTTTGTTCGGGAATAGGGATTTTTCTTTCTCCTGAAAGATACATACCCGTAATTGATTCTTTGCAAGCGATAATGTCATCAACCTTGCCGGCACAAACAACTTCACCGCCGTGAACACCTGCACCGGGACCTATGTCAACAATATAATCCGCCGCACGCATTGTATCCTCATCGTGTTCAACAACAATAAGAGTGTTGCCCAAATCGCGAAGCATTTGCAAAGTGCCAAGCAATTTATCGTTATCACGCTGGTGAAGTCCAATGCTTGGCTCGTCGAGAATATATACAACTCCCATAAGTGATGAGCCGATTTGAGTTGCAAGACGAATTCTCTGACTTTCGCCACCCGAAAGTGTACCTGAAGAACGAGAAAGTGTGAGATATTCAAGTCCTACACTCTTAAGGAAATTCAATCTGCTATTAATCTCTTTAATAATGGATTCAGAAATGAACTTTTCTTTTTCGGTTAACTCAAGATTATTGATAAAATCAATTGCCGTAACAATTGACATATCGCAGAATTGACTAATATTTTTGCCACCCATAGTGACAGAAAGAATTTCGGGCTTAAGCCTTGTGCCGTTGCAATCGGGACAACGGCAAGCTGTCATAACCTGCTCAATTTCCCATCTCGCCCAATCGCTTGTAGTTTCTTTATAACGGCGTTCAAGGTTATTTATAATACCCTCAAACTCTGACATATAATTACCTGAACCATAAAGAGTTGAGCGAGACATTTTCAGCTTGAAGTCCGTGCCATAAAGAATGGCATTTACACCTTCATCAGAAATATTCTTGATTGGTGTTTTTAATGTGAAGCCAAATTGCTTACCGAGTGCGCTGTAATACATCGCCGCAATTGAGCCTTTTTCGGCTTTTCCCCAACCGCTTGCGCAGATTGCTCCCTCACTGATAGAAAGGTTTTTATTGGGTATTACAAGGTCAGGATTAACCTTTAAGAATGTACCTAAGCCTGTACAAGTGGGACAAGCACCATAAGGATTGTTGAACGAAAACATTCTCGGTGCAAGCTTGTCCATACTGACACCGTGTTCGGGACAAGCATAATTAAGCGAATAAAGATATTCCTTATCACCTATAACGTCAATAATTACATTACCGCCTGAATGCTCTGTGGTTGTTTCAATTGAGTCAGCAAGACGAGTGCGAATTCCTTCTTTAACAACAAGACGGTCAACAATAATTTCAATTGTGTGCTTAAAGGTCTTTTGAAGCTTCATTCCCTCGGTGAGTTCAACCATTTCACCGTCAATTCGCGCTCTTACAAAGCCCGCCTTTAAAGCATTAGCAAGCTCTTTTGCGTGTTCACCTTTTTTACCGCGAACAACGGGTGAAAGAATCTGGAATTTAGTGCCCTCAGGCAAACTCATAATACTGTCAACAATCTGGTCAACGGTCTGTTGCTTGATTTCTCTGCCGCATACAGGACAATGGGGAATACCAATTCGCGCATACAAAAGGCGCAAATAATCATAAATTTCCGTAACTGTACCAACGGTTGAACGTGGATTTTTTGATGTTGTTTTCTGGTCAATTGAAATCGCAGGTGAAAGTCCCTCAATTGATTCGACATTAGGTTTTTCCATCTGACCGAGGAACATTCTTGCATAAGAAGACAATGACTCAATGTATCGACGCTGACCCTCTGCATATATAGTATCAAATGCAAGAGAAGATTTACCCGAGCCTGAAAGTCCTGTAAACACAACAAGCTTGTCACGTGGGATTTCAATGTCGATATTTTTGAGATTATTTTCTTTAGCACCTTTGATTATAATTTTATCATGTTGCATTCTATTTCTCCGATTTAAGTTTTTCAATTTTATCTCGCAAGTATG
>CAYWFB010000016.1:0-27332 GCA_964457415.1 uncultured Eubacteriales bacterium | reverse complement strand
TGATGACGTTCGTGAAGGTCTTACAGCTGTTATCAGCGTTAAACTTACTGAAGCTGAATTTGAAGGTCAGACAAAAGGTAAGTTAGGTAACACAGAAATGCAGACTATCGTATCAAAAATGATTTACGATAAGTTAATGACATATTTTGAAGAAAATCCAAGTGCAGCGAAGGCAATTTTCAATAAAGCACTTGATGCATCACGCGCTCGTGAGGCTGCAAGAAAAGCAAGAGACAGTGCAAGAAGAAAATCAGCACTTGAAGGCAACTCACTTCCCGGTAAACTTGCAGACTGTATCGATAAAAATCCTGAAAACACTGAAATTTTTATCGTCGAGGGTGACTCTGCGGGCGGTTCTGCTAAAGAAGGAAGAGATAACAGAATTCAGGCAATTCTTCCTCTTTGGGGTAAAATGCTCAACGTTGAAAAGGCAAGAATTGATAAGGTTATTGGTAATGACAAATTAACACCTGTTGTTACTGCTCTTGGTACGGGTATCGGTGAAGAATTCAATATTCAAAAACTCCGTTATCACAAAATTGTTATTATGGCCGATGCCGACGTTGACGGTCAGCATATCAGAACACTTCTTCTCACATTCTTCTTCAGATATATGAGAGATTTGATTGACGGCGGATATATTTATATTGCACAGCCACCACTTTTTAAGGTAAGTAAGGGCAAGCGACACGAATATGCTTTCTCTGATGAGCAGAGAGATGCATTCCTTGAAGAAATGGGCGGAAATTGTGACATTCAGCGTTACAAAGGTCTTGGTGAAATGGACCCCGAGCAGTTGTGGGAAACAACTATGGACCCCGCAACCCGCACAATGCTTCGTGTAACTCTTGAAGATGCTATGGAAGCAGACGAAACCTTCTCAATTCTTATGGGTGACAAGGTTGAACCCAGAAGAGATTTCATTGAGAAAAACGCAAAGTACGTACAGAATTTGGATATTTAATCTTAACATTTGATAAGAGGTAAAAAAATGAGTAAAGCTAACAATCAGAATTTGGGTGGTTACACACCACTTGAAGAACAGAATATTATAAATGTTGAGATTAATAAGGAAATGAAAACATCTTTCCTTAACTACTCAATGTCTGTTATTACATCACGTGCACTTCCCGATGTGCGTGACGGTTTAAAGCCTGTTCATAGAAGAATACTTTATACAATGTATGAAAATTCACTTTATCCTGACAAGCCCCACCGTAAGTGCGCCGACACAGTTGGTTCAGTGCTTGGTAGATACCACCCCCATGGTGACGCATCAGTTTATGATGCAATGGTTCGTCTTGCACAGGATTTCTCAATGAGATATGTTCTTGTTGATGGTCATGGTAACTTCGGTTCAGTTGACGGTGACCCACCCGCTGCATACCGTTACACAGAGTCAAGAATGAGTAAAATCGCTCTTGAAATGCTTACAAATATCGACAAGGATACCGTTGATTTCACAACTAACTATGACGACCGTCTTAAAGAGCCCACCGTTTTGCCGTCAAGATACCCAAATCTTCTTGCAAACGGTTCAACAGGTATTGCTGTTGGTATGGCTACAAATATTCCACCTCATAACCTTGGTGAATTGGTTGACGGTATCTCCTGCGTAATCGATAATCCCGATGCAGAGCTCGACGATATTATGGAGCACATCAAGGGACCTGACTTCCCAACAAGTGGTATTATTATGGGACGAGCTGGTATCCGTGCGGCTTATGCAACAGGTCGTGGCAAGATTACACTTCGTGGCCGTGCCGAAATTGTTGAAAACGAGAGAAACGGTCGTTTCCAGATTATAATTACAGAGCTTCCCTATCAGGTAAATAAGGCAAGACTTATTGAGTCTATTGCAGATTTGCATAAGGATAAGAGAATTGAGGGTCTTTCTGACATCAACGACTATTCATCAAAGCGCGGTGGCGGTATGAGAATAGTTATTGACTTAAAGCGTGACGCCAACCCACAGGTTGTGCTCAATCAGCTTTATCAGATGACACAGCTTCAGATTTCTTATGGTATTATTCAGCTTGCCCTCGTAAACGGTGAGCCGAAAATCCTCACACTTAAACAGATTATTGAAGAATATATCAAGTTCCAGTGTGAAGTTATCACAAGAAGAACACAGTACGACCTTAACAAAGCTCAGGCAAGAGAGCATATTCTCGAGGGTCTTGCTCGTGCAATTGATATTGTTGATGAAATTATTGCAACAATCCGTGGATGTAAGGGCGGTCAGGCAGAGGCTAAGACTGCAATTATGGAAAAATTCGATTTCGACGAGCCACAGGCAGCCGCAATCGTTGCATTCCGTCTTGGTCAGTTGGCAGGTCTTGAAATTCTCAAGATTATTGCAGAGCGTGACGAATTAAGAGCAAAAATCGCTGAATATCTTGAAATTCTCGGCTCCGAAACAAAGGTTAAGGAAATCTTAAAGGACGAGCTTTCAGTAATTGGCAAAAAATACAATGATGAGAGAAGAACTGAAATTTCAAATGTTCTCGGTGAGGTTGACATTGAAGACCTTATTGCAGAAGAGGATTGCGTTTATACTCTCACTAAGATGGGTTACATCAAGCGTCAGCCCGTTGAAACCTATCAGGTTCAGCGCCGTGGCGGTAAGGGTATCAAGGGTATGAGCCGTCGCGAAGAGGATGTTGCAGAAACAATGTTTATCTGCTCATCTCACGATTACATTCTCTTCTTCACCTCAGAGGGTAAAATGTATCGTCTTAAGGGCTATGAAATCCCCGAGGGAACAAGAAACAGTAAGGGTATGAACATTGTAAATATTCTTCCGATTACTGCAGAAGAAAAGGTTACTGCAATGCTTCGTGTACCTGATTTTGGCGAGGATAAATATTATCTTTGTATGGCTACAAAGAATGGTATTATCAAAAGAACAGAGCTTGATGCTTACAAGAATATCCGTAAGAGCGGTATTATCGCAATCAATCTTGATGAGGGCGACGAGCTCCGTTGGGTTAAGCTTACCGACGGTGAGCAGAACCTTATGGTTGCAACACGCAAGGGTATGAGCATCTGCTTCAATGAAAATGACGCAAGAGCAATCGGCAGAACTGCTCGTGGTGTCCGTGCTATTACTCTCGGTGAGGGTGACGAGGTTGTGGGAATGGTTATCTTCGGTGACGAGGGTAAGGTACTCACAATCAGCGAAAAGGGCTACGGCAGACGAAGCGATGTTTCTAACTATCGCGTACAGAACCGTGGCGGTAAGGGTCTTACAAACTACCATACAGAGCAGTACGGCGAGGTTTGTGCTATTGAAATGGTAGATGAGACCCAAGATATCATTATGATTTCTTCTGACGGTATTATTATCCGTCTTCCTGCAGAGCAGGTAAGAGAATGCAATCGTCCTTCAAAGGGTGTTATTCTTATGAAGACGAAAGAGGGCGAAAAGGTTGTTACAATTTCACTCGCCCAGCACGAGGACGAAACAGAAGAAACCGAAACAGTTAAAGCAACAGAGGGTGCTAACGAGGAATAATTTATAATAATTTTTTCTGCTTGTGAAAGGAAAGATATTATGGAAGACAACAAGAAAGAATTAACAGAAATTGAAACAGAAGAAACTGCTGAGCAAACTCCCGAGGATAAGAAAAAGAAGAGAAAAAAGAAGGCACTTTTAATTATTCTTCCCATTATTTCACTTATTCTTGTAGTTGTGCTTGCGGTGGGCGGATTTATTATTCATAAATTAGGTCTTATTGATATCGTTGAAGATGAATCCACAACAATCAGTCCCACACAAGAATTCGTTGAGAAAGAAGACGAAACTCTTGACTTTGCCGAAATGGACGATGCAACAGGTAGTGACTTCAAAGAAATTCTCAAGAATTGGGCTACTAACGGTGGCGACAAGATGAGTAATGAAAATGTCATCAATATTCTTCTCATCGGAAGCGACGCTTCTGCAGAGCAAGACGGCAGAACAAGTATTACTGACAAGGGTAATACTGACGCTATGATTATGGTTTCAATTGATAAAGTAAACGAAACAATAAAGCTCGTTTCATTTATGCGTGACAGCTATACCTATATGGACCAGTTTGACCGTTACGCAAAGCTTAATGCGGCTTGTGCAAACGGTGGCCCGGCATATCTTGTTGAAACACTTGAAAATGATTATAAAATTGAAATTGACGGTTATGTGCTCGTTGATTTTGACTCATTCACTCAGGTTATTGACATCTTGGGTGGTGTAAAGGTTGATGTGCCTAAATATGTTGCGAACTATCTCAATGCAGGTAAAGAGACAGGACACATTGCGTTTGTTCCCTCAGGTGAAGACGTTCTTCTAACCGGTGAACAGGCTCTCGCTTTCAGCCGAGTAAGATATACAGATTCCAACGGTGATGTCAGCCGTGTGGCACGTCAGCGTCAGGTTATTAATGCCCTCATTGAAAAATGCCTTGATGCATCACTTTCTGAAATCAACGAGGTTGCCGATGTTATTCTTGCAAATGTAAGAACAAATGTCAGTCAAAAGGCAATTCTCTCTTATGCGACACAGGCAGTTTCAGGCGGTTGGGCAAGGTTTGAAATCACAGAGGTTACAATGCCAACTCCCGATACGCGCTATGGCTATTCTTCACGTTCAACTGCGTGGATTTGGATTGTTGACTATCCTCTTGCCGCACAGAAACTTCAGCTTGAGCTTTACGGTGACACAAATATAGTTCTTGAAGAAGAAGGCAGAAAAACCGCAATCACAGTTGTGGGCGGTTATGTTTCAAAGAAAACAACTGACAATTAACTGACATTTTAAGGAGTTTTTTAATGGACAACAATTATAATCCTAACGGTCAGTTTGGCGGATGGGGTCAGGGTGCATACGGCGGATACAATGCCCCTTACTATAATTATTATAATGAGCAGTATCTCAAACAGCAGGAAAAGAAGAACGACCGCAAAATACTCAAAACTATGGGTAACTGGTTCGGCTTCGGTATAATCTGCTTTACAGTACTTGCTTCAATTGTTGCAGTTGTGATTGCTTTGCTTTCAGATGTGTTTTCAAAGATTAATCTGCTGTATGATGACGACAATATGTCAATGGCATATCAGATTATTGCAACGATTGTGTTTATTCTGATACCATTTAGTATTGCTTATGCCGTGCTCAAAAAGAAAAAAATAGCAGGAATTCTGCCAATGGGTACAACCTATAACAGAAAAGCCGCAACGGGACTTACTATGCTTTGCGTCCCTTTAATGATTTTTTCCACATTTGCAATTAATTTCGTTTCAACAATTATTCAGGAAATTCTCGGTGTAACCTTTACAACGGGTGTAGACGACCCAAAAATTCTGGGTGCAGACGGTATTATCATAGCAGTTCTCTCAACTGCCGTGTTGCCCGCAATTCTTGAAGAGATTGTAGTACGCGGAATTATTATGCAACCCTTACGCAGATTTGGCGACAAGTTTGCAATTGTGGCTTCGGCACTCATTTTCGGTATTATGCACGGCAATATGGTGCAGATACCCTACACCGTAGTTGCGGGTCTGTTTTTGGGTTATCTCGCTATTGCTACGGGAAGCCTCTGGCCATCAATTATTCTTCATTTTATAAATAATTTCTATTCTGTAGCATTGCTTGCGGCTTATGATAATATGGGTGACACCGCAGGTACAGTTGTTGGAATTCTCTTTATGGGAGCGTTCGTAATATCGGGATTAATCGGCGGTTTTATTTATTTACCGATGAACTATAAAAAACCATTGAAAAAGGGTATTGATACGCTTAAAACAGGTGAAAAATTTTCTGCCCTGTTTTTGAATGTACCAATGATTTTAGCAATTATCTTTTTATTGTTCCAGACAATCGGAACTATTCAGTTTTAATTATGGATAAGCTTGATTTTATGAAATATGCCTTGAGCCTTGCCGGTCTTTCAGCAGAAGAGGGCGAGGTGCCCGTGGGTGCAATAGTTGTCTGCGATGGCAAAATTGTGGGTGAGGGAAGAAATCGCAGAGAAATTGTGAAAAATGCTCTTCATCACGCGGAAATTGAGGCAATAAATGACGCCTGCAAAAACTTGGGTGGCTGGCGGCTCTGGAAATGCGATATGTATGTAACTTTAGAGCCCTGCCCAATGTGTGCGGGAGCTATTATAAATTCCAGAATTAAAAATGTATATTTCGGTGCAAGTGACGAAAAAAACGGTGCTGTCGTTTCGGCGGCACGTCTTTTTGATATGAACTTTACTCATAAACCCTTGTATGAGGGAGGAATTATGGGCGAGGAATGTGCTGAAATACTTTCAACTTTTTTTAAAGACTTAAGAAAAAAGAAAGCAGGTGAAGAAAAATGAGCACAATCGCGGCAATTTCAACCGGCAGAGCGCCAGGAGGCATCGGCGTTGTAAGAATTTCGGGTGAAAATGCAATCGAAATCGGCGATAAGATTTTTTCTTCATTCTGTGGCAAAAAGCTTTGCGAAATTTCAGGTTATTCTGCACTTTACGGCAAGGCTTACGACGAAAACGGCAATATTGATAATGTGGTGGCTCTGCTTTTCAGAGCACCAAAAAGCTATACGGGCGAGGATGTTGTTGAAATCTCTTGTCACGGCGGACTTTTTGTTACTGACAAGGTGCTTAAAGCCGTATTTGACGCAGGTGCAGTACCTGCCGAAGCGGGCGAATTCACAAAAAGAGCCTTTCTCAACGGAAAAATGGATTTGACAAGTGCCGAATCTGTTATGAATATTATCTCTGCCCAAGGTGAGCAGGCAGAAAAAATTGCCCTTGGTGTATTAGAGGGCAGACTTTTCAAAGAAATTAAGAAAATTACCGATAAATTGGTTTATGATATGGCACTTCTTTCTGCATGGGTTGATTATCCTTACGAAGAAATTGAAGATTTGAGCGAGAATAATTTAAAAGAACACATTGATGAGAGTATTCAGAGTCTTGAAAAACTCATAAACGACTTCGGCAAGGGGCAGATTATAATGGAGGGTGTTGACACCGCCATTGTGGGTTGTCCCAATGTGGGAAAATCCACACTTATGAACTTGCTTTCGGGTACTGAAAAATCAATCGTCACCGAAATCGCGGGAACAACTCGAGATGTGGTTGAGGATACTGTAAATGTGGGCGGAATTACACTTCGCCTTGCAGATACGGCGGGTGTTCGCGAAACTGACGATGTGGTTGAGAGTATCGGCGTTAACCGTGCAGTTAAAAGACTCCGGAATGCCGAGCTTGTGCTTGCAGTTTTTGATGCAAGCCGTGAATTAAATGAACAGGATAAGCATCTTATTGAGCTTTGCAAGGGTAAAAAGGCAATTGGAATTATCAATAAAATCGATACAGATAAAAATTATCTAAACGGAGAAATTGAGAAAAATTTTCCGCAGACAGTTTTTATCTCAGCTAAAACGGGCGAGGGAAAAGAAGAGCTTTCCAAGGCTATTGAAGAGCTTTTAGGTACTGCGGATTTTGACACTTCTGCCGCGGCAGTTGTCAATGAGCGTCAATGTGATTGCTGCAAAAAGGCTCTTGATGCTTTGCACGATGCGGATAATGCCCTGAATTTTGGTATGACAATGGACGCAGTGACTGTTTGCCTTGATTCTGCTGTTGAAAATCTTATGATTTTGACGGGTGAAAAAGCGACGGAACTGGTTGTAAACGAAATTTTTGCACAATTCTGTGTAGGAAAATAAATGTTAGTCAATTTTTATCTATTCTGAAAAGAGGTTTAAAATAATGAGTGGATGTAGCGGAAATTGCAGTAGCTGTTCATCAAATTGCGACAGCAAAAAGCAGGATTTAAGAATTCCCGGTAATCCTATGAGTGACGTTAAAAAGGTTATCGGTGTTGTAAGCGGTAAGGGTGGCGTTGGTAAAAGTCTTGTTACATCAATGCTTGCAGTAACAGCACAGACAATGGGTTATCAGACCGCTATTCTTGATGCGGACATCACAGGACCTTCAATCCCCAAGGCTTTTGGTCTTCACGGCAATGCTGAGGGCAGTGACGAGGGAATTTACCCAATGATTTCAAAGCTTGGCACAAGAGTAATGAGTGTCAATCTTCTTCTTGAAAAAGAGGACCAGCCGGTAGTATGGCGCGGACCTGTTATATCAGGTGTTATTCATCAGTTCTGGCAAGAAACCGTCTGGGGCGATGTGGACTTTATGTTTGTTGATATGCCTCCCGGAACAGGCGATGTCCCCCTTACAGTATTCCAGTCACTTCCCGTTGACGGAATTATTATTGTTACAACTCCGCAGGATTTAGTTACACTCATCGTTAAAAAGGCAGTCAATATGGCAAAAATGATGAATGTGCCCATAATTGGTCTTGTTGAAAACATGAGCTATTTTGAGTGCCCCGATTGCAATAAAAAGCATTATATTTACGGTGAGAGCAAGATTGATGAGGTTGCAAAGGAATTGGGAATTCCCGTTCTTGCAAAACTCCCAATCAACCCTGCAAATGCGGCACTTGTTGATAAGGGCGCAATCGAACTCAGTGAAGAAAAACAGTTTGTAAAAGTAATTGAAGATTTGGCAAAATAAAAGAATAACAAAAAACGGACTACCAACCAATTGGTAGTCCGTAATTTTTTGTGAATTTAATTATTCTTCTTCGTCGCAATCGCAGCAATCGCAATCACATTCGCAGTCGAATTCAAGAACTTCGCCACAGTTGGGGCATTCTGCTTCTCCGTCGAGAATGATTTCTTCGTCAAAGTAAATCACTTCGCCACAAGCAGGGCACTCAACCTCATACATCTCGTCATCGCCACAGCAATCGCAATCGTCATCACAATCGCAATCACAATCGTCGCACTCGTCATAGAAGATTTCTTCGAGGTCTGCAAGGTCTTCGTCAACAGCGTCAAGCTGTTCTGTAACGAGCTCCATCTCGTCGTCAAGGTCGCTTACTGCGAGAGCAAGGTCCTCAAGAACATCAAGAACTGCGTTAATAACCTTAGTTTCTTTATCGTCCTTGTCAAAGTCAAGACCTTCAACAAGACCCTTAAGATATGCTACTTTTTCTGTTACTGTCATCATTATTATTCCTCCGTTAAGTATAGTTTAACTTAATCAGCAAAGTTTATGCTCTTGACATATACTCGCCTGTACGAGTATCAACGTTAATCATTTCGCCCTCGTCAATAAAGAGAGGAACCTTGATTTCTGCGCCTGTTTCAAGAGTTGCGGGCTTTGTAGCGTTAGTTGCTGTGTCACCCTTGAAGCCGGGGTCTGTCTGTGCAACCTGAAGAGTTACGAATGTGGGGGGCTCAACGCCGAAAACATTACCCTTGTAAGAAAGAACCTTACAAACCATGTTTTCTTTTACAAATCTGAAGTTGTCGCCAAGGTCTGATTCGTTGATGGGCACAAGGTCATAAGTTTCCTGGTCCATAAAGTAGTAGAGACCGCTGTCATTGTAAGAATATTCCATATCTTTTCTCTCAATGTAAGCAGTGGGGTATTTTTCAGTGGGGTTGAATGTTCTTTCAACAACACCGCCTGAAATAACGTTCTTGATTTTAGCTCTTACGAAAGCAGCGCCCTTACCGGGTTTAACGTGCTGGAATTCAACGATTTGATAAACGTTGCCGTCCATTTCAAAAGTTACGCCGTTTCTGAAATCACCTGCTGATACCATAGGTAATATACCTCCGTTGTTTTCATTTTATACATTAGCATTTTACTATAAAAATGCTATTATTTCAAGTCTTTTTGTAAAATCAAGGCATAATTATATAGCTATCTGCCTTACTTTCAGCCAATTTTTCATAAAAAGTAATATCTTCAGGCTGATTTTTTACTGTGGGAATGATTTTAAGAGTTGAGAAATTGTTTTTTGCGTTGTCGTTCATAATAATATATGAGCTTGCGATAAATTCGGTATAATCACTGCCCTCGGGCACAGAAATAAGGGGTGAGCAAATTGCCGCCGCGGTGTCAAAAAGAGTTCCTCCCCATTTTTCCGTATCTCCGCCAACGGCACCCTCATAAGCTACGCCGATTATTACGGGGCATCTGCCTGCCGAATCAACTGCTTTTTCAATAAATTGTAAAAGTACGGAATTTCGATTGAGTGTGGTGTCATCTGCAGTATAAACAGGCTTTGTGTCACCCTGCACTGTGGGAAATTGCACTGATTCAAGATAAACGCAGTCCGCACCCATATCGGTGACCTCTTCGACTACATCGCAAAGGTAATCCTGTGCACGAGAATTTGTGGGGTCAAGCCACACCTTACCACCGAGAATTGCAGGATTGTCAAACCATATTTTAGTTTTCTCTGTATCCTCATAAATATAAGCATTTATGCGTTGGGGGGCAATAGTATCTTCAAAGCAGAAAATTCTGCCTACAAGCATAAAGCCCTCCGACTTGATTTTTTCAATTATTACATTGTCGATTTTATTGAGATTGTTTTTAACGCTTAATTCGTCAGAGTTATATGTGAGTTCGCCCTTTTGGGTTTTAAAATCAAGCATAACTGCGTTAAAACCGTTCTGCTTTGCCTCGTCAAGAGCCTTTGACAAGTCCGAAATCTCTTCTAAAACTTCATTTTCAATATAAATTGCACGCACGGTGCCGATATTGTCAGTTGAAATAACGGGCGTGTCATTCTGTTCAGGCTCGGGCAGAGGTCGGGTAATAAGATTATGAATGAATTTGGCAAAAATAAAAGTAAATACAAAAAGGCACACCAAAAGAACGCAGAAAAGAATTTTCTTGTTGCGTTCTCTTTTTTGCGTTCTGCGGCTCTCGCTGATTGCCTGATTGCCACGTCGTGACGGATATTTTTTTGAGAAAGGATAATATCCTTTAAGTCTGCGGGGTGAATTTTCGTTATTAGCCATTAAATAAACACCGAGGTTCCTGAAATTCCCGTAAATGCAAGAGAGAGAAGTGCTGTGTAGATAAACATAGCGGGAGTTCCCTTAAAGCAACGGGGGATTGATTTATTCATATCAAGGCGTTTAAGACCGCCGTTAATAAGCAAAACTGCAATAATATAAGCCGCGCCTGCGCCGATACCCGCGCCAATTGCCTCAAACACAGTGAAAGCAGAGCGGTAGTTGATAAAGGGAACTGCAAGCACAAGTGTGTTGAAAGCGGCAATACCAATTCTGCGGATTGTTCGTGGGGTAATTTTGCCGTAAATGAGCACTACTGCCATTGTGAGAATATAAACTGCCACAAGAACACCCACGAAAATCAAAGAGTGAAGTAATTCGCCTAAGTTTTTAATAAATGGGATTATATCAAGCAATACGCAAACGGCAGAAACCACCGTTGAAAAATACGCGATGAACATAGCCATTGGGAAAAGCTGACGGGGCTTTGCACTCATTCGCACAGCCTCGCTTATACCGTAGCCTGCGTTGAATATGAGATTTTGAAAAAGCATCACGTAAAGTGCGGCAGAAATCATTTTTAAAAACATACTCATTCCGCGTCACCTCCGTCAGTATTTTCAGTTTCTTCGTTTCGACTCTTGTAATCTTCAAGCTCTGAAAGCATATCAGAGAAATCGTCAAGATATGTGCGCTCACCCTTGTTTTCGTTACGTGTTGTACGGCGAGGAGTAGTTTCGTTAGCCTGTATTTTCGACTTTTTCTCTTTCTTTGGTTTTTCTTTTTTAGTTTTTTCGGGCTTAGGCTTTCTATTCTTTTCAGCCTTTTCCTTTTTAACGCGAACAAACGCTGAGTCAGTTTCATTTTCTTCGCCGTAGGGGTTGAATTCGTCATTCATAAGCTCGCTGAGTGAAGCACGAAGTGAACGGCGGATTTCAGAGGTATCAAAAGCCTTGTCGGGATTTGCCTCGGGATACTTTTTACCTATAAAGCCCTTGAGAATTGCCGCCATAAAGCCTAAAATAATCAGCGCGCCAAAAGGCATTGCAAGAGCGGGAAATTTAACGGGTATATTAAGCTCGATTCCCATAATCGTGCCATTTGCAAGAATTTCACGGCTTACACCCACAAGAATTGCAACTACGCCGTAGCTTATTGATGCAGAAAGTGCGTCGATAAGGCTGTCTTTTACATTTCTCTTAACTGCTACTCGTTCACAATGGAGAGCAATGAGAGAGTTAACCGCCATAAGTGGCAGATAAACACCGAGGTTAATTGAGATTTGTGGGAAAAATCTGTTGGTAATATATGTGATGGGGAAGATTATTCCTACACCGAAAAGCACATAAAGGGCAACTCGCCAATAACGGCGGACGTTTTTGAGAAGTAGCGACGCCAGCACCTCGCAAACCACCATTTCAATGGCAGTTAACACTGCTAAAAACAGAGCAGTATTTAATGAGGTTGCGATTGCCACAACAGGACAAAGTCCGATTGCCTCAAAAAGTAAGGGGTTTTTAATGAGGGCACTGCTACGGATGTTTTTAAGAACTGATTTTTTATCACTCATCGCCGTCACCTCCTGCTATAAAGGGAGAATCTTCAACGGTAACATCATTTTCTTCTGAAATAATATCTTCAAGACTTTCGCTTTCCTGAACAGGAGCTTCTGTGATTTCCTCTCCCGTTTCTTCAGTCTGTTCTATAATTTCTTCCTCTGAAATATCGGGGATTTCACTCAACACCTCGTCAGGAACAACTGTGGGTACGGGATTTTCAATAAATTCCTCTTCTTTTATGAGAAGCTTTTTCTCTTTTTTGGTGAGAGGAAGCTTGTCAAAGAAATCAGCGATTGCGCAGGCAATAAGAATACCAAAAACCGCAGTTTCTTCAAAAGTACCAACGTAACGGATGAGCATACAAATAATACCGCTGACAAATCCCCAGACTGCGCGTGGCATAAGTCCGGTGGGTAAAATTGAGGGATATGACATGAAGAATACGGCTGAAAAAAGAACCATACCACCGCAAAGCTCCATAATGAGCGAGATAAATCTGCCCGTGCCAACTCTTGGGAAAAGAAGCGCCATAACTACTATCGCAAGAATAAATGTAAGTGAAGAAATACTGTCTTTTGGTCGGCGGATAACAAGAAAAATCAACGCACCGAAAAGAGCAAGCGCAGAGCCCGTACCTATTGCAGAGGGAACATTGCCAACAAGCACCTCGAGTACGGCGGCGATATTTTCACCAATAGAATTACCTTGGCTTAAAAGCATTGTTACGGAATTGCCCGTTTCCCCATAATCAAAAACAAGGTCTTTCCAACAAAGTGCGGCAAAGCAGAATGCCGCTGCGGGAGGAACAAAAGGTGCATCGTTAGCCGAGCCAAAGGGCACAACGCAAACCACCATTGCAAAGGCAGAGGCAGAAACTATAAGCCACCAGGGTGCAGTTGCAGGTAACATAAGCGCGGTGCAGGCACCTAAAAAGAAAGGTGAAAAATCTCTCAAGGGGAATTTTACCTTGAGAATTTTCTCGGCAACCTTACCGCATAAGGCACAGGTGAGCACCCCTAAAAATACAGAAACAAGCACTCTCACTCCGTAACTAAACATACCTACAATTATGGGGGCAGAGAGCATTATGGAGTAATCTGTCATAATGCGGCGAAGAGCCATAAATTCAGTTTTATTCTGTTGTGTTGCTGAATTTGTCAATTTAGATTCCTCGCTTTTCCAATATTTATTTATTGCACATTGCCCGTCCGCGTAATATGATGAAATAAGATATAATTTTTATCAGCGGAGGTAATCAAAATGATTTATGAAGCGCTAAACGATAATATGATGTTAATTGAACTGTCCCTCGAAGAAATGGAGAGATACCACATTACATACGAAAATATAGAGAATGATGAAAAAACAGCCCGCACGGCAATCAAAAGTATTTTAAGCCGTACCGATGTGGCAGAAAGATTTGAAAAGGGCGAAAATGTGATTGTTGAAGCCTTGCCCGTGCCAAGCGGAGGTTGCTTTTTTATTCTCACCTTTACCGAGAAAAAGACGCGGTACAGAGTGAAAAAAGAGCAATTTTGCGTTTTCGAGACCGAAAAGCTTGATAATCTGCTGGATTTTATTTCTGTTGCCAGAAAAACAGAGGGTAACAACGGCAAATGCAAGGCGTATAAAATGAATAACAGTTATTTTTTGTCTATACCCGCGGATTTGCCGAAAGCCATAAGACTTATGGGTGAATACGGCAAACGCTCAACTGTTGATACATATCGCCTTTCTGAATATGCCGAAGATTTGGGAATGGTTTATTTGCAGTAATTCTCTTCTGCAATAGCCTTGAATTTCTCAATTGCAGCCTTGCGGTCGGGGCTTGAGAATATTGCGTTGCCCGAAACGAAAACATCTGCGCCTGCTTTTGCGGCGATGGCGATTGTTTTTTCGTTAATTCCGCCGTCAACCTCGATTTCACAGTCAAGTCTGCGACGGCCGATTTCTTCACGGAGGCGTGCAACTTTGGGCATCATATCTTCCATAAAGCTTTGTCCGCCAAAGCCGGGCTCAACGGTCATAATAAGCACCATTGAAAGCTTGTCTAAGTATGGAAGAATTTCCTCAACGGGTGTTGCGGGCTTAACGGTGAGTGAAGCCTTAATTCCGTGAGAAAGAATTTTGTCGATAGTTTCGTCTATGGGTGAGTTGCATTCAGTATGGAATGTGATAATATCGGCACCTGCCGCGGCAAAGTCATCAATGTATTTAAGTGGCTCGCTAATCATAAGATGCACGTCAAAGGGGACAGTAGTTGCCTTTTTGATGCACTTAACAACGGGCGCGCCGAGAGTGATGTTGGGTACAAAATGACCATCCATAACATCAATGTGCATATAGTCAGCACCGCAGGCCTCCATATCTTTTAATTCCTCTGCAATTTTACCGTAATCACAAGAAAGAATTGATGGTGAAATCTTCATCATAGCCAAAACTCCAAGAAAATAAATATTATTAAGTTATTTTATCATATTTTCAACCAAATTACAATAGAAAAAAGTAGGGGACGATGCCCACATCGTCCCGCAATATCGCGTAGGGAACAGAACTCCCGTTCTGTCCACATTTTGTATATATAAAAATCCGCCACCTTTGATGACGGATTAAATGTTTTATCGACGTAAATATTCACATGTCTGAATATATGCAGTAACACCTGTATTTGTTGCCGCAACCTTGCTGTATTGTGCGGCGAGGGCGGTATTGTTTTCGGTCGCTATGGCGTGTTGCAATATCTGCTCATTTTGTTGAATTACTTGCTGATTTAATGCATTTGAATAAGCAAGTTCCATTATGATTTCTTGCTGTTGCTCAATGATTGTGTCAAGTTTTTCCTGGATTGTATTTAAATCACACGCAAATAATGCTTCGTTTAAGGTTGCTGTTGAGGTAGATATGTAGTCATATAAAAAATATGCGGCATATATATTTCTGAATTTCAGCGGAATAATGTTGATTGAGTAAGCTTCGATTAACATTCTTTCTACTGTTTCTATTTCATTTTCGATGTTTGGAATTTCTTCTGAAATTAAACGCTCTCTTTCTGTATTCTCTATTTTAACTCTTTTATCATCTTCTTTCATAAGTTGAGTGTGTTCGTCATCTTCTTTACCACTATCGTAAACATACCATACTGAACCAATAATGGCAAGAATAACAGTAAGTGCCATCAAAATTCCAAAAAATGTAAATTCACATTCAAAAATCCAACATATTATTGCACCGACAATCCATATTCCGAAGAATATGAAAGCGGCAAATACCCAAACGGCTCCTAACCCTTTACCGTCAAAAGCAGACCAATTTGTGTTGTTATACCCGAAAGCGCCATTGTAAAATTGTGGTATTCCAAGACCTTCAATTCTACATAATGTATCATCTTTAAGTTTCAATAAATTACTTTTTGCAACCTCAAGCACACGAACATTGTACAAATAATTATTAAGAACATCACGGTTGAAAGAATGGTTTTGGGCTTGTTCATTTATAATCATAGGATTATAAGTTTGCTCAATAATTTGTGTATTGGAACTCGCCAAATTTTCTGTTCCGCAATATTGGCAAAATTTTTGTGTGTCATTTAATTGCTTACCGCAGTTACTACAAAACATAATTTAAATCCCCTTTATTAGTGATATATCACTATTTTAAAACACGTAACCATAAAAGTCAATAGAAAAAAGAAGAAAAGTAGTGAAAAATCACTAACAAGCGAATAATTAGTGATATATCATCATATCATAGTTTTATATGATGAGGTAAAAAATGAGTATCTACGATTTGGTTGTAAAGAGAATATATGAGCTGTGCAAAGAGAGGAAAATCACTCCAAATGCATTGAGTTATATGGCAGGGGTGTCGCAATCAACTATAAAAAGCATATTGAATGGAGAAAGTAAAAATCCCGGTATTGTTACTATTAAAAAGCTGTGTGATGGATTAGATATTTCAATAATTGATTTTTTTAATACTGATGATTTTAAAAATTTGGAGCAGGAATTGAAATAAATTAAATAAAAAAGCAATCCGCTGTGGTTAGATTATAACTACGGCGGATTTTCATGTTTTTTAAAGCAACAAAAACGCAAACCGGGTGTTATTATTAACAAAAAGGAAGGTGTTTTAATGTCGCATGTAGATTTTTGTGAAAATTTAACAATAGAATTCAAAAATCCGACACAAAATATGCTTACAAAGCAAACTTTTCTGTCGCTGTACATATTTGCAGACAACTTTTTCTCGGCAATGTGTCTCCACCCGATGTTGAAGCTATCATTCTAAGGTATGTTTCACCAATTCGCCCCGGTAGAACACGACCTCGTAACGCATCAATTAAACACGCTGTCAGCTTCACTTACAGAATAGCATAATCCTTTTGTTTTTAACAGTCTTTTTTACTTTTCTTGTTTTGTCATTAACTTAATGACATTGACGAGGAGAGCAGGTGTGAAATGTCAGTCGTCTTTATTTTTGATTCGTTTTATTGTTCGTATCGTAAGATAAATATTTACAGAAGAAATCAACACAAGGCCCGCAGAAGAAAGTATAAAGACTAAGAAAATGTTTGGTAAAACTTTTTCAAAACTTCCAAAGGTGTCTATTGGTGTGTGTGCATTGTAGTTTTGTTGTACCAATGTTGAAGATACGGAATTAACAAGACTCAATTTGTCACAACAAATATAGATACCTTTAAGAGTGGCAAGCTCACTATATTTATCTAAATCCGCTTCATTTTTTATATCTGTTTCAAGCATTATCGAAGCCATTTTGAAAAATGAATTCAAAGTAACAAAGCATATCGGGTCTTCTTTCATGCTTGGTGTCATATTTTCTTTTTCAATAATTGAAACAAGTGATTTATCAGAAGCTCCGTTTTTTGCTTCAAAAGTCAGTTTTTCGAGTTTGTCCGATACAAATCCGTTTTCAACAATTTTTGTTACGCAGATTTCAAAATTCGCCTGACTGATTTCTTCATTATAAAAATAAGCAGTATCATTTTGCATTTCTGTTAAACCTAAGAAAGAACAGAATTCTTTGGGTATAGCATACACATTCACTCGTTTATCTTCAAGATAGACACCTGAAGAAAAAGTATATACAGGAATAATATCAATATTTCTGCCCGGATATTTTTGCGTAATAATCTGTTCAATTCTTACTGTATCTGCTGAATTGACACGATGTAAATTAACATTCTCGAAGCTGTAGTCAACATATATAGTACGACCAGCCATATTTTCGGTGGTGTTTTTTTCATATTCAAAATAGTCTTTTGAATACATAAAACCCGCAACACTTGTGAAAGTGATTCCGAGAGATACAAAAAAGACGACCAATACAAAAACAATTTTATAAGGTTCAATCATATGTTTAGGTTTTCCTGCTTTATCATTTAAAGCTTTATTGATATTTTTTTTATAGATCTGAAAATAGACAAACACACTTAAACATAAAAGCAATACAATAACCGTTGTTATTGTTATATACAACGCTAAATTCATGTCTTTACCTCCTTGTTAAATGCCGATAGTTTCTTTAAAAGACTGATAGTAAGTTCGTGTTACATCAACACGGCTATTATCAGATAAAGTTAAGATAAACTTCATTGAAAGTGTCGGTGTGATTTTCATAATTTGGTTTTTTGAAACTATTACACTGTTGCTTATACGCAAAAATTTCATTTTATCAAGTTGCTCAAAAATTCTATACAGTCTCTCGTTTACATAATAAACGTTATCTTTTGTGCGGACATCAATTAAGTGACCGTAAGATTCAAGTAAAACAATATCATCACAAGATAAAATAACCCGCTCGTTTGTTGCTTTATCTTTTACAATTAGTTTTTCAGCAAAACCATTTACTTTGCTTAAAACCAAATCTGCTGCATCATCAGTTTCTATCCCGTGTTTGTGCAGTTCTTTTTCAATTATTTCGTAATCTTCATCATTGATATTTAATCTTATTTTCAATAGAAACACCTCTCTGTAGCTACAGTTGTAATTATACCTTCTGTAAATGAAATACTCAACAGTTTTTGAATACTTTACATATATACATTCATACATTGCAAATCTAAATCTGTTTTTACACACTTGTTACCTCAAAAGTAGCAGGTGTTTTTTATATGAACTAGTTTTAGAATTGTTGCGTAACCAAGGTGATGTAAGAAGAGCGGACGTTGTTGAGTTGCTTCATGTTACAAAATCACAAGCATTTAGAATATTGAATCGATTAGCAAAGGCACAAAAAAATGTTATGATTGGAAAAGGCGCTGGTTCAAAATTTTTTGTGCGTTTTCAAGAAAATGAAATTTAAAATGTATAGACGGACTTCCAATTAATATTGCAAAATTAAATATAATGTTATATAATACTCTCATCAAATTTTTCGAGGTTATTATGAATAGCGCAAACAAATCAAAATTCAGTTTGATTCTTTCAATGTTCATATTCGGTACAATCGGGATTTTCAGAAAATATGTGCCGTTGTCATCGGGGCTTCTTGCAATTTCAAGGGGTTACATCGGTGCGTTGTTTCTGATTTTGCTTATATTCATCAAAAAAGACAAAATCTCGTTTAAGGCAATAAAAAACAATTGGCTTTTGCTTTGTCTGTCGGGAATATTTATCGGTATAAACTGGATTTTACTTTTTGAGTCATATCAATATACAACGGTTGCAACTGCAACGCTTTGTTATTATATGGCGCCTGTTTTTGTTATTATTGCCTCACCATTTCTTTTCAAAGAAAGAATTACCTTTAAAAAAGCGGTATGCGTGCTTGTTGCCCTTGTGGGTGTTGTTATGGTTTCGGGTGTAATAGAAACAGGTTTTTCGGGTGCATCGGAATTCAAAGGCGTATTTTTAGGTCTTGGTGCGGCGGCTTTTTACGCTTCGGTTATTGTGCTTAACAAGAAGATTGAAAATGTGCCAATTTATGACAAAACAATAGTTCAGCTTATTAGTGCGGCAACTGTTCTTGTTCCATATTCTATTCTCGTTGAAGACAATTCACATGTAGTGGTTACGCCGATTGTTGTTATAATGCTTCTTGTTGTGGGTGTTGTGCACACGGGCTTTTCTTATGCGTTATATTTCGGCACAATCGAGAAGCTTCACACACAGACTGTGGCAATTTTTAGCTATATTGACCCCGTAGTAGCTATAATTTTGTCGGCGCTTATTCTGAAAGAAGAAATGAGCATTTTCGGTATAATCGGCGCGGTGTTAGTGCTCGGGTCAACACTTGTAAGCGAATTGCCAAGCAAGAAGAAATAATTACGCATTACGAATTTCAAATTACGAATTTAAAAAGACGGCATTGCCGTCTTTTTTATTGCACATATTCACTTTTAACTTCTTTCATAACCTTTGATGCAATCGGCACGGCACTGCTTATTGCCGAGGTGGTATCCTCAACCACAACAATAATGGCAAATGGCATTTCGTCGAGCTGTGAATAGCCCACAAACAATGCGTTGGGCTTTGCGTCTTCATTATCGCTGATTTCTGCCGTACCCGTTTTTCCGCACATCTTCATTTTCGGGAAATAACTGTCGCCGTACTGATTTGTAACATTTGAGCGGAGCATTTCGTCAAGCTTCTGTGCCGTATCTGTGGTGAAATATTCGCCGAGTACCGCGGTTTTAGCCGTGAAATCGCTCTTCCCCTCGGGAGTTGTGATTTCTTCCACAAGATATGGTTGCATTGCAGTACCACCATTGGCAATTGCCGAAATCATTGTGAGCATCTGGCAAGGATTTATAAGTGTGGTGTACTGACCAATTCCCGCCCAACCAATGTCGAGAGCTTTTGCTTCGGTAAGATTTATTTTGCTTGTTGATGCCTTGATTTTTCCGCTGACTGTCATACGTTCTGTTGAATTAAACCCAAGTCGTTCTGCGGTTGCGGTAAGCTTTTCTGCGCCCAATTCGTCGGCAATCAATGCAAAAGCCACATTGCAGGATTTATTGAGAGCTTTCTCAAAACCAATTTTACCGTGAGTACCGTTGCAGATTACATAACCCTCGCCGATTTGCACCTTACCCTTGCATTCAAAGGTGCGGTCATAAATATCGGGGATATTTTCAATGGCACAGGCAGAGGTAATCACCTTAAAGGTTGAACCCGGGGTGTAAAGTCCCGAGAAAAAGCGGTTCATATAAATTCCGTCATATTTTCCGCTGGTGTCTGTGTTGATGTCATCGGGCTTGTTGAGAATATCGTATGTGGGATTTGAAACAATGCAAATAAGCTCACCTGTTTTATAATTCATAACCGCAACGGTACCCTTTTTAGTATTGAGAGCCTTATATGCCGCCTCACAAACATCGGCATTGAGAGTAAGCGTTATATCGTTGCCCTTGCCGTAGCGTTTGAGATTATAAACGCCGTCGGTGAGAGTGTAGCCCGTCAATTCATCCTTGAAAGAGGTCTGAATTCCGCTTGCAATATAGCCCGCAGAATCGCCAACTGTATGAAGAACAGCCTTTCGGATATTTATATTATCGTTATAAACGCGAACGCCGTCCTCGGTAGTTACCAGAATTTCGCCGTTGGTGTCTTTGATATCACCTGCGGTTGCAAGATTTCCCGAGAAATACAAATGCTGATTTGCACGGTTCATTGCCCAATTGTCAGCGTTTGAAATAAGATTGAAATAAAGCAAAGCACCGCCCGCAAGGAATAAAATTATCAGTAAATAGAGGGTGAGGGCTCTTCTTGAAATGGACTTCATTGACGAACACCTCCAAATCTGTAAGTGCTTCGGTCAACTGCCTTGATGAATGCCAAAAGCAACCAGCAGGCAATAACACTTGAACCGCCTCGGCTTATAAACGGCAGAGTAACGCCGGTCATTGGCAGAATATCATTGACACCGAACACATTGAGCGCCGCCTGAAATAGCATAAGTGCCGCTGCGGCACAAGCCGCAATGGCATAAAATGATGAACGGGCATATTTTGAATGGCGGATTGAATAAACAAGCAACGCCACATAAGAAAGCAGAATTGCTCCCGCCATAATCATGCCGAATTCTTCACATACCACACCAAAAACTAAATCCTCGGTAGCTGCAAAAATATTACGGAGCTTGCCGTTGCCAAGCCCAACACCGAAAAGACCGCCGCTTGCAGAGTAAATCATGGTTCTCGTCTGCTGATAGCCCGAGGTGTCGAAATATTCCCACACATGACCGTAGGCGGCAAAGCGGTTTGCAACGTATGGTCTGAATAACAACACTAAAAGTCCGCCCATAAGCACAACGGTGCAAACGAGGAACAATGTTCGTATATCGCCCGAGCGCATAAATGAAATCACAATAAAGGTAAAGAAGAATATGAGCGCCGTGCCGAAATCGGACATCAAGAAAAGTGAGCCCACGCAGGCAAAGGCGAAAATAATATATTTAGTCAAGCTTTTGTTTGATTGTAGTTTTTCAAGGGTCGCCGCACCCACAAAAATAAAGATTGCTTTTACGATTTCGGAGGGCTGAATTGACATTCCGCCTATATAAAGCCAGTTTTTTGCGCCGTTTGTAAAAGAGGCAAAGGCAAGGGTAAACACTAAAGCACCAACGCCGATTATTGCCGCGGGAATTCGCAAAGCCATAACGCGTTTAAGGTCGCGCAAAAGCCATTGCAGAAAAACAAAGCCACCAATACCTATAAGTACTGCGAAGAGTTGCTTGATTGCCTTGTCGGGATAAACGCTTGCGGTGATTGAAAGTCCGATTGAGGTAAGTAAAAATGCAATCAATTCAACCTCAAAGCCTTTTCTTTTAAGACCTAAACCCGCAATAATGAAATAAAGATATTCAACAAAAATGTAAATTCCAAAGGTGAGTATTATGCTGAGTCTGAATTCTTCAGCAGATTTTGAAATGAGTGTAAATAAACAGGTGAGCTGAAAAAGGGTAATAACAAAAAGCATTATTACAAGGTTTACGTTCTTTGTTTTCTTAAGCATAATATCACCTACTTTCTAAAAAAGTATTTACAAAGTAAATATCTCGCAAATTGCGATAGCAATTTATATCGCATACGAAGTATATATCGCACAAGCGTCAGCTTGTATATCGCCATTTCGCGATATGTGCAAGTACGCGATATAATTGTTACACAATTACGATATAATCTCGCGTTGCTCGATTGCGATATGCGTCTTGCAACGCACAGTCTAGGTTTCCTCATACAAAAATGCGAAATCACCCATTTTTATAACATCGCCGTCTGCAAGGGGAGTAATTGAATAAACGGGTTCACCGTTGAGGGTGGTTTTTGTAACGGTGCCGAAATCCTCAATGCACCATTTGTTGCGACGAAGTGTCAGTTCTGCCTGATGGCGCGAAATATATGGCGCAGAAATCTCAATATTACTGCCTGTCTCTCTGCCGATTGTAACATAATCACCGTCAAGGTCGAATTCAACACCGTCAACAATATTTACAAGTCGAGGGCGGAGTACGGGCTTTTCTTTTTTGTGAGAAATATCCTTATCTGCCTCACTGCCCATATAGAATTTCATAATCGCCGTGCCGAATGCAATCACATCGCCGTCAGAAAGCTTGGCGTTTTTCTCGATTTTTTCACCGTTTAAGTAAACCCCCGTTTTAGATTCTGTGTCGAATACATAAAATCCGTCTTTACGAAGTGCCACAACTGCGTGGGAACGGGATACGGTGGAGTTTGAGAATACAACATCGCAGGATTTACTTCTGCCCACTGAGGTTTCGTAGCAGGTGATGGGATGTTGCTCGTTATTCGCCATATTAACAAGCACCGCATACACCTTTTTTTCGGGGCGCAGACGGATAAGCGACCACACGCAGTTTGCAATAACTGCAATGGCAAGAAAACAGAGAACATACCGCATAATATATTCAAGATTATCCATTTGCGCACCTCTTTTCATAGTTAAAGTTTATCTATAATAAGGATAACTTTTACATTTATTTTTGTCAATTATTTGGGCGATAATGTAATAAAATTTTAATATTTTGTATTGTATGATGATGAAAAAATATGATATTATTTTTTCAGTATGATACAAGGTGATTTTATGAATGATATAGCAAAAACAGTACAAGCCCGACTTTTTGAGATGCAAGACTTAGTCTATCGTGATTTTTCGGCAAAGCTGATGCCCACGGTGGATAAAGAAAAAATCATAGGTGTAAGAACGCCCCAGCTTCGCAAATTTGCAAAGGAATTCGGCAAAACTAACGAAACAAAGGCTTTTCTTGAAATTCTGCCCCATAAATATTATGAAGAAGATAATATTCACGCATTTTTAATTGAGCAAATCACGGATTTTGATGAGTGTATTTCAGCTTTAGATAAATTTCTTCCGTATGTTGATAATTGGGGGACCTGCGACACGATGACGCCCAAGGTTTTCAAGAAAAATACAGACAGATTGTTGCCCAAAATCAATGAATGGTTAGTTTCTGACTATACATACGAAGTCCGTTTTGCAATTGGTATGCTTATGAAGCTTTATCTTGATGAAGAATTTGATGAAAATTATTTAAAGCTTGTAGCAAGCGTGAAATCACAGGAATATTACATAAATATGATGATTGCCTGGTATTTTGCAACGGCTCTTGCAAAGCAGTGGGATAAAACCTTGCCATATATTGAAAATAAGCTTCTCGACAAATGGACTCATAACAAGTCAATTCAAAAAGCAGTTGAAAGTTATAGAATAACAAAAGAGCAGAAAGAGTATTTGAAAACGTTAAAGGTTAAATAAAAATAACCTTCCCCCGACGAGGGGAAGGTGGCGGCGAAGCCGACGGAAGGGGGCAAATACCCCCCTCAGTCATTTTTGCAAGCAAAAACGACAGCTCCCCCTCAAAGGTGGAGCCGTTTTTGTTTCTATTATGGCGTGTCGGTTACTCCTAATATGTAATCTGTTGTTACATTAAAATAACGAGCATATTTTATTAAAATATCATATGGGGGTTCATTTCTTCCGCTTTCCCAATTTGATACTGTTTTTTGTCCTATGTCAAATAGTTTTGCTATATCTGTTTGTGTCATATCTGAATCTTCTCGCAGACTCCGTATTCTTTCATTATATTTCATATTATCACCGACTTATATTATAAATAGTTCTTTTTGGGCTATTGACTTTTAGCCCTTAAAGGACTAAAACAATATCGAACCCATAATGGGCTAACGCAAAAAGGAACTATTGTTCCTTTACAAATAATTTGAGGTGATAAAATGAAATCTTACAAAGACGATAAAAGTTGGAAAATATTTATAAAAAATTTAGTTTGGTGAAAATTTTGGTAAGGATAAATGGAAAATATAATTAGACATAAAAAGGCGGGGTCAAGACCCCGCCCAACTGTTTTTTGTTACAATTTAGGTTTTTTATTTCTTCGGCATTTTAACTTTGTTGAGTGCGGCGTTAACTTCAAGAATTTGTTCTTTTGTAAATGAGCCGCCAAGCATTGAGAATACACGCTTAACAGTAAAGCCCTTTGCCATACCATAAACATTCTTAAGCATTGCCGGTGTAATCTTAAAGCCTGCGATTACGCCACCGCCTTTTTTCTCTTCGCCGTTTTCATCCTTACTGCCGCCCATAGAATTCTTGAGCATAAGAAGGAATTTGAGCATTGCAAGCTTACCCTTAAAGGTGCTCATAATATCGCCGATTGTGTTGTTGATTGAGAAATATCCGTCAGGAGTGCTGATTTCAAACCAGTTAATAACCTGACCCTCTTCTTTCATAATATAAGCTTCGTTGGGAGTGTCAACCTTGTTGATTTTTCCGCTATCCTCGAGGTCGCCTGCAACAACTTTGAGTTCTGTTGTGCCCTCGTTCTTAACATCGAAATAGAAGAAAGGATATTTGCCCTTTGTCTGCTTACCAACACTTACGCCATTTGCGAAAAGCTCAACCTCATCGCAGTTTGAATAAACTGTAACCTTTGTTACATCTTCAACACGGTCGATATATCTCTTACCGCAAAGGTGAACCATTGGTTTATCTGAAAGCCATGCCTGATATGCGTAGAAAGAGTCTTTCTTATATTTTCTGTCGAATGTTACAAGACCCTTGTGGTTCATACCGTTTTCGCCACCCTCTGCACGAGCGTCAGCAGCGAAGTCGAACATATTCCAAACGTGAGTTGCCCAGAGATAAGGTCTGTCAGCAATCTGCTTGATGAGTTCTTCGTGGTAATATGCCTGATATTCTTCAGTATAATCACCCTGTGTTGGAGTTGATGTGTGCCAGTCAAGAGCCTCACAACCGTATTCACTGATACCGATTGGCTTGTTGGGATATTTCTTGTGGAAATCATCAAACCAAGGTCCGTTCATATCGGTGCTTCCGCCATACCAGCCGAAATAGTGGTTGTATGAAAGTACATCAGAAATATGTACATATTCATCATCGGGAGAGCACATTGAAACTGATGCGATTGTGGTAAGACGTGTTTTATCCATCTTATGTACAAGGTCGTTAAGGTCGTGGTGATTCTTAATAAGGTCGGGTGTTGAACCTGCAATAGTAATTTCGTTTGAAAGTCCCCAAACTACAATTGATGGATGGTTGTAATTCTGAACAACAAGCTCTTTCATCTGTGAAATTGTGTTGTCATAACCGTCTTTCATGTGGCTTGAAATATATGGAATTTCAGCCCAAAGCACAAGACCTGCCTCGTCGCAAAGGTCATAGAAAACCTGTGAATGCTGATAGTGTGCAAGACGGATTGTGTTTGCACCCATTTCGAGAATTAATTCAAGGTCTTCTTTGTGCATTTCGGGAGTAAGTGCGTTTCCAACGTCGGGTCTGTCCTGATGACGAGATACACCGCGGAGGGGGTATTCTCTACCATTAAGGATAAAGCCTTTTTCGGGGTCAATCTTGAATGTACGGCAACCGAAACGAGTTGAAACTGTGTCAATTTCTTCTCCGTTTTCAATAAGAGTTGCCTTTGCTGTGTAAAGATAGGGGTCTTTTAAACCATCCCAAAGGTGAACATTCTTGATTTCAATTTCAACCTTATCATCCTCTTCGCCCTCGGCAGTTGCAATAACTTCACCGTCAGCAAGAATTTCATAACGAACCTTGCAATCGTCATCATCTTTAATAAACGTCTTGATTTCAACAATTGCGTCTGCACCATTGATTTTGGGAGTAACCATAATCGAGGGTGAGCCGTAGTAATCAAGGTCAAAGTGATTTTCGGGAACTGCCACAACGCTTACATCACGGTAAATACCGCCGTAGAATGTAAAGTCTGCATTCTGTGGATAAACTCTCTCATTTGCAGAGTTGTCAACTGCAACAACAAGAAGATTTTCATCCTTAACATCTTCAAGCTTTACGCGGAATGTTGAATAACCGCCGTCATGCTTTGTGATTTCTTTGCCGTTCCAGAAAACTACACAAGAGGAGTTAACGCCGTCAAACTGAAGATATTTAACTGCGCCCTCGGGGAGTTCATCTGCTTTAATTGACTTTGCAAAGTAGCAAGTGCCTCTGTAATAGTCATTTCCGCCGTCCTGACCGTCCTTGCCGTTCCATGTGTACGGTAAATCAAGAGCAGTCCAGTCAGTTGGAAGTGCTGTGGGGGCGGACTTTGCTTCCTTTGAAAAAAGCCAACCGCTGTTGATAACTTTAATGTTTCTCATAAATAACCTCCGTATGTATAACACAAAATATTTATCTTTACTATTATAATACTTAATTTTTTCATTTTCAACCATTAATGGACAGAATGTTCAGCGTTAGTGATATTCTGTGCTTTGCACAGAGTGATATTATGCCTTGCGGCATAGTGATATTTTTGCTTGCGCAAAAGTGATATTATATTCGCACTTAACTGCCCGAAGGGCAATATCACTTGCGAAGCAAATATAACTGAGCGAAGCT